>DAHXLC010000155.1 GCA_027371815.1 Candidatus Melainabacteria bacterium | reverse complement strand
GTATACACATGTCAAGGGAAAATGCATATTACTTTATCTTGAACCCTTTAACTGTAAGCCAGTTAGCGAAAAAACCAAATTTATTTAAGAAATTTAAAAAATTCTAAGAAGGTCAAAATGGAAGACAATTATAATACAATCGAATTTGATAATTTTGAGACGACAAATCAAGATTTAGGATTTACTGTTGAAGAAGATGAAAACAGTAATTTTGAGCCCGATTTAGAACCAATAACGACCACTCATGTGCAAGCTAATACTGACGAAGCAATTCAGGTATACTTACGTAATATTGGCAAAGAAAAATTACTTAATCAAGCTGAGGAAATCGAATTAGCTAAACTTATTATCCAAGGCAATAATCAGGCTAAGCAGAAATTAGTTCAGTCCAATTTAAGACTAGTCGTCAGTGTAGCTAAACGTTATCAACACCGTGGTTTACCCTTATTAGACCTTATCCAAGAAGGTAATTTAGGCTTAATTAAAGCAGCCGAACGCTTTGATCCCAATCGTGGTTTTAAGTTTTCCACTTATGCTACTTGGTGGATTAAACAAAGTATAACCCGAGCCATTGCCAATAAATCTCAAACCATAAGGTTGCCGATTCATGTAGTCGAAAGACTTAATGTTATCAATAAAACCACTTATCAATTAACCCAGGAATTAGGGCGTAAACCAAGTATTGAAGAATTGTCCAAATACTTAAACTTAAGTATCAAAAAATTAGAAACTATTTTAAATGCGACCAATACTCCTTTAAGCCTAGATGCTATTTATGGTCAAAGCGATGAAGATGGCAGTTTAAAAAATCTGGTTGAAGATTTATCAACGAGCAAACCAGATTTATTAACTGAAAACAATTTACTGCTTAAAGATATTCACAACGTCTTAAAAAATCTTGGCCCACGTGAGCGCGATATTATCGTTTTAAGATTTGGCCTGGACAATGGTATTAATCGCACCTACGAAGAAGTTGGTCGATTGGTTGGTATAACCCGCGAACGAACCCGACAAATCGAATTAAAAGCCTTACGCACTTTAAAACAATTAAGTAAGGTTCGTGATTTACGTGATTATATCAATGACAATTAGCTAGTTTTAAAACTTTAACCTAATTGCCTACGGGGAAAATTTTTAAAATTAGCTAATTTTAAAAATTTAAATTTCATGTTTATAGTTAAACAGACCATGATAAATGTCTTAAAATTATTTAAAACTTAATTTCCTGAATAATGTTATCTTTAACTAAAATTTCACCTGATTCTAATCTTTGATACAAATCATCACCTAGCCTTACCTGCACTGGGCTTTCCACCGTAAACTGCGTAACGACTGAGCCAATGGGCATTTCAAATAAAACCTGTTTGCGGTTGAGTAATTCATCACGCATTTGGGTTAAACGTTGTTTTTCGGCTACAGCTTGCGCTTTCACATTGTCAATTTGACTTTTAGACTCAAGTGCAGTTGCCGGAGTAGCTTTTTTCTCAATTTCGGTAGAAATTCGTCTTACTTCAAAATCTATTTGCTGAATAACTGTTTCATATTGTTGAATTTGGCGGTTAAGATCGTTACTAACCTGGTTTTTAAAATTTTCGGTCACTATTACTTTCACATTTACATGTCGTAACAGTTGAATAGCTTCAACCATTTATTCTTTACAACCCTCCAAACATAACGTTAATTTACCAATATCATTTAAGCTTAATTATCTATAAAACTAACTAAATTTTAAATAGCCAATTTTAAAAGAATTAATAAAGTTTACCAGAATTAAACAGTTTTTTATAAGTGACTTAATTAAATTAACACTTTACATCAAGGAAATAGATTATAATTTAAATATAAAGTTTTTAATTACCATAAATCAATTTACTTTTAAATTTCCCTGAGTTTCCCTTGGCATCCCTTATTACTTATCTCCTTTAAAAAAATATCTTTTAGATTGCCCCATAATTTTGTTATCCTTGCTAGCCCGGATTTCATTATTAGTGAAAATGTTATGTTAAAACCAAAATATTGTTTATTAATTACCTTATTGTTATGGTCAAGCTTATCATTGAAAGCCTTAGCCACAACTTTAGTACTCTATCAACAGTCGCAAATAGCTGGTAAGGTAATTGCTTACCTAAATGATAATTTTTTACTTATTAATGTACCCAAATCCAAACTTTGGTATTTAACAAATCAAGCCCAAGAATCCATAACCGTTTTTAATGAAGTTAATAAGTTAAGCTATTCATGTACTTATAAACATTTTCATGGTTCAGTAGCCATAAGAGCTTCAAGTTATTTTAGCAAGCCTTTACAAAGCTATAATTGGCATATAAATAATAAATTAGTCTTAATCAATAAAATGCCTTGCAAATTGGCTAATATTAAAATCAATCAAAATAATAAATCCGATTGTCTTACAAATGATTTTGAGCCATTATCTACCTTATTAATTAATAAGCCTCAGCCAAATGCACCATTAAACTCACTAAATTCAGATAAAGACATAATCAAAGAAGTAAAATGCACTATTAGTAACGCACCAAAATTAAATTCAAGTGAATCTTATTTTATTAGCTTGATTTTTGGTTTACCAAATCTGGATAATTACCCAATCAGCTCAACTTGTTATTATAAAGATGGCAAAATCACTAAATTTATTGAAACCACTAAAATTACAACTACCAGCAACAGTTTAGAAACCATTTTACCAAAAATTAAATTTCAAACAGTTAAAACCGAATCCAAAGTTTACAACCTTTCTAGAGAAATTAGCCCAATGGTAAAAGATATGTTAGGAATTGAATAATTTTTTATTATTGGTATTAGTTTTTTAGAATTTGCTTAGTATCTAAGTAATGGAAAATTTACAAAAAAGCTATGTTTTATTGTATAAATTATTTTGGCTATTAATTTATAGCTTACTGATTAACGTTAACGCAACAGCTAAGCAATACTTTTATCTTGAACAAAAAGCTAAAGTCTGTGGGCGTAGCCTTATTTACTTTAACAATAATATTTTAATCTTAAATATGCCAGAAATTAAAATTTGGGTTATCGCCTATACCGATAATGATGAAATTACCGTTATTAATGCTAAAGATAAATTATTTTTCAAAGCCAAATATACTAAGTATCAAGGTAATTTTGCCCAAAGAGCAAATAACAGTTTCTGGAAAAATACAAATACCACTAATTGGTATAAATTAGCTTCATGCAGCTATGATAATTTGCCTTGTCTTAAATTAATCAAAATAAGTAAAGAACAAAATTTCACTCAAGTTTCAACATCAGTTTTGCTTAATGATAAAATTAATTTTAAAAGTGTGGAATGTTCGGTAATCGAGAATAAAAATTTATCTATATCTCAAAGTGCTGTTATTGGCAATGCCTATGGTTTAAAGAATCTTAAACAATTACCTATTGAAGCCAATCTAAATTATCCAGATAATTCAACTTCTTCATTACTGCTAACTTTAAAAACCAAACTTCTTGATAGTGATATTGAACAAAAAATTATCGGTGATTCTTACAGACAAGTTAAAGGTGAAATGGGCGTATATGATCTTAAAACCAATTTAACTGGAACATTAAAAGATTTTCTTGATCTTAAATAATTTAAAGCCTAATTAATTACTTACTTATACTTTAGGGTTAAGAAAAATTCAAGCTTTTCACACCTGTCTTATTTTACTAATTTTTAATTAATTAAAACCGCTCAGCAACTACTTTACCTTGCGTAAATAATAATAAATAATCACGTCCACCAGCCTTTGAATCCGTTCCTGACATATTAAAGCCACCAAAAGGCTGAACCCCAACGAGAGCTCCCGTACATTTACGGTTTAAATATAAATTACCAACCTGAAAATGAACTCTAGCATATTCCAGATATTCACGATTATTAGTAAAGACCCCTCCCGTTAATCCATATTCAGTATTATTAGCAATATCAATAGCTTCAAAAAAGCTTTTAGCTTTAATCAAGGCTAAAACTGGCCCAAATATTTCTTCCTGACTAATCCTGGCCATTGGATCAACATCACCAACTACTGTTGGCTCAATAAAATAGCCATCATTCAACTTAACGGTATTGCCACCAGTTAAAATTTCACCTTCACTTTTAGCTATTTCAATATATTCCAAAATACTTTTATAGGCTGATTTTGAACTAACCGGACCAAAATCAATACCAGATTTAGTCACATCACCAATTTTAAGATTTTGCGTTTTTTCGACAATAAGTTTAACCATTTCAGCATAGACAGTTTCATGAATTATAGCTCGTGAGCAAGCCGAACATTTCTGCCCCTGAAAACCAAAGGCACTAGCAACAATAGCCGTAGCTGCTTCATTTAAATCCGTATTACTATCCACCACAATTGAATCCTTGCCACCCATTTCTAAAACGCAACGTTTAATCCATTTTTGACCCGGGCTAACCGAACTAGCTAAATGATTAATGCGTAAACCCACTTCCTTAGAACCCGTAAAAGCAATAGCCCGCGTTTTCGGATGGGTAATTAAATTATCGCCAACTTCACTACCTGAACATGGTACAAAGTTTAAAACGCCAGCGGGTAAATTAATACTTTCCATTAATTCAAAAAATTTATAGGCAATCATTGGCGTTTCGCTAGATGGTTTTAGCACAACCGTATTTCCAGCCACAATAGCTGCTACCGTCATACCTACCAATATGGCTAACGGAAAATTCCAAGGCGGTATAACACAGACAACGCCAAGAGCCTCATAGGTAAGTTGATTTTCTTCACCGTGACAAGCTGTTAACGGCTGCATTTGTGCCAATCGCATCATTTCGCGTGCATAAAACTCACAAAAATCAATGGCTTCAGCTACATCACCATCTGCTTCAGCATAACTTTTACCAATTTCCATAATTAAATAAGCTGATAATTCATACTTTTGCACTTTCATTAAATTAGCCAAGCGCAAAATATAACGACTACGTATTTCAGCAGATACTTGCGACCAAGTAGTAAAAGTTTGGCTAGCTAATTCGATAGCTTCATTCACCTGATTAACATTGGCCTTAGAAAACTTACCAATTATTTCACTAGGATTACTCGGGTTCGTTGATATTAATAAATCATTAGTGATAATTTTCTTACCACCAATTATAATTGGGTAAGTTTTACCAAACTGGGCTTTTACAAGTTTTATAGCTAATTCCATTTTGTTTACATTTTCGGCAACCTTAAAATCAGTAAAAGCCTCATTAACAAAACAAGTTATCATTACTTACCTCCAAAATTACCCAACAGTATTATTAATTATTTCTTTATGATTGTCCTAAACAAAAATCTATTCTAAAGTTACAATATGGAAAGGGCTTGTTAACCTTACAATTACAAAATATTAAAAGTAATTTTCATTATTTTTTGGTTAAATTTAACTATTTTAAGCCCGGTTAATTGTTAAGCATCAAATTTGACCCCAGCATGAAACAAAAACTATCACTATTAGCTAAAACCTATCAATGGTTATGGAATAGTCTAGCTAACCAGCTTTTATTTACTTACCTTATTTTAATTACTTTAGCCCTTTTAACTATTAGCTTTTGGGCATTAGTGTCGATCAAAGCCGAATCCATTAATGATTTACGTAATTCATTAGAAGTTGAAGCCGTTAATCTAGCTCTAGAAATTGATAATGACTTAGCCATAGACTCAATTAAATCCAAAATGCGCATTAAATCAGCGGTGGATAGACATGCCTCCAAATTAGGGGTCTCAATTACCGTGGTCGATAGAGATGGTCATGTATTAGCAGATTCAGATTTAATGCTTAAAGCTACCAACGGTGAGAATTTATCTAATCAAAGTGAAATTAATGAGGCTTTGGCTGGAATTATGTCAATATCCACGCGCAACTCACCTAATACTCAAAGCAACTGGCTCTATGTAGCCTACCCGGTAAGAGCTATCGGACAAACTACTGGGGTTATCCGTATTGGCGTCCAATTAACTCAAATTGAACAACGTTTACACAAAGATCTTATTGTTTTTTTAGAAATCACTCTGGCTACCTGGATTATCACTATTTGTATTAGTTTATGGCTAGCCCAAAGGGTTAGTAAACCGATAAAAGACATGAGTAATCTGGCCAAAAAAATTGCTTTATCGGGAGATATTGCCCATGTGGTACCCGTTAACCGCCATGATGAAATTGGTGAATTAGGGCAGTCGTTTAATCAAATGATTAAACGACTGCAAGCTCAGGAAAAATTACGCCAGGAATTTATTGCCAACGCTTCTCATGAACTTAAAACACCAACTATGGCAATTAGTTCAGTTGTTGAAGCCCTTCTAGCTGGAGCCAAAGATGAACCGGAATTAAAGGATCAATTCTTAAATTCCTTGGATAGGTTAGTTATCCGCCAGTCAAAATTAATTCAAGATTTACTCGATATTAGTCAGCTTGATGCTGAAACTGGTATTGCCTGGGTTGATGAAGTTAATTTGGTTGATTTATTAAATGAATCAATTGAACATATTAAATCACAGTCCGAAAAAAAATCACTTGTCCTGAAAACTGAAATAGTATCACTTCAAAACGCCCAACCGATTGTTCCAGGCAAATACAATCATTTACTTCGAGCAATTAACAACATTCTTGCCAATGCCATAAATTATACCAGTTCAGGTGGTACGATTACCCTTAGCGGCCAATTTATTAATATTGATGATGTTAATCAAGTTGAAATAAAAATTATTGATACTGGAGTTGGTATTGAAGAAAAAGATTTAAACCATATTTTTGAACGCTTTTATCGCACCGATAAAGCTCGCGCTCGTGCTAGTGGTGGCACGGGTCTAGGGCTAGCGATAACATATGATATAATCCATAAACATAATGGTATAATCAAAGTCGAATCCTCTATTGGTAAAGGAACCACTTTTACGGTAATACTGCCAATTATAAATATTATAAAGCTAGGCACTGCTTCTGAGAAAGAAGAATTACACCATGTATAAATTTTTCAAACAGCTGTTGACAAATTTAAAACCAGCGCAAACACCAACCCAAAAAATTCTGCCTGAACAAACCGTTTCCTGCTGTAGCAATGAAGTAATTATTGCCTATCGTGGTCTTAGTGATTTTCGTCAATATATAGCCTATAATCGGCAATATGCTGATATTAAATATTTCAAACAACATTTTCTCAAAGTATTTTGTGCTAGATGTCGTAAACGCATTAACTATGATTAACTGATTTTTTAACCTCAAATATAATTTAGCTAAAGATTCTTGTATAATTAAACAGAGTTTTCTTTAAAATGAATATATGATCATAAAAAAATTTATTAATACCTATAGTCTTATAGCTTTGTTTAGCTTATTGCTTTTAATTATGGCCTGTCCCGATCTGGTCAGCGCCAAGCACAAAGACGCCAAAGATCCTATAGCCAAAGTTATCATTGACCCCACTACTTTAAACTTAATCAATACCTTAAGCCTCCACCCTGAATTAATGCATTTAGAGTTTTTACAATACTACATTGGCCGCCCCGAAAATGAAGCCGTTCATCGCGTCAACTTACATAAACATTTTTATTGGTATGACAATAGTAATCATGCCTTGAAATATGAAATGGAACAAATTTTACAAGCCCCCTTTCAAGTAACCAAAAGTACTTTTACCGCTATTATAACTGATAGCCATATTAACCTCAAACAAACCAAATCACTATTAGGCAATGATTTCCAGCAATTTTATGATGAAAAAGGCATACCGTGCACCAGTTATTCAACTTCACCTAATACCCAACTGATTTTTAAACAGCCAAGTAATGCCTTTAGAATTACCAAAGTTAGTGTAGATTACGCTGGACCGCCTTTACCCGGACCAAGCCTCCAATTCATTGGCTTTGCCCAAGATTACCGATTACAAAAACTCTTAAAGAACCTTGACAATGGCAATCCCCAGGAATTAATTACCATACTTAAGTCGCATTTAAGTGAATTTCCCAGTGATGCTAAGGCTCATTTAGAATTAGCCAAAGTGTATCAAAAGACCTTTAATTTAAATGATGCCATCAAAGAATTTCAGACTGCCCTAAACTGTGCCAATAACGACCCGATAATTACTGATGAAGCTGATCAAGGCTTAAGATCCTTAAAAGTTTTACCTCCTCAATAATTAAATATATGCAAATTGATTTAACTATCCAAAAAGAACTTATTTTTAAAGCAAAACTAGCCTTAAAAAACAGTTATTCGCCATATTCCAATTTTAAAGTTGGCGCAGCCTTATTAACATCAAACCAGGAAATTATTACAGGTACAAATATTGAAAATCGCTATTTTAACCTAACTATTTGTGCTGAACGCACGGCAATAGTTAAAGCTCTTAGTCAAGGAATTAATAATTTTCTGGCTATCGGTCTAGCCAGTAAGAACCAAGACCAAACTATTCAATATAACTGTTATCCATGTGGGGTTTGCCGAGAATTTTTACACGAATTTACGCCCAATATTATGGTTATTCTGGAAACTGCTGCCAACCAAATCAAAACAATTAATTTATGCGAATTATTACCTCAAGATTAAATTTTTACGTTTAACTTTTACATTATTATTGATCATAAAATAGTTCTATACCTCAAGATTAAATTTTTACGTTTGCCGCAAAATTCACTTGACAATAATAACACTTAAATTTATTATTATTTTATAATTTATGTGTTTTTAAACTTCTTTCACTTTACTAAATGGAAACCAATGTATCAATTTAATCAACCACTTGAAAAACATGTTCCTAATGAGGCGAGTAAAAAACAGCCTAGTGGACTTCAAGGTTTTTTCGTCAGCCTCTTAAAAGATACCGATAAAGCTATTGGAGCTTTTAAATCCGATAGTGATTATGAAATTGGCGTAGCTAAAAAAGTCCTTGACCCAAAAGGCATCGACAAAATTCAACCTCCTAATATTGAAAATCAAGCTCAGTCAAACCTTCGAGAAATCAAGCCCCCAGAACCCGAAACACCCATTAATACTGATACAGCCAACATAAAGCCAGCAATAACTTATAATATAGAAGCTATTCAAAAGATCGATGCCCAACAAATTGAATCGCTTAAAAATGCTAGTTTACATACAAATTTTCAAAATTACCTACGCTTTGCCTAAACTAAGCTAAAATATTCTTTAATGACACAAAATTTAGCTGGTATACCCGCAACCAAAAGGCGTGGCTCATTTATTATGGGTTTACTTTGGCTTACAATGGTAACCGGATTTCCCTGTGTTATTAGTGGTTTTACTTGGGCAAAAACTAATTACCCGGTTAGTGATATAACCATCTCATTACTGTTAAGTTATTTTATTTTAGTTATTTATGCCTTTTTAGCTAGTTATTTGGGTAGCTCCACCGGGCAAACCTATACCATTATGACCCGATCTATTTTTGGCCTTTGGGGATCCTATATAATAAGTATCATTGTCATTGGGATTGCCTCACTGTGGTATGCCATGACTGCATTATTCTTAAGCACGGCATTGATTGATTTATTTGCTTTACCCCTAAATGCTGGTATTTTGGCAGCAATTCTGGCCATTTTAATGGCTTTTAATAATTTATTTGGCTTTAAAGGCATTACCGTATTTGCTGGTTACATTGCAGCACCGGCTTTAATTATCTGGATTCTACTGGTTTTAACCAAACTGCTACCGGATTTTACTCAAATTATTAATCAAGTAAAACTAACTAATCTTAGCTTTAACTCTTTTGCAGGGATTAGCTCGTTTGTTTTAGGTTTTGGTGCCTGGGGTAATGAAGCCGATTTTTGGCGTTATAGCAAACCTCATAAATTTAAAATTCTTATAGCCTTAATTTTAACAATTTTTGTTGGTCAAGTTATATTCCCTTTGACCGGATATGTTATCGGTAAATTAAACAGCCACAGTGCCATAGTTGAATTACCTAAAATAATGACTCATTATACATATTGTGGAAATTCAACCATAACCGCTTTGGTTTTGATAGCTTCTTATTTCGCCGTAAATGACTCATGTTTATACGGACTGGCTAATGCCGTGAAAAATATCCACCCTGTTTCAAGAAAAAAAATAGTGATAATTGTAAGTTTAATTACGGCCATACTGGCCTATTATTTAAACCTCTATCCGAATGCCTTTTTATGGATTGCTAACTTATCAGCATCAATTTTACCCCAAGCTTCTATATTACTAATTGTAGAATGGTTTCTATTTACCAAAAACGATCATACTAAATTTTCTTTAAGTATTACCGATAATACCAAAATTAAATGGCTAGGCTGTCTTGCCTTATTATGTGGCTATTTAGCTGGGTTTATTAATTCAAGGCTCAGTATACAAAACACCAACAACTTTAATTCATCCAATGTAGTATTTATTTGGCTGGTATCACTTATTGTATATTGTATTTTAAAACTTATTTTTAAAGAAGCGAAACAATTAATTAAATAATATTAATCCGGCCTTAAGCGAACTGAAATTAATACATTTCTTGATATTATCTTGATAAAATAAATTGTGCCTCACGCCTAATGTTTATTTTTTATGTTTAATTATCGTTTATATCTAGCAATAATCATTATTCTACTTACCCAAAATTATGGTTTCACTCAAGACTTAAGCAATCTAAATAAAAATAATGATTTAGCTATTGACACTAAATATATATCAAAACTATCACCCCAGGCTCTAGAATTAGCCAAAAACCTTCATGTCTTATCATTAATTAAAATTATTAGTGAAAATGAAGATATTAATCTACGTGAATCACCACAAAATTTTGAAGAATTAATTACTCAGTTTAATATGCTTAAAGTCAAAGGACGCTATAATTCAATTTTATTTAAAGCATCGCTAGAAATCGACTCATTTGAATCGGTTTTACAAAAAGAAATAAACCAGTACCACGAAGTGCAAATGGTGTTATCCGAAAAAGCCAATAAACGCATCAATATGACTAATTTTGCCAGCTTTTGGTCCAACGGAGCCTTATGGGCAGTAGCTGAAGCTTTTGACATCCCTACGTATCGTAACCCTTTAGCCAAATTATCCATTGTATCAGGATCTACCGGAATTTTAGCCGGTATTATTCCCAGTGCCTTTTCACTTTATTCCTTACCCTTCTTATCCAGCAAACAATATCCTATGGAAAATGATCCTAATATGCTAGCACCATTATTTAATTATCAAATTCCACCCAACAAACAATATCCTTTATTAATCTGGAAATACCTTAATCACAAGGCTATTGAATCCAACAGCGCTAATTTAACCCGTCGTGAGCTATTAATTAATAACTGGATTAAAAAAGGCTTTATTTTAAATGAGAATAATGTCAGAGCCAAAGAAACCCTGGATATAATTTGTAGTACGGTTACCCAAAAAAAAGGCTTTAGACTAACTACCCTTGGCTACCGTGAAAGTATGTTGTCCGATGTTAGTGGTTTAGTTTCCAACCTAAAGGTATATCTCCAGGAATTAATTAAACTAACAACTCAGTAGTCAAATTACTCCCTAAAATAATATTCACATAATTTTCTTTTAATATTTTTTTTAATACTTTGACATTTACAAAGTAAGTTATAATAGAATGTCATTAATTACTAAATTTAGGTGATATTCATTAAGTATTTACATAGTGGTTATATTATATTCTGCCAAAAAGCTGAATTTGCCGAAAACGGTAAAGTCAATGCCATTGGTTTGTTCGACCTGTTTATGCATAAATCATTACCCGTTAGGATGAGTTGTCATTGGCTGATTGGCTTTGGCACTCCTTATGAACGGCGTCAATATAAAGGTATTGCTAGTATCGAAAATCCTAATGGTAAAGAAATTTATCGCTGTGAATTTAATGCCAATGACCCAAGCGATTTATTTAAAGGTAATTATATTTTACCGGTTGATGTGGACTTAGAAAATGAAGGTTTATACATTGCCAAAATTTCTTTATTAAATTGGGAGAATAAAGTTGTCTGGGATATTGAACGTAAATTCTGGACAATGATGGAACAAGATTCACCACCAGATCCATAATTATAAATATGAATTACGATGATTCTAATATTAGTTTTAACAACGATCTTATTTGTAAGACTTGCAGCCGTTCTTATCCATATGGCATGGTATTATGCCCTTTTGACAATACAACTTTAACCAAGCCCAATGAAGATCCTTTTATTGGTAATATTTTTGCCGAAAGATATGAAATATTAGATCTTATTGGCAGTGGTGGCATGAGCAAAGTATATAAAGCCAAACAAAAATATATTGATAAACTGGTAGCTATTAAAGTATTAAATTTAATGGCGGCAAATGATGAAAATAGCTTTGAGCGCTTTCAAAGAGAAGCCCAAACCGCAAGCTCACTAAAGCACCCGAATATTGTTGAAATAATTGACTTTGGTGTCACCACCAATTCAATTGCCTTTTTAATTATGGAATATTTAGAGGGTGAAAGCTTACTGGAAATTATAAATCGCAATGGCTTTTTACCATATAAGTCAGTACTAGAAATTTTTATCCAGATTTGTGATGGCATGAATCATGCCCATAAAAGAAATATCGTTCACCGCGATCTTAAACCAAGTAATATATTAATTTTAGAATATACCGAAAAACCCCTAGTTAAAATTTTCGACTTTGGCATTGCTAAATTTCTTGACTTCCAGGAAGTTAGTACCAGACCAGATCTGACTCAAAAAGGTGATGTCTTTGGATCACCACTGTACATGAGTCCCGAACAATGTAAAGGTGACGCTCTTAGTACCAGTTCCGATATATACTCATTAGGCTGCGTATTATTTGAATCATTAACTGGCGTGCCACCATTTCAAGGTAACAGCAATTATGATATTATGAGTAAACATGTAAGTGAACTATGCCCACAGCTTACTACCGTTTCACCTTATTTAATTATACCACCTGAGCTTGAAGCCCTAGTTCATTCCATGCTGCAAAAAAGGCCAGAAACTCGTCCTAAGTCCATGGAAATCATTAAGGATCAACTCAACGCCATAGCTAATCTAGAGCACCAAAACAGTTCTAGTGAAAGCAAGCCAGCAAATGCAAATACGGTTGATCTTAATACTAATATTTCCCAAACCAAAATCGAAGCCATTAACAAAATTGAACCGGTAACACCTAAACATGTCTCAATGGTTGACTCAACTAAATTCAAAAACACTATTTTAAAAGAGTCAGTTCAAAAACTGGAAAAACAAAATAAAGTTCTCGTATCAAGCATAGTTACAATTTTTGTAGTTTTACTTTTATTCTTAAACTGGTCAGGATCAGTTAACAACAAAGTTCCCCTGTACAAAAAATTATGGTGGGATGGTATTATGAATTTAGGTCATTTATGTGAAAGTAATAAAAACTATGAATTAGCTAAAGTTATGTATGTTAATGCAGCTAATATCGCTAATGACTTTGAAGATGCTAACAACCGCAAAATACTTGCTCTAGTTGCCTTAAGAAATCTCTATCGCAAGGAAAAACCCGATAGTAGTATTTTAAATTCCTTAAGGGAAAAGATTTTAAATGCTAATTTGCAACGCGTTGAATCTCTCTATAGTAATCTAGGTGAAGATATTCCTGAAGTAATCAATTTAAATAATAACCTAATTCCTAAACACCCTACTAAAAATGCCGCTAAACGGTATAGTGATCAATTAATTAATGATGCCACTTTATCCTTAGCCAAAGGAAAACTAATTACCGCTGTTAGTTTTTTAGGTGAAGCAATGCAAATGGAAAAATTCATTCCTGAATCCAGTAAAGCTAGAATCTTAAATTTAGCTTATGCTATAGCCAAACATTGTAAAGCTAAAAACCAGATGGGTGAAGCTATTTCAGTATTTGAACGAGCTTTAACAATTGGTAATTATAAAGACAAAACCGAAATTGAACCGGCCATAAATTTATTTTTAGCTCTTAGTGACTACTACCTGGCTAATAATCAGTTCGAATTAGCTAAAACCAAAGCCAGTAAGGCTATCGAACTTAGTAATAATCTACCAGATACTAATGCGTTAGTCCTTAAAAGCCATAAAACTTACACGCATATTTTAGAAAAAATAGACTCTAAGCCCCAATCTCAATAAACATTAATTATTGCAATATATTATTTTAGCTAAATTGCGAATTAATTCATTTGCTCTTAAATCATTACTAGGTCTTTCAACCTGAATCGCAATTATTGTATGACTACCGTCTTTATTTTCGACAATACCAGCATCACCAACCATGGCTTTAATGTCACCAGTTTTATGATAAATATTATGGCTAGGATCAATTACATTAGGTAAAAGTGTACGCACGCGGGTTTTCTTTAACCAAGCCAACATTATTTTTCTAGAATTAGGATTAACTAACTCGCCTTTATCAATGCGTCCTAGTAAATAAGCTAAATCATATGGCGATGTCTTATTCGTACCATCAAAATCACCTAACAAATTAGCAATATGGGTTTTTTGTAAACCCCAGTTTTTAAAATCATAATTTATTTTTTCCTTACCACCAATAGCCTTAATTATCATATTGGTTGCGGTATTATCGGAATGCGTAATCATCAGACGTGCAGTATCTTCAACCGACACCTTAGTTCCAACAGGTTGCCATTGAAGATATCCAGATCCACCAGTTAAAACATCATTATTTATGGCCAACATGGTATTAAGTTTAAGCTGTCCTTTATCAATACATTGCATTAAACTAACCAATATGGGCAGTTTAATTAAACTGGCAGCACAAAATGCTTCTTTGGCACTTAAATTAATAAAAGACCCATTGGTCGGATTAATATAAAACAGACCAACCCTTAATTTCTTCTTCGTCTTAGCTAAATTAACCAATTCATTTTTAAGCTTAGCTAACTCATTGCTTTCCATAAAAGGATTATGAATAGTAACCGCATAAACATTACCCAACTGACTCGAATTAGATAATTCTAAAGCCGCAAATTTAGATTGAAATAAAATCATAAGGCTAGCACAAACAAAGCTAGTGGTAATTAAATTAAGTTTTGATTTATTAAACATGTTGAACACAAAAAAGTAATACTATATTTATATTTTAACAATTTCTCCAAACTAATCAAGACTTTTTGTAAAAATATTTGATACTATTTTAAATTTAGCAAAATTTTAAAGGTTAAGAAGTGAGCAAATATCTAAATTTTAAGGTGAAGCTAATATCTTTAATGATAAATATGATATTATCAACGAATATACTAAGCGATAGACCTTTGACCTCTATTTATATCTAAAAAATACAGCGCCACTCATCATTCGACGAAGTTAGAACCCAATCAAGAAAGCAACCACCAATGTCTAAAGAATATACAATTGATACGCCCGAACAGCTTAAAATAAAAATTAAATTAGCCGGTTTAACCAGAAGGGTTATAGCTAGTTTTATTGATACTTTAATATCTTACCTAATGATAATTACTTTGCTAAGTATGTTACTGTTAGTTATCGACAAATCAAAAATAGCC
Source organism: Candidatus Melainabacteria bacterium (assembly GCA_027371815.1). Taxonomy (GTDB): domain Bacteria; phylum Cyanobacteriota; class Vampirovibrionia; order Obscuribacterales; family JAKAZS01; genus JAKAZS01. The sequence continues at coordinate 2,140 of DAHXLC010000155.1, read as the reverse complement.
ATTATGCTTAGTACGGCTCTACACAGCAACAATTTAAGTGAATTCTTTACAGCTGTTTTAGCCGTTATCATGCCTTTTATAATTATTTTTGGCTATTATATCTTTTTTGAATATATTTTAAATGGACAAACTCCTGGAAAAAAAATACTTAAACTGCGCGTTCTCCAAGATGATGGCAGACCAGTATCTTTTACTACCGTATTAATTCGTAACTTATTAAGAACAGTGGACATGGGTTTTGGCTTTATCGGCATTATCTTAATAATGCTTAATCCCAATCAAAAACGTCTTGGTGATTTGGCCGGAAATTCTATTGTAGTTTTTGAAGAAACCGGCGAATTAACTTTGCCACACCAAAGCAATTCTCTAAGCCTTGCTAATGTTAATTTATTAACGCAAAATGACTATAAAATTTTAGAAGCGTATTTAACCAGATGTAAAAATTTTACACCACAAGCCCGAAATGAAATTGGCTTAAAACTTAAAGCCCAATTTGAAGCCATTCTGGGCACTTGTCCTGATACCAATTTAGCGGTCATTGATTATTTGCAAGCTGTTTACGCAAATTATATTCGACAAAGTATCTAAATAAATTTAGCCAACACTTTGCTTATTTCGAGGGATAAAGATAAATAATAAAAACAAAGCTAAAGTAGTCAAACTTATTATATATTTAACTGAATTTTCAATTCTACTTTGTGGCGATATAAAGCCTTCAATTATTCCAGCACAAATTAATAAAGGAATAACCCCACAAAATATTTTAACACTGTCTATCGCTACTAATTTTAAACTGTCAATTCTTTTATACTGTCCTGGATTAATTAAAGCATATCCTAAACTTAAACCAGCGGCTCCAGCAATGTAAAAAGCTAATAGCTCAAAAATTCCATGGCTAGCAATAAAACTCAAAATGTTTAGTAACATATCATGCTTAGCGCAATAACCAATAACCACCCCAATCGACAATCCATTTAACCAAAGAATCCAAGCTGTACCGATACCAAAACTTAGACCTAAAATATAAAGTAGAATAGATACCCGAATATTATTGGTTGCAATAAAAGCACTGGAATATGACTCAAAACCTTGAATACTTTGTGTCCACATTTTATGTTCGTCAACTAACTGTTTAACTTCCCTGGGCAAAATTGGCTTACCTTGAACTATATAAGCATTAGCAAAATCATTATTCGTCTGAATATTTATATAACCAAAACCAAATCCACAACAAAATATCAAGAAAGCAATATTTATATATCTTGCATATCCAACGAAGAGCTTAGGGTAATCAAACCATAAATAATTTAAAATATTAATTTTATGTTGCGGTTTACCTGAATAAATTTGATTATGTGACTTAATGACCAAATTATTTAAATAATTTTCAACATTGGCTGATATGCCTATAGCCCTAGCCCTGGCTAAATCCTGAGCTGTTACCATATATAAAGGACTAAACCGTCTTATTTTATCATTAGCTAAATCTTTAAACTGATTTTTACTAATTTTAAATACAATTTCATCTAATTCTAACCAGTATTGCTTTTGCTGATTCAGCCATTTTTCAATATTCATAGGTTATGGCTTAAGACTATTCATCTTCCATGTACTCACGCAATCGGCGTGAACGATTAGGATGTCTTAATTTACGTAAGGCTTTAGCTTCAATCTGGCGAATGCGTTCACGCGTGACCCCAAATAAATTACCCACTTCTTCAAGGGTTCGCTGTCGGCCATCATCGAGACCATAACGCAATCGTATAACATCGCGCTCTTTTTGGGTCAAGCCAGTTGCCATAATTTCCTTAATATCATCGCGTAACAATTCATGGCTTACAGATGACGATGGTGTTGCAGCTTCTTTATCCTCAATAAAATCACCAAGTTTACTATCATCTTCTTTTCCCACTGGTGTTTCTAGAGATATTGGTTCTTGAGCGACTTTAGTTATTTCGCGCAATTTAGTAACTGTAATTTCCATGGCTTCAGCAACTTCTTCATCGGTAGGCTTACGACTTTTTTCCTGAGCTAGCCTACGTGTGATTTTTTTAAGCTTATTGATCGTTTCCACCATATGTACCGGAATTCGAATAGTTCTAGCTTGATCAGCTATCGATCGGGTAATGGCCTGACGAAT
>DAHXLC010000138.1 GCA_027371815.1 Candidatus Melainabacteria bacterium | reverse complement strand
GAGCAACTGTTAGGCTAGGATTGGCAAATAAAAAAATAGTTAGACCGGTTTTAGCAATATCATTCTGGGCATGCCCTATTTTTAAACCGTTAATAAGTGTTTTCACATTAATGAAATCCTTATTGTAAATATTTTCATAAGTAAACGGGCTACAAAATAGGTAAATTTATAAATCGGGTTAACGAATAATTTGTATGTTTAAAATTATTAAAATTCTTATCGTTTCGAGAACTGGAATCGTTTACGGGCTTTCTTTCGACCATATTTTTTTCGTTCTTTAATCCGTGAATCTCTGGTGAGCATGCCTTCATTTCTTAACATTGCTCGATTTTGTGGAGCTGCTTCGGCCAATGCTCGTGAAATACCATGTCGGATAGCGTGAGCCTGTCCGTTAACTCCACCACCATGAACGGTAATTAATGCATCAAAGCGATTCAATGATTCAGTTACGTCAAGGGGACGAACTAAAAATTCTTTCAAACCTACTCTGCCACCAAAATAATCTTCTAAGGTGCGTTGATTAACCACAACTTTACCCGTACCAGGAACTAAGCGCACTCGTGCAATAGCTTCTTTGCGTCTACCTGTTCCATAATATTGAATAACATTAGTCATATTTGTTTTTCCTTCAGCTCTTGATAATAATAAATTTAAACAGTTACTTTAAGTTCTTGAGGCATTTGTGCGGCATGAGGATGATCTGAGCCAGCATAAACCTTTAACTTGGTGAATTGTTGATCGCCTAAGCGGTTATGAGGTAACATACCGCGTACTGCACGTTCAATTATTGCTTCTGGCCGACGCGCGCGTAAGCTCTTTAATGTTTCTTGCTTAAATCCATGAGGAAAGCCTGAATGATGATAATAAATTTTATCGGTTTCCTTATTGCCACTAACTTTAATTTTTTCGGCATTAATGACGACAACAAAGCCACCGCAATCTACACTAGGACTAAAATTAGGCAGGTTTTTGCCGCGTAAAACATCTGCAACCTTTACTGCAAGTTTGCCTAAAATCACATCGTTAGCATCAACGACATACCATTTTCTAGTTACAGTTTCAGCTGTGGGATGATAGGTTTTCACGAAATAACTCCTTGTTAACAAAATAAATTATATTGGGGCGGATATTTAACAGTTTGTAGTTCTAGCCCCCAGGCTGGTGCAGTTGGCCCTAAGCAACCTCGGTTGCCATTTATAATTGCTTTATCAATTGTAGCAGGTTCAAGTTTATTTAAGCCTATTTCAATTAAAGAACCAACAATTATACGCATCATATTATATACGAAATGGTCTGCTTTGACTATAACTTCTAGGCAGTCTTCATGTAAATTTATTAATTTTATACTATTTATCGTGCATATTGATGTACTCGTATCAGAATTAGATGATTTAAAGGCTTTAAAATCATGACAGCCAATAAGCTTTTGACTAGAGACCTCCATTTTAGCTATGTCAAGCGGGGCGGAAATAAAAAAGTGGGTTTTCCTGAGCAATGGTGATCGTTGGCGGGCATTAAGAATTCGATATACGTAACTCCGCTCGATAGCGCTGTAACGGGCATGAAAAGAATTATCCACAAATTGTACTTTTCTTAAGCTTACATCATTTTTTAAAATCCCATTAATTGCCCAGATAAATTTATGTAAATCAATATTGTAAGGAATGTCGATATGAGCTACTTGTCCACTAGCATGAACCCCAGCATCGGTTCGGCCGCTAAAAATCACAGTTGTTTTGGTTCTTAAGTAAATCAATAATGCTTGTTCAAGATCGCCTTGAACGGTTCGCTGATTATTTTGGGCTTGCGAGCCATGAAAACTATTACCTATATATTCAATAAGTAAAGCAATTCGCGGCATGTAAGCAATTAAAGTTTAGACTAATTGAATGATGGCCATAGGGCAATTATCACCGCGGCGATAACCAGCTTTGATAATACGGGTATAGCCACCAGAACGTTCTTTATATTTGGCGGCAACTTCATTAAATAGTTTCAGGGTTACATCTCGATCATAAAGACTGGCTCGACCTTGACGGATTTTATGGGCTGAATCAGCTAAAGTTTGTAATGCTTGTTTGTCGCCTGCTTTAGCTTTAGCCTGTAAGTCTTTACGATTTTCAATATAACCATGTTTGCCTAAAGTAATTAATTTTTCAACATGAGGTGCACAAGCTTTAGCTTTAGCTAAAGTAGTAATTAATTCCTCGTGACGAATTAATTCGGTTGATAAAGCACGCAGTAATGCCTTTCTTTGATCTGCTGGCCTGGATAATCGGTGGCGGGGCTTATTATGACGCATCAGTACTTATTATCTCCTACTAATAAATTGAATTACTTTCCACTAAATTTAGGCCAAATGATCTTAAGCGTTCTAAAACTTCATCGGCTGATTTTTTACCAAAATTTTTGATATTCATCAAATCATCATATGAAAGTTTTAATAACTCACCTAACGAATTAATATTAGCTCTCTTTAAGCAGTTATAAGCTCGTACAGATAATTCAAGCTCTTCAATAGAAATGGTACTATGTTTACCCTCAGTAACTGGTGCTGGAGTAGGACTGGTCATTAGTGGACGACCGGTTAATTCAGCAATAGGTAATAAATGTTCAATAAGCAGACTGGCAGCTTGAGAAATTGCTTCAGTAGGATCAATTGAACCATTAGACCATAATTCTAAAGTTAATTTATCATAATCAGTTGACTGACCAACTCGCGTTGGCTCGATATTATAGCCAACGCGACGAATTGGCATAAATACTGCATCCATTGGTAATAAATCAATAGCTTGTTTTTGGTGTGAGTGAGCTTCAGCTGGTATATATCCAGTACCACGTTCAACAGTGATTTCGGCTCGGATTCGACCATCTTCAGCTAAATTACAAATAACCCAAT
>DAHXLC010000132.1 GCA_027371815.1 Candidatus Melainabacteria bacterium | reverse complement strand
TAAATTTTATTTTTTTAATATCATGACAATAAAGCTTGAAATTCAATGTTTTTGGTCGTGAATTTAAATTTGGATTTAACGCCGTAGACTTTTCAATAGGTTGCGCTAGCTTGGATAAATATTATTATTGCTGATTTTAGGAATTAATTTGTAAAGCTGATTGCTGATTTTTGCCAAAGATGTTTATTATTGCTGACTTTTGGCGATTTGTTTATTGAGTAATTAATTTAAGTAACTTGATTTTGATATAAGTTTAATTCTATAGTGAGTGTATATATATTTTTTTTTCATTTTAAAATAATTTGCTTTAAATTTAATTGCCTTAACTTTAACTAACATAAATTACTTGGTTTAAATCAGGTAGTTTAATTTCTTTTGTTAATTAAACAGATTCATAAATCATAACCTAAAGAAAGAGGTGTATCATGAGTATCAAAAACACGAAGCCCCAAGTTCGTAAAATTAAGCGTTATGGATGGATTCCCAGTCTGCCCGATAAGCGCGATTTGGTCTTTACGGCTCTTAAGACAACCAAAATGCCTAACGAGGTCGATTTGCGTGCTCAATGTCCGGCTATCTATAACCAGGGTAATCTGGGAAGCTGTACTGGCAACGCTTTGGCTGGAATTTTTCAGTTCGAGATGATTCGCCAGAAACTGGCCGAGCTTTTCGTTCCTTCTCGTCTGTTTATTTATTATAATGAGCGGGTGATCGAAGGCTCGGTTTCTACTGATAGCGGTGCTGAAATCCGTGACGGTATGAAGACATTGGCTAAGCAAGGTGTGTGTTCGGAGAAGTTGTGGCCGTATATCATTTCTAAGTTTGCTAATAAGCCTACAGCTGCTTGTTATAAGGCCGCACTATTGAGCCTTGCGCTTAAGTACATGCGCGTCCGTCAGGATCTCAACCAGCTTAAGGGCACTTTGGCTATGGGGATTCCGGTGGTATTTGGCTTTACTGTCTATGACAGCTTTGAGTCACCTGATGTCGCCAAGACTGGTATTGTTCCTATGCCTGGACCTAATGAAAGTGTGTTGGGTGGGCATGCGGTAGTTCTGGTTGGTTATGACGATAAGACGCAGATGTTTATCGTGCGTAACTCCTGGGGTACCAAGTGGGGACAGAATGGCTATTTCATGATGCCTTATCAGTATGTCCTGGATGCCAATCTGTGCTCTGACTTCTGGATGATTCAGTCGGTCAGCTAAGCAATTGCTTTTAACAAAGTGGGGGTAACGAGTAATCGTTATCCTCGCTTTGTTTTTTTTGCCATTTATTACTATATTTTATAATAGATATTAAGCTGATTTTTTGATTTTATTAATACAGTGAGCAGTTAATCATTAGCTGTCTATGTTTTTTAGCATAATATTACTATGTTAATGTATAGCTTTAACCAAATTACTATTTAATTTTTTCGACAATTACGGCTGTACCATAACAAGCTACTTCATTGGCAAATTGATCTTTAGATACCGATACTGATGAGTCATTATAACGTATTGATAAAATGGCATTAGCGCCAAGTTTGGCGGCTCTAATTACCATGGAATCTAAAGCATCCTGTCTAGTTTCACCACACATCTGGATATATGAATTTAACGATCCCCCGCCAGCATTCATGAATGTCGTTAAACTGGTTTGGATATTTTGATACATATTAGGTTCACGAACCATAACGCCTTGAACAAGTCCGATATATTTTTTTATATGATAGCCTTCTAAATTAGGTGTTGAACTTAACAGTAAGGCCGGAACTTTAATTCCCTCGCTTTGATTGCTCTGTAAGCCTTTGCTAAAATCTTTTCTTAATGCTTTTATATCAGTATTGGAATTATTTTGGGGTTGCTTAATTTGCTGATTAGTTTGGCGATTGGGGGGTATGTTTGATTGTTGATTGGTGGTGGCTTTAGGTGCATAACCTTGTGAACTTTGTAAGGCCTTGTTGTAAGCATAATCAGGATTTAAAGTCTGGGGGTTATTTGGCGTATAGTAATTGTAATAAGGATTGGTTTGATTATTAATTGGTTGTTCCATATTGGTGTTAGAATTCTGGGGCAAACTATAATTATTTTGTGCCCAGGCTAACGGAGTTAATAGGTTAATACTTATCATTATTAAACTTAAATTTTTCATTCTTAGCATCGTTAGATTTCTTCCTGGCTGAAATTACCAAGTTAAAGTTTAGTTTAATTTAAATTAAATTGCAATTGTTGGCAAATTATCTTGATTACAACTTGTTAATTTATGTAATTTGAATTTAAACCTAAAGCTGAACTGGTTAAGAATGCCGAAGAATGATGACTAAAATCAAAAATCTTTAATACCTGAATCGGGGTTAGATGTTTACTGGCTAATTTATAATGAGGGTCAGCTTTTTCATTAATATCTCGATATGCCTTATTAATTTTGTTGATTAATTTAATGGCTTTTATTGGTTCTTTGGCTATTGACGTAGGATCAATAGTTTCATTATCTGGGTTTAGGGTTATTGGTATGGTGGTTTCGGCGTCAGAACTTATGACAGCTGGTGTTTCTTGCGTTATGGTTACTGGAAGATTTTCTTTAGGTGTAATTTGATCGGTAAATTTAGCTAAACTAGCAAATTCAAGGGTGTTACTAACTTCAGGTGGCAATTTTGATAATAGCGATTGGGTTATGTTTTCTAAAATTGGCCCACCAAATTTAGCACCAGTAATACCACCCGCTAATCCGGCTGCTAACTGAGCGCTGCCACTTCCAAAATCTTCAAGGCATTGTTTAGCTTCATTTTGTTGAGCCATACTGGTACCGGCTGGGTTATATTCAATTCCGATAGAGGCCTTAAGGGCTAATGCGTTATCAACTAGTTTTTTTCTGTTTTCGATTACGGAGGCTAAACCAAGTCCTAAAAATACTAAGCCTACAACTGGAGCTACGGATACAATTGCCCCAACAGCCATGCCTAAGGTAATATCCTTAGCAATTATTAACGGATGATCAATAATTTCTTTGCCGGCTCCAGCTAAAATGACAGATGTCACACGGCCAGTTCTTTCTAGATCCTGACTAGCTATTTTAGCGGTATGACTAATTTCATGGCTGGCTAGAGTTAATCCTGATACTTCGGTTTTGCCAATTTCTACAGTTACTTGTTTGACTTCATTAGTGACTGCTTTTGTGGCTGTATTTATGTCGCCAAATATATTTCCCCAAAAACTTTTATGAATAGGGGACGGGATATTAGCTGGTTCTTTAGCTTGTATATGATTATCAGTTGTTTCACTAAACATTTTTTTACCATAAAGAAAAATTCTGATGTTAGTAAGTTTGTTAATATATTTTAATCTATGCTAAGCTAGCATATTTTTGACATAATAAATTTAAAATTTTCCTTTAAGATCGATTACGGTAATTTCGGGACGGGCAAAAAACCTTACTCTTGGTGCGCTTTCACCTTCCATCCCTAAGCCTTTATTTATGTATAAATAAGTATTATCAACTTTATATAAGCCGGATTCAAATTTTTTTCCATATTTTGAACCAGTGATTAAGGCTCCATAAAATGGTAAAGCAACCTGGCCACCATGAGTATGACCAGCTAAATATAAGTCAATATTATTGGCACTGGCTTCATAAATTGCATCAGGGTAATGATATAAAAATATTTTATAGTCGTTGCTTGGTATATTTTTTATTATATTTTTAAGCATATGTTTGCTTGATGTTGGTTTACCACAAAACCAAAAATGATCATTATTAATTTTTATTCGTATGGCGGAATTATTTAATTCACTAAGCCTTAGTCCTTTAAAACGATAGGGTATATGAGAAGTTGAAATATCCCAATTGCCTCGAACTGCATAAATGGGTGCAATATCAGCTAATTTACGCATGAGATTGCGAAAATTAATTAGTCCAGTTTGGGAATTTGCACTATCTCCAGTAAAAACAATGAAATTTGGTTTTAATCTTTTAATTACATTGGGCAATTGGCTTTCTAGCCTTACTTGCGGATCACTGTGGATATCAGATATTTGAACAATTCTAAAAGCGTGATTGATTTTAGGAGTTTCTAAGACAATGTATTTGACCTCTAGCCAGTATGGTTCAATAAAATAGCCATAAAGAATACACAGAATGCCCAAATTGCCTAGATAAAAAATAAGTTTGGCGTATTTAGAGAAAGTCATACATCTTTTATATTTAATTAAATATAAAAGAGCAGTTAAGGACACTTTAAAATAAAGGAAGAAAATAATTGAAATAAGTAAAATAAAATTGATAACAACTATTCTTTCATGGTTATTATTAAACATTAATTTAGTTCTTCCTTAATTGCCTTGCGAACAGCTTTGACAAATTTATAAAAAATTATATTGGGTATAATGAAACCATTTTTACTAAATTTATGTCGGCCAATATACATTGAATCCAGTAAATCCTTGGGTAATTCAATTTGGCAGCCAAAATTAGGCGTCAAGTTAACAATGTTTTTAGGGCTAAGGCCTTTGTATCTTGGGCTGTGATCATTTACCGCAAAACCTGCCTGGCTAAGATTTTGTTTAATCATGTCTTTTAAGCTTAAATTAAGACCACCGAGCCAAATTACCTTACTGTCTTCGGTTCCATATGAATGAATGGAAATGGCAAATTGCGATTTCTTTAAGAGCTGGATTAAGTCCGGATCGCGAAAATGGGTAGCTGTTACATGGAGTTTAGTATTATTAGTTTTAAGGAGGCCTTCGAAATCATATAAGTTATATTGGTGACCAGCTATAGCTATAGCTAGATTTGATGTTCCTGGTTCAATTAAGCCACCATGTGGCGCTATTATGGTAACTCGACTTTGTCGGTTTTTAAGGACAATTTTAAAAGTTTTTCCATAAATTTCGTTTTGCCTTAATAAAATAAGGTTGGGATAATAGTCTAAGTATTTGACCGGTGCGCCTAAAATCGCATTTTGTCTTAAATCAAGACTAGAGGCCGAAATTATTATAAATATTAATGCTAAATAAAAAAGATTGGGATAAACGTGTGGCCAATACTTGACGATAATCATTATTTTAGTTTGCGTAAGGGGTTTAAAATTAGAAATGGCTGTTTTAATTGGCTAAGCATTGTTTATTTTACCAATTAATAATGCAAATATGGTGTTTAGCATATAAATAGTTTCATGATATGAGATTATTTATGGGGATTGATT
>DAHXLC010000115.1 GCA_027371815.1 Candidatus Melainabacteria bacterium | reverse complement strand
TAATTCTTTAACATCTGCCAAATTAGTTCCTTGCTTGGTCGATGGCAATAACCGGGTCAGTTCGCTACAACTTAAAGCTTTATTTCTTAAAGCCAATATTGTATTTACAGCATATGGCCCACATTGAAATGACGTAGCTGGACTATTTTCCATCGCCCACAAACAATCTTTGGCGTCTTTTACCTTTGTACCACTTACACCTTTAAATTTTCGTGTTTTAATTTGCGCTAAAAGTTTTTTTACATCGTCAGTACGGCCTAATTTTGCGTCAATATCTAATAAATTAGCTATGGCCATGTCAGCTACTAATTTTGGGCTAGCCGAAGTTTGGTTTTTAGCCTTATTCCAGGCGTCTAGTAATAATTTCAGCGCTTTACTAAAATAGCCACGTTCAAAATCTACACTAGCCAGGTTGACTTCTAGTCCTGGTACCCATTTTGAGTTGGGGTATTGAACGATAAATTCATTTAAGCTTTCTAACCCTTTTTCATTATCATTATTTTGAAAGTATAATAGATCACAAGCTAAAGTTTTATTTTCTGACAACTCATCATTTTTAACTTGGCCAACCTTATTTTTAGGCTTGCCTACTTGCATTGGAATAATTGATTCAAGAAAAACCCTGGCTGAACTTATTTCTAAATCAGTTGGGTTGGCACTAAATTTTAGCTCAGGCTTAAGATATGGAACTTTATGCGGAACTTTATTAATTAATATAGTTTTGGTCAGTAAATTATTATTAATTTTTTTTACAACTTTACTATTTGAACTTGGCTCTAGATTAACTTTGCTTTTATTAGGTTTATAAGAATGCCTGATTTTGCTGTGTTTAGTATAAGTACTGGCTATAGCTAGTGGGCTAAAGAAAATATTAAATAAAAACATAATGCTAACTAAGCAAGAAAATATTTTCTTACTTAATGTCTTTTGGCTTTTGCTTGTTTTAATATTCATGATTATTTTTATATTCTATAGATTAACGTTGATTTTGTTGAGATTATTAGATTTATTTTTAATTTAGGTTATTTAGTGTAAAAAGTAAAACGAATTTATTTTTAAAGTAGGTTGTTTAGGGTTTACGGCGTTGACGTTACTGGTTTATCAATATTTACAAATGGTGCTGTGTAATTAGATGATGGGGCAGGAAATTTAACTGGATCGAGATTATACTGAATAGTCGTAGTAGCACTTGTCTGGATTGTAGATGGCGAACTTACCTGAATTGGGTTAGCTGCTACAGCGCTAATGGTGGTAGTGGTGTTAATATTAATTGGTCCGGTGTATATTGGTGAATTGATAGTAGCCGTGCTACCATCAGTTGTATAATGAATTATGGCATTAGGGCTTGAAGCAATAGATATTTGCGTTGTGGCATTTAAATTTGCCTTGGGTATATTTGGCGGGTTAATAATAGTGGCTGGCACACTAAACACTGGTGCTAGCGGAATTTGAGGCGGCAACTGATAACGGTTCATAAGATAAGCTTCAACATTAGCTTTATCTTGAGTGCTTAAGAATGCATTATAAACCAATATTTCTGCGATTTGACCATAAAAATAATTCTGACCTACAATGGCTCCATTTAGCAAGCCACCTATTGAATTAGAATTTCTGGTTACATTATTGGCATTATTTAGTGTCGTTGTAACTTGCGCAAGAGCATTTACATAAATACTACCAATTGAACTGCCATTTTGAGTTACTTCGAATAAACCAAATTGATTATAATTAAAAGGACTACTGCCTACAATATAGTTAGGTGTCGTATTATTATAAATATAAAAATCTGGATAAAAATTACTAACATTATTAGCTAAGCCCATAGCAATGTCGTTATTATTGTATTGACCAAAATCGAATAAATACGAACTAGTTGCACTACTACTACCATTTAACGGATTAGCAACTACAAAGGCTGTTAAGCCATTACTAAAGTTAGTTAAATTGCTACCAGCTTCAAGCCCTTGGTTATAGCCGTTAAAATTTATAGCTGGTAAATTATTAAGGGCAATACTTAAGTAAGTTGGATAAAAACTTGAATTTGATTGCAAGAAATTAAAATTGTTACCAGACATATCCAGCCAGCCATTGACATATACATTAGCGTTATTAAGGGTTTGCACGCCATAATCTGATTTTAGCCATAAAACCAGATTATGGCGTGCAACCGATTGTGTAGTTGGGTCAATTTGAAAAACGTTTGTGGTAGGTGGATTATTGGTGGTGCTTGAGCCATAACTGGTTATAACTACAGCTTTAATCACTGTATTTTGGGTTATTGTAAATGGGCCAGTATAT
>DAHXLC010000105.1 GCA_027371815.1 Candidatus Melainabacteria bacterium | reverse complement strand
CAAGCCCTTTAAAATTTGGTAGTCCAGTATACATAGAAATACCAGCTCCACAAAAAAATACTAGTTTTTGTGCTTTTAAAGCATAAATTAAATCCTCTGGTATATCTGGTCCGTTTTCAATAAATTGTGGCATTAATAATTAACCTCTTAATGATTAATACCTAATTGAGTATTAATCATTTTCAACCTAGAATAAGTTTCTTTGGTAGCTAAATTATTATCAATTAATTTCAAACACAAATCTTTAGCCTCGTGTTGGAACCCAAAATTGTAAAGATAATCAGCTTCAATATCTGTTATAATTTTAATAGGCAAACCTTCTCTTAATCTTGCCTGTTTGGCTAATACGCCAGCAGAACCAATTTGCCTATCATTGGCTAGTGCAATTATATAATCATATAAATCTAGTGAGTTTATTGTATTGTCAACAAATTTTTCAAAAGTTTCAACTGCTAATTTCCACAAATTTAAACTTAAATAAACACGTGCTTTTAATTTTACAATTTCATTTTTAAGTATTTTTGCGGGTAACTTTTCAGCATGATTAAGTATTTGCAAAGAATCATTATACTTTTGCAAAATAAAATATGAATTACCAATTACATATAATATATCTGGTTCATCTTCATACTTAACAGCGTATTCTTTCAAAATACTTATATTTTCAGATTCTTGTTTAAACTTTTGATAAAATTTCAACTTGAATTCTATAAAAATAAATTCTGGTATTAGTAATGAATTTTTAATTTTTTCAATCTCATCTAAAATTACTTCAGCTTTAGCTTGCTCATTTATTTCAATATAACAATCAAGCATTAAAACTTTATTTTGGTCTGGCTGAAGCTTTTCATCGATATTTTGAAGACAATTAATGGCGTATTTATAATCACGATTTATAAATACACTTAAAATGGCGGCCATGGTATTACCAAAAATATTACTTGAATCATTAGACAGTGCTTCTTTGCAATCATTTAAAGCATCTATAAATTTTTTCTGATAAAACCTTGCTGAAGCTCGAAGAAGGTAGGCACGATTTTTATCAACAATCATATCTGAAGTATTTAACAAATTCAAACATTCAGACGCTAATTTCTCCACTCTTATGAGTTTTTCATTTTCTGCTTCTTGAATTTGATCGTTTGTAAAATATAAATAGTTTAATTTATGTTGTTTTTCAATTGGTATTATTATTGACTGGCCTTCTAGTTGATAAAGCATAGCTGAATATGGTTTTAATACCCTGGCTTGATGAAAATAATTTTGCGCTTCTTCAAATCTTTGATCATCAATAGCTATCTGACCTAGCATCATTAAACAATTTGGGTCATTATTGACAATAGGGTGATCTGAAATAAATTTAGCTAGAACTGCTTTTTCTTTAATTCTAGCTAAAATTTGTACTTTAATTGCTAAAGAATAAGGATTCTCTGGTTCGAAATCCAAAGCTTGATCAATAAAATGCAAAGCTGCTTTAAATTCATCATTTTGGTAAGCTGCATTAGCTGCATTGCTATATGTTAATCTTGTTTTTGTTATACCAATTGCTTTTAATGCCTCATCGTAAGCTAAGTTAAATTTTTCTAAATACAAATATGAGGTAATTAAATTATTTGATAATGCAAGTAATAAATTCTGCGAAACATTTTTGCTGGATATTTCATTTCTTAGGCCTTCTAATAATTCAAGAGCCTTATTATGATTTGCGTGTAAACAATGCTCTTTAGCTAATTCTATTGTTGAAAAATAATACTGTTCTTCAACTGAAATTGGCTCAACTAATGAATGAGTACCTTGATCAATCAAATTATTTCCATTAATATTAACATTTCTACGTTCAGAAGAATCTTGGATTTTATCTAATTTTTCTATAAATAAGTTTTCGTTTTTAATGCTTACTAATTCTTTATAGGTTGGGTTTGTAGCTCTTAGATGCAGATCTAATTTTTTAATAAATAATTTAACTATATCTTCTGAATTTAATATTTTATCTAAATTAGCCACCGCCAACTCATTATTAAGTTGATCAATTAGATCTTTACTGTTTCCCTGGTTGTTTTCTTCTTTAAGGTGATTCAAAAAATGCTCAAATTCTTTGCTGTTAATCCATTTGTCAAGAGCTTGATATAATTTATCTTTATTCGTATCTGTAATAATATTATTTAGCTTACAAATTTCTTTATGACAGTCATCATAAATTTTATAAAGCTCTTTTTTGTTTTTGAAAAAATTAAATATGCTAGCATGCGCAATATCTTGAAATAGTCCAGAGCAAATACCCATTATAATTTCCATCTATTTCACCTATTGTCCAATAAAACTACATTCAATCACAATCATTTCAATTACCCCTCTTGCTATTGAACAACCAGTCAAAATTCTCATCAAAATTTTTCTTGTCCTTATCTGGTTTGGCCATTAGTTTATTTTTTATAGTATCAATTGTGACATTAAATAAATCAGCAGCCTGGGATTTTGATATAAAATCTAATTCAACTAAGCCTTTAATTTTATTTAATACCGATACAGGGTATTTACCTAGAATATTTTGATCGTTAGCAGGTAACCGCCATAATTCAGTGGGAATTTGGTATTTTTGTGCCATTGATACAGCGCTTAATTTTTCCCATTCCAATCTTTGTTCTTGATTAATAAAATCACCTTGCTGGAGCCTTACTAACATAAATTGATAACTTACTCTAAAAAAATAAGCTGTAAGCAAAACTCTTTCAGGATCTAGGTTGGTATTCCAATGTTTGGCTAAAAGAAAATCTTTAAGGCAATGATTTGGCACAAGAAAATTAGCAGCAAATTTATTGGCGAATAATTCTTCGGGGCTAGTGTTATCTTTTTGATTTAAACTACTATTAGTTTCATATGAATGATATATAACATGGCACAATTCATGCGCAAGCGTAAATATTTGACGCCCCAAGGTAGTATTGTTATTGACTAATACAACAGATCCAAGCAAAGGATGATTAAAAGTCAAACCAGATAATACACGGGGTTTTTCATAGACCCCATCACAAGTTATTGCTGCTAATTTTTCTAAGTTGGGTAAACTAGGTTTTATATAATCATTTTCCCACATAGATAATAACTCACGGTTAATTTTAATGGCTTTTGCCACTTGTTCTTGCGACCAATTTAACATTTTTCGAGATTCTTTTAGCTTTTGACCAAGTTTCATTTAAATGTGCCTTTTTTACATAAATCTATAAGCTTGTCAATTAATATTTTTCGGGATTTTGTATACATACATATTCTAGTATATAGCAAAGTGTCATATAGAACAAACAGCTCGAACCGATTGCCCCACACGTGTTTTAAATTGTGTTCGGCTTAAAATCTGTGCATAAATTACTGCAAGAAATAACAGTAACAAGCTTTAATAGACTTTTTTGAAAGCTACCTAAA
>DAHXLC010000062.1 GCA_027371815.1 Candidatus Melainabacteria bacterium | reverse complement strand
CAGAGTTAGTCTCATTAACAGCTGTTAATTTCTTGCGCGGAAATAACTTGCGAAAAGACTTGTATAATTTCACCTTTTTACTAATTTTAAAATCACTATTATTTTCTAAAGTCAAAGCATCACTAAGATAATTATCATCAGTATTTAATACAAATTGACTATTATTGTCTAATTCAGCACATAACAATTCAGTATAAGACTGTATTGCTAAATCCTGAGACCATTGCCTAACTTTTTGAATTGCGCTGGTATCAGCTTGTGAAGTAATAACAACCATACCTTGATTAGTAAAAATCTGCTGATACGGAAAATTTTCCATACAATAAAGCCAAAACTTTTCCAAGGATGATTTTTCAATTTTGCTAAAAAATATAATACCATTATCAGCTATTTTAGTGATTAAGTTATTATATGCTAATTCACTGGGATTAAAACTAGCATTTAATATTAATAAATTTATTGATTTATCTTGAACTTTACTAATTTCATTATCAAAGTTTAAATAATCTAGTGAAGAAAATTTAGCAAATTTAGAATAGTTATAATTATGAAATGCTTCAAAATAATTATTCTCTAGGTCTAATTTATTATCCGTATTTAACCATGTTGTTTGACAACTTAATTTTAAGGCTGCAATAATCTGATTTAAAGCTAAAAAATTAAAAATATTTTCTAAACCTAATTGTACTATATGACAATTCTTAGTTTCACGAAGTAATCTATACTCTAATAAAAGAAGGTTTAAAGAAGTATAATCAAACTTCAGCCATATAGGTAATGCTTTAAGGCAATTGGCCAGTAAATAAAAATTTGCTTTAAGAAAATCTGTTTTAGAACTAACTAAATTCATATTAATTTATTTCCAAGTTAAAGTGTTTCTAATTAAGCGCAACACTTTTGGTCATTTTATCATAATCAAAGCCAAAAAATATATTATATCAGTTAATTATATATGACGAAGAGCTAACAGCCAGTTGAATTCATCAAAAAAACATAAAACATAATAATTATTTAAGCCTAATTATAACTTTTATCAAATTGGCTAATGCATTTCATTAGAGCCACGATATTTACGTTATAAGGCTTGTGGGCAATGCTAAAATCAAGGTTACTCGGGGTAGCCTCAAAAATTCCATATTTAAGACCTAAAGATCCAAATAGACACATATGGGCATGAATCCAATGGGGTTCTGATTCAATATCAATCAGCTTAGTACCTGGATGACAAAAGATTGAATTAAACATAGCCGATCCTGATGCCCCTAGAATTAATCCGGCTGACGAAAACAGCTTAATCTGTTCAATAACATTAAGCTGCGAGGGTTCAACAATTTCAAATTTGTAATAGGTATACCGGGTGGCTCAAGCCAGATTCCTTGGCTGCCATTTTAACTTCATCTAAACTAATCTGTTCATAGCTTAGCGGGTCTTGAAATTTATATATATCTAAAGTCATTTTAATTGTGTTTTAATTCCTTTAAATCAATTTTTAGACTTGGGCTTGGGTAAAAAGTCCGATGATTCTTACCAACAATAATAGCGGTAATAGTAATGCTTTTACAATCTTTAATATTAAGACTAAAACTATAACCACTCATTACACTTGCTGGATTATTAAGATAAGTAGCAACATCGCTGCGTTTTTCCATTCCAAATGTGGTCGGATAAAATTTATCATTTACTTTAATTATTACGGTAGCTGGGGTATAATTAAGCCCTTTTATCCAGCCCCAGCCTTTAATTATTAGTAAATCTTGCCGGGCAATTACTTGATCAACATGTCCTAAATACCCAGGTTTATATAAATTGGTCTGTTGAAGTGGTAAGGCTAGCGGGAGATTA
>DAHXLC010000045.1 GCA_027371815.1 Candidatus Melainabacteria bacterium | reverse complement strand
ATATATAAATTATCTTAAAATTATTCTCAACTATAAAATACAGTATAATTAAATTTAATTTCTCATATCTTAAAACAACCATTCCATAAGCCTGCTTGACATGTCCAACAGGCTGAAAAAATTTTTAAAATCAAACACAGCACCAAGATTAATTATTCTTTATCTTTGGCGTTTTTATGCAACATTGTTAAGCAAGCTTGGTCAATTATTTTAAAAACCATATAGTCATATGATATATTTATTATTAGTTAGGGTAACAACTAATAATAAATATATCATATGGTTTATCAACCAATATTCTTGCCACATTAGTAATTTCAATATTTCAAACTGCTTAAGGGGTGTACAGTGCCAAATATCAAATCTGCAATTAAAAGAACCAGAACTACTGAAAGAAATAATTTAAGAAACAAAACATACAAATCGGCTATTAAAACAGCTAAAAACCACGTATTAGATAGCTTAAAAGCTAAAAGCAAAGAAGAAGTTATCGCCAACTTAAGCAAGGCCTATAGTGCTATTGATCGCGCTGTCAGTAAAGGTGTTATCCATAAAAATACTGCTGCACGCAAAAAATCGCGTTTAGCGGCCACCATTGTAAGATTGTCAAGCTAACAATCTTTGTCAATTAATGCCACCAATTAAAAACTAAAAAATTCAATAAAATCGTTAATTTACTATTGAATTTTTTTTATATTGTTATACAATCATTTATGGTGGCGAACAAGTGATTACTTTGCATAATAATAATACAAACCTTACTACTATAAATAACCTTAACCCTAACTCCATAATACCAGATTCCCTAGACCAAAGCCGTGGCGCTATTCATTTTATTGGTATTGGCGGAATTGGTATGTCTGGACTAGCGAAAATAATGCTAGCGCTTGGCTTTAACATAACTGGCTCAGATAAAGCAGCAAACAGCTTTACCCTTGAATTAGAAAATCTTGGTGCCAAGATTTTTATCGGTCACAGCAGCAGCAATATATCCAACCAGCAGCTAGTTGTAGTATCAACAGCTATAACCAGTGACAATCCAGAATTGTGGCAAGTCCAACAACTTAAAATCCCAGTCTGGCACAGATCTAAACTGTTAAATCACTTAAGTAAAAACAAAAATCTTATTGGAGTTTCTGGAACTCACGGCAAAACAACAACAACGGGAATGATAAGTAAAATTCTTCTTGAAGCCCAAAAGGATCCTTCTATTATCATTGGTGGTTATTTAAGTGATATCAAATCTAATGCTCGTCATGGTAATAGCAATTACTTTGTAGCTGAAATTGATGAAAGTGATAAAAGTCACATTAACCAACAATCTTACATATCGGTTATTACAAATTTAGAAGCTGACCATTTAGAAAACTATCCAGGTGGTATTGAAGATATATATACAGCCATGCTCCAATTTGCTAATAATGCTCAAAATGCGACAGTACTGTGCACCGATAATCAAGGCTGTTTAAATATAATTAAGCGTGTACAAAGACCGGTTATTACTTATGGTTATGAGACTAATTCCTTTAGTCCAGATTTTTATTTTAAAAATATTAATTTAGGCTCAATAGAAGTATTCCATAAAAACAATCTTTTAGGTGAATTAAACTTAAAAATTCCGGGTCACCATAATAAATTAAATGCCTTAGCTGCTATAGCAGTTTGCCAACATTTAGATATCTCTTTTGCAGATATAAAAAAGGCCTTAGCTGATTTTAGTGGTGTAGGTCGGCGCTTTGAAATTAAAGGGCATAGCCATAACGTTTTAATTGTTGATGATTATGCGCATCATCCAACCGAAGTGAAATCAACTATTGAAGCTGCTTACGAATTTATGGAATATTCTAATCAACACTTAAGTAATATTCATCCCAGACTGGATCGCTTGGTTATTATTTTCCAACCTCATCAACCTAAACGACTTCAGGACTTATTTAGTGAGTTTTGCGAATGTTTTGCTCGAGCCAACCTTGCTTTAATAGCTGATGTATACATTGCTCGTGGTAAAAGTATCCCGAATGTTAATTCGGCTAATTTAGTTGGTGCGATGAAATATAAAAATGCTTTTTACATTCCTGGCGATCTAAACAATCTTAAAACCAGTGCTTTAGATTACATCCGCCCTCATGATTTAGTCATAACGATGGGAGCTGGTGACATTACTAATCTAGGAGAAAAATTATTACAATCACTTAATCAAGCCAATTGAAAACTAATGCTTAAACTTGAGTCAAAAATAGCATTGGCCAAATTCACCTCAATTAAAATTGGTGGTATAGCTAGTCAATTTTATGAACCAACAAACCTTGACGATTTTACGCAATGTCTGAATAATCTTAAAGATAGAAGCATACCATTTTTTGTTTTAGGTGGTGGCTCAAATCTGCTAATATCATCACAAGGTTTTGAAGGACTAGTCATTCGCACGACCAAATTAACTAATATAACACAAATTGACGATACTCGTATTTTAGCTGATGCTGGAGTAAGATTACCACATTTAGCAAAGTTCGCTGCAAGTCTAAATTTAAGTGGACTAGAATTTTCCTGTGGCATTCCGGGAACTGTTGGTGGTGGCGTAATTATGAATGCTGGAGCTCATGGTAGCTCTATGTCTAACCTCGTAGAATATATAAATATTTTTGATCTTAAATCCCATTCAGTAAAAAAACTAACGAAAAACGAATTAGCCTTTGAATATCGAAAATGTATTCTCGATTCACAAAACGAAGTAGTATTAAATGCCTGTCTGAAGCTAGAACCTGGTATCAAAGAAGCTATTTTAGCTAAAATTAAAATCAATGAAGACTATCGCTGGAGAACTCAGCCTTTAAGCTATCCTAATGCTGGCAGTACCTTTAAAAATCATAGTATTGATAAACAGGCTGGTAAATTACTGGATTTAGCCGGTGTAAAAAATCTTACCTGTGGTGGTGCTAGCGTATCGGCAATTCATGCAAATTTTGTAATTAATATAGGCCAAGCTTCTTCAAGCGATGTTCTTGAATTATTAAAAAAAATGCAGGATAGTGTTTGGCAAAAATTCAATATTAAACTTCACCCTGAGTGGAAAACCTTAGGTACATTTGAAAATACTATTCAAGATATTTGGGATTAAAACAATCAGGGTAATCTTAAAGCTAAGTTATGAGCAAAAAACTAGACGCAGTAATGGAAAAACATGTTTAGGTAATTTAACAATAATATTTAATAAATTTGGGGGAAAATATGCAATCATTTACAGGTGAATATGTACAAATCAGTAATAACACATTACAATATAAAAGTTTTATCGGGGCACCATATTCTATGATCAATAAAAATGCCATTATTGCCGTTCTTGGCGGCGGTTTATCCAGCGAACGTGAGGTATCCTTAAGAAGTTCACAGAACTGCCTTAATGCTTTAAAAAATTTAGGTTATAATAATAGCCTATTTATTGATGTAAATCGAGATCTAGCTCAAGTGCTCAAAGACAAAAAGATTGAATATGCTTTTTTAGCTCTACATGGCCAATTTGGTGAAGATGGTATCATTCAGGGTGTTTTAGAATTAATGCAAATTCCTTATACTGGTACAGGTATTCTTGGTAGTGCCATAGCTATGAATAAATTAGCCACTAAACAAATTCTTACCAGCCAGAACATCTTAAATGCTAAGTATATAATCGTCAATAACGATAATTTAGCTAATCTTGAACATACTATCCAAGCACTCAACACTAATACCTATATGCTCAAACCAATTTCAGCTGGCTCATCAGTAGATACATATAAAGTCAATGATTTAACAAGTTTAAAAACTTATAGCAAAAAAATTATCAACGAATATGGTAGCGTACTCATCGAAGAGTATATTACTGGTACTGAAATCACCTTAGGCGTTATTGAAAAAGCTAGTAATAATTTATTCGTCTTACCGATATTAGAACTAAGACCCAAGTCCAAAGCAGGCTTTTGTGATTATGAAGCAAAATATACACATGGTATGATCGATTTCATTTTACCAGCCCAAATTAATGACGAAACTAAAACCAAAGCTACCGTTATTGCTAAGTCAGTTTTTAAAGCAATCTATTGTAAGAGTTACGCCCGCATCGATATGATTATTGATCAAAATAACAATCCATTTGTACTAGAAGTTAATACTTTGCCAGGTATGACTGATACATCTGATTTGCCTGCCATGGCTAAAACAGCAGGAATCAGTTATGATAAATTAGTTGAAATGATTTTAAATACAGCTAGTTTAAATAAATAAAATAATTTTTAAACTTGACCAACCCAAGTTTTTGAAGCCATCTTTAACCAATGATCTCTAATAGATTTAAAGGCTGCATCATCAAGCTTACCATGGCTAACCGCTTCAATATTTTGCTGAAATCGAGCTGCTTTAGTGGTACCAACGATTGCGGTACAGATACCACTAACTGTTAAAGTGAATCTTAAAGCAATTTGTGCACTTAAACTAGGATTGCCATTAATAAAATCATATTTAAGCTCTTGCAATCTTTCATAATAAGGCTTATGATAATCATTATCCGGCGCAGTTTTATAGGTAAAAGCCGCATTGGCAATTGGACGTTTGGCAATAATTCCCATATTTAATTTTATGGCTTCAGGAATTGTCAAATCAATGCATTCTTGATCAGCAATATTGCATGAAGTTTGCAAAGTATCAAAGACACCAGTTTTAATAGCGTATAAAGCATCTTGGCTATCTCCACTATAGCCAATAAATCGAGTTTTTCCAGCTTGTTTAGCTTCTTGCAGTGCTTTAATAACTTCGCCTTTAGCTAAAATATCTTGGGAACAGCTATGTAATTGCACTAGATCCAAATAATCTGTTTTTAAATTTTTAAGGCTTTTATCAATGGATTTAACAATATCTTCATAGTCCCAGCCATCAACTGTATAGGTTTCTTTATGTCCACATTTGGTAAATAAATAATAGTCGTTACGACGATGACCAATAGCTTTACCAATTAAATCTTCACTATTTACATAACATTCAGCAGTATCAATAACATTGATACCAGAATCGAGAGCCAAATTAAGCATCTGCGCTGCATCAGCATAACTGACTCCTTGAAAGCCAATTTCAGCGCCACCAAAACCTAGTACACTAACTTCCATTTGAGTTTTACCAAAAACCCTAGTTTCCATAGTAATTTCTCCTTTTTTTATAAAAAATACTTATAAATAAATCATTTGAAATATATTAATAAAACACAGTGATTTTCGCATCATCACCAATATAATTATATTAATCTAAACTTTAACTTTCGCGAATTGTAATAATTTAATTATTTCACGACAGAATGCTGGCAAATCATCTGGTTTACGGGAAGTAACCAGATTACCATCTACCACAACTTCTTGATCCAGCCACTTAGCACCAGCATTAATAACATCATCTTTAATATTTTCATAACAAGTTAAAGTTTTCCCTTTAACAATATTAGCTGAAGCTAAAACCCAGGCTCCATGACATATAGCTGCAACAACAGCCTTATGGGCATTGGCATAACGAACTATGTCCAAAGCTGATTGATTGGCTCTTATCTTATCCGGAGCAAATCCGCCAGGAATAATAACCAAATCAAATTGACAATTAACATAATCAGCACATTGGCCATCTACATTTAAAGGTATTCCATATTTACCAGTATAAGTTTTTTCACCAATTCCCAGTAGTTTAACAGTGGCCATTGTTTCGAGAAGTCGGTAATAGGGATAAGTAACTTCGCGATCCTCAAATTGGGGACCAAGTATTATAGCTACTTGAACATGTTTTAAATCCATGATAAACTCCTTAAATTAAACTAATTAATTATGGCTTAAGCAATTTAATCTGCTTACAATTAAATTATTTTAGGTCAAACAAATATAATTGATAAAAAAATTAATGCTTATCTAAGTTTTTGGCTTAATAAATTATGAAACCTCCAAAATTTTTAACACTAATTTTATTGACCAGTTTTTGTTTAAGCCTTACGTGGGCTTCTTGGTGAAAAAACTTATACTGGTAAATATGGAATACCTTTAAATGTAGATGGCCAATGTGCTGATTATGTTAATTGTCAATTTGATTTGGTTATTATTCCTGGCGGATTTGCTCCGGATA
>DAHXLC010000035.1 GCA_027371815.1 Candidatus Melainabacteria bacterium | reverse complement strand
TATATAAATATAATTTCCCGAGCGCCGGTCCCTCGGTAGGCGCTCGGTCAATTATAAACCATGGTTTACTTGCAGCCTAGCATATATTTAATATATTTGTCTTTATCGTAGCCCGAGCGCCGGAACGGCGCGAGGGCACGTAAATTACGTTTAAATGACGGAAATATATGAAGGTTCAACGACTAAAAGGTGAGTACTATATTTACAATAATCCTTACACGAAAACCCTGCAAATAAAAAATTTATATCGAAGCGCGGTTGTAGTTAAATTACCCACTCGAAGAGCAATTTTTATTTGATGACATAGTCTGAACAAGATGGTAACATCTTGATGTAAAGATAAATAGCTTTACGTTAACAACATTGTACACGTTATTATAGGTACTATTTTTATTACTATCCAAACTTTTCGTTTAAATAATTATCATTTTACTAACCATCATCATATCGGTTTTGAATCCGCTGCCTGGTATTGGCATAACTAATGAGTGTAGGCTACTCATCATTGTGTTTAAGAGCCAAATTCCGGGAAAATCCTAAAGCTCTAGTAACCAAAGTCATCTTGTAAACTTGATGACCGGCCTGATTAATGCCTCAGGGTATGGTAATATCACTAGAGATGCAAGAAATGAAATGGGTGACCGCGGATCTAAATCAGACAGCGTCTGTAAAAGAGCAACGAGTAGATGGTTCTTCAGCTTTACTCCCGGATGTTTACGCTTTTCTTTAACACTAAGTCGTTAGGATAGCGTACTTTTAGGTTGTTGTTTAGCTGTAAGGTATACTCTAGTCGCCGGGAAAGCCGGTTCTTGAACGAAATAAAGTAAACGGGCTTATTCGCTTATTAAGTAATTCAAGATTAAAGATATCCCAATAGCCCGTCCTCTAATTATTTTACTCCGTATTTAGCGTCGTGCCCCTTCTAGGCGGCTTATTTAAAACCTTTTTTGTTACGTATTGTCGAGTTAAAATATTTTAATTGTTTGTACATTTTTTATATTTATTAGTTATTAACCATATTAATTTTAGGACAAAGTTGTGAACGATTTTTTCTTATTCTCCTGCTTTATTTAAGAAAAAGCTTTTATCTTTCGTTTTACCTCTCCAACCTTTTGTATACTCTTAAGTTTTGTTTTTTATTATTTATGCCTTTAAGTCCTTTTTATGTTTCTGGTTTATCTGATGCTGAATCTTGTTTTTTTTTAAGTTTAGATAATAAAAATTATCCACGTTTTTCGTTTTTTATAGGGATGAACTTAAAAGATAAAGATTTAATTTCTAATATCAATTCTTTTTTTAATAAAAAAGGTAGAATTAGCATTTATTCACCTAACAGTGAAATTCGTGTTACTTTTGAAAACTTAGATGCTATTAATAATTATATTATTCCACATTTTGATAAGTATCCATTAATTGGTATCAAATCTCTTGATTATCAATTATTTAAAACTGGTATTAATATGATTAATAACGGTGACTATAAAACAGCTGAAGGTTTAAAAAATTTTTCTAAAATTTCTATTTCAATGAATGAAGGATACAAAAAAAATATTATTAATTTATTTCCTGATTTAATTAATACTTCCAAAAACTTTGAATTATACGACAAATCTATTGTTACTACTATGAATCCTTGGTGGGTCTCTGGTTTTATTGATGGTGATGGTTCTTTCTCTGCTTCTATTAAGTATAAAAATATTGAAAAAACAAGAATAGCTTTTCAACCCTCTTTAAGTATTAGTCAACATAGTAATAATATTCTTTTGTTTAATCAATTTAAAGAATTTTTTAATTGTGGTAATGTTTACGATAAAAAATCTTCTGATGGTCAACATAATCATATTCAATATCAAGTTAGTTCTACTAAAGATATTAAATCTTTTATTCTTCCTCATTTTGAATCTTACCCTTTAATGTCTTATAAAAAAAATGTTTATCAAGTTTGGTCTGAATTAATCATTTTATTATCTAATGTACCTTCAGAAAATCGTAATAAAAAAGCTATTGAATTCGTTAATCAAATTAAAAAATTTAACAATTAAAATTTTTCACGCCTTAATTGGTCTCGGGCAGTCTTTTAACTCTTATTATAACTTCGCGACGTTACATTAGTATTTATTTTATTAGTAGTTAGGACAAAGTTGTGAATCGTTTGTTGACGTAGTGTGGTTATTTTTATTTGTAACTATATATTGGTGGGGAGCTTAGTGTTCCGTATTTAATACATTATTAATAACAAAATTTTCTTTATATTTATTAGAGTTTTGGCCGCGAACGCGGCCTGCGCCTTTGGCGCCAAAATATAAAATTAATAAAGATTTTAATCGC
>DAHXLC010000033.1 GCA_027371815.1 Candidatus Melainabacteria bacterium | reverse complement strand
ATATATACTGGATGAACATAATTTTTTGTCTTTAGAAAATGATTCGCTGTTTATCCGCTCAATTTAACAAATAAGAATAATTATTTATATTGTTAAGACAATTTTGAATATCTTCAAAATTAATCAGGTACAATAAATTTTTGCCTAAATTATCGACGATTACTAAAGCTAAAAGATTATTTTCAATATCAATGTTTAATACTGCACTGACATCTTTTAAAGGTAATTCTATAGATGATATTACTTCTACAGCATTATTTTTAATAATAATTTTTTTGACATTATAACTATTTTCGGTGCTCGACTGACTGAAAACAATAAATTGATTATTTCTAAGCTGTTTAATATAAAGGATTTTAGTAAACAGATTATTATATTCGTTAATTACATTAACATTATTTTTACCTTTTAAAACAGCAGATAACAGGACGATTTGTCCAGATGAACTAGCAATCAGCCATAAATTATTATTTATAATGAAAAAATAATCTAAAGCGAAACCATGAGGCCATTTTATAATACCAAACTGAATAAAAGGCATTAAGCTAATATTTTTTTTACGGGCCCACGCATTATTGATATGACAAAAATATAGGCTGGCAATCGTAATATCTTTAAGAAACTGCCGACGATTAATATTTAACATTTATGCCTAATTCAACCTTCCTAAAAATGATGAAATCATTTGTAAAAGTAATATTGCTATCATCGGTGTAATGTCAATATTACCAATCGGCGGAATTAAATTACGAATTGGGGCTAGAATAGCTGAAACTATTTTATCCAAAGTTCGAAAAGGCTGTTCTTGCCAATTTATTCCGGAAAACCAGCTCAGTAAACACCAAATAAAAATTGATATATTCAGTAACTGTATAATATGACTAACTAGCGATATCAGTAAATTCAAGTATTAAACTCCTACTATTTAAGTAAATCTAATTTTTATATTTGCTTATTTAGAGTAAAAAAAACAATTATATTAATATAATCTATATTAATATAATTACGCTTAAAATAACAGTAATATTTATAATTTTAGCACTTATTAGATTTATTTAAAAAGATGGTGAATAATAATCAGTTTATACCTAGTCATGAACATAAATTTATTAACTATCTAAATAATAATCTAGAAAGTCAATATATTGGTGATGATTGTGCCTTGATTGACAATAACTATTTAATCACTTCAGATTGCCAAATTGAAGGCACGCATTTTAGCTTGGATTATGCTAAACCCTACGAAATAGGCTTAAGACTTGTTTATGTCAATATTAGTGATATAGCCGCTATGGGTGGGATTCCTAAATATATTCAAATCATGTTAAATATTCCGGAAAAATTATCGCAATATTTTCTTAAACAGCTTTATCAAGGAATTATCGATGCCTGTAATAAATACAAAATTAAAATTACCGGTGGTAATATTGCTAAAAGTAACTATAATTTAGCGTTAAGCGCAACCTTAATTGGCCTAAAACATGATTTAGGAATTGCTACCCGTAACCATTTTAGGCCAGGCTATGACATAGTAGTAACTGGCGATTGTGGCCTGAGCCATACGGGCTTATGGCATCTTAACAACATCGGTCGCAATCTTCGTTTAAATTCGGTAATTCGTCATTTACAGCCAATTCCTCGCCTGGCTGAAGCCTGGGTATTATTAGCAATGACTAATGCTAAATTAGCATTAATTGACACTAGTGATTCGATTTATGAGACTTTAGGGCATATTTACCAGGCTAATTCTTATGGAATTAATATTAATATTGACAATTTACCCCTAAATAATGAAACGGTTACCTACGCTCAAATGGCTAATTGTAATCCTTACGCTTGGGCCTTATATGGTGGTGAAGATTATGAGTTATTAGCCTGTATGGAAGCAAATCTTTATCAAGATATTAATAAAGCTTTAAAAAAACAAAACTTTCTCATACAATTAAACAAGATTGGGGAAGTAACAAAAAATAATTCATTTGACCTCAATGAAAGTAAATTGTTAAAAAAAGATAAACGGTCAATATCTTTTGAACACTTAAAATAATTCACTTAATTTTAATATAAGGATAAAAAATGTTTATTGATAATCATTTAGCTACGATTTTAGATGGTCAAAAACTAAGCCTTTTAGTTCAGGAAGAATTAAAAGCCAAAATCAACGAAAAAATCGCCTTAAATTATCGTAAGCCTAGTCTTGACGTTATTCTTGTGGGTGACAATCCTGCATCGCAAATATATGTTCGCAATAAAATTAAAGCCTGTCTTAACTGTCAAATCAATGGAAATGTTCATAATTTTGCCAAAGATGCTAGTTTTTTTGATATTAAAGCCAAAATAATCGAACTAAATGAAAATCCCCAATGTGACGGTATACTTATTCAATTACCCTTACCTAAACATCTGCCAAGTCAAGAGATTTTAAGCCTGGTTAACCCAGACAAAGATGTTGATGGATTACATCCTTACAACTTAGGACTATTACTTAACGATAATCCTAATTTATATCCTTGTACTCCATACGGTATTATGACTTTATTAAATCATTATAATATTGAATTAGAAGGCAAATTAGCTTGTGTCATTGGTCGATCTAATCTGGTTGGCAAACCCATAAGTATACTGTTATCCAAGCAGAATGCAACCGTTACTCTCTGTCATAGTAAAACTCCCGACTTAGCAAAAATAGCTCGATCGGCTGACATATTAATAGTAGCTATGGGACGATCCAATTTTATAAATCATGAATTTATTAAAAATGGTGCTTGTGTAATTGATGTAGGCATAAATTATATTGAAGATAATTCCGGTAAAAATAAAATTACCGGTGATGTCCTTTTTAGTGAAGTAAGTAAAATTGCTGACTTTATAACACCAGTTCCTGGTGGAGTAGGACCAATGACTGTATCAATGCTCCTTAAAAATACTTTCAAAGCTTATGAAAAAAATCTTAGCTCCTAAATAAAAATACATTTTAAACTTGTATCTTGTGTATGTTGTGACATATTTATCTCCTTTAGC
>DAHXLC010000029.1 GCA_027371815.1 Candidatus Melainabacteria bacterium | reverse complement strand
TTGGGGTCTTGTTACCGATTGAGTTTGCGTCATATGATTTTACCTCTATTTTATTAATTTTAAAAATTTACGTCGACCGATTTGGAGAATATTTTCGTCGTTATTAAGGATAGTAGTATTAAAAATAAAATTAATATCTTTAATTGCTTCACTATTAAATTTAACCGCACCTTCTTGAATAAGACGTTTAGCTTCACTACCTGAACTAGCCAAATTGGTTTTAACCAGTAATTTAGTAATAGTGGTATCTTCATTAAGAGTATATTCAGCTAAATTAGTAGGAATGGCTTTTAATGAATGAATATTATTCCATTCGTTTAAAGCTATATCTGCAGCTGATTGACCCTGATAAGTTTTTACTAATTCGTGAGCTAAGATTTTTTTTACTTGAGCTGGATTGCCACCATTAAGCATAAATTGTACATGTTTTTGAATTTCATCATTACTAAGTGCTGTCGTCAATTCAAAATATTTGATAATCAAATCATCATTTAAACGCATCGTGCGACTAAACATTTCATTAGGACTATGTTTTAAGGCAATATAATTATCATAGGTTTTAGACATTTTCTGTTTGCCACAAGTGCCTTCAATTAAAGGTAAAAGCATGGCGATTTGTTGATTTAAACCAAGTTTAGCTTGTAATTCACGCCCCTGGAGAATATTAAAGCGTTGATCGCTTCCCCCTAATTCAATATCAGCTCTAATTGCCACTGAATCATAAGCCTGAAGCAAAGGATAAAATAATTCATGAAAAGCTAAGGGTTGTTCTTTAGCTAATCTTTCACCAAAGGCTTCTTTAGCTAAAAGCTGGTTTAAAGTAATTTTAGAAGCTAATTTTAAGATATCATTTAAGCTAAGTGGACTCAACCAGTCTGCATTATTGACAATTTCGGTTTTATCGATATCAAGAATTAAACTTACTTGATCAAGATAGGTTTTGGCATATTCATTAACTTGATCTAGTGTTAAAGCTGGCCTGGTGGCATTGCGTCCACTGGGATCGCCAATTTGAGCAGTAAAACCACCAATTATTAACACCACTTGATGACCTAATTCTTGAAAACGTTTTAATTTATTTAGACATACAGTATGGCCTAAATGTAAGTCTGATGAAGTTGGATCAACGCCAAGTTTTACCCTTAACGGACGCTTTTCATTATAAGCTTCTTGTAATTTATGGATTAAGCCATTATTGCCATTAGGAAGTATTTCACTATGCAGGGCTAAAACGTTTGCAACTTCAATAATTTCGGGTAAGATGGTTTGCGACATGAGATTTAACTTCAGTTAGTCAACTAATAAAATATGATAATCAATTATTTTAAAGCAATTTGCCGTAAAACATAAGCGAATTTTTTAAATATATACTTTTCTTTATTTATCAAAATTGAGACGAACTTTAAAGTCATCAGTCAATACTAATTTAGCTTCATAATTTCCTGAGCCATCCTTCTTTTTAAAACCTTTTATGACTTTAGTCTGGTGTTTGTTAAAAAGTTCAGTTATCTGAAGATCGGATAATTTTTTACCATATTGTTCACGCCAAATCGTAAATTTACAACCTTGTTTCCAACGGCTACAACCATAAGCCTTTGGTGATGGTCTTACTTCACCAGTTTTACATAGTGGACACGAACCAATACCATTGGTAGTTACCATTGGTATTTGAGTTTCTTGTTTGGCAATTTCGGGGATAATATTAGTAACAAAACTGCCAATGGCCTCTTCAAACGATGTTAAATTTAATTTACCATCCATAATTTGGCCTAACAACTCTTCCCAAGAAGCAGTCAGACTTACATCTTTTAGATCATGATGGACATTTTCAATTAACAGTAGGCCTTTAGCTGTGGGAATTAAAGTTTTCGTCTTGCGTTCAATATAACCACTTTGAATTAGTCTTTCAATAATGGCAGCTCGAGTAGCTGGTGTCCCTAGACCATTTTGCTTCATATAACTTGCTAAATCTTCATCATCAATAACGTTACCAGCATTTTTCATGGCTGATAACAAGGATGCATCATCATAAGGTTTGGGCGGTGTAGTTTTACCTTCTTTTAGGTTGGACGCCCGTTTAATTATTATTTGCTTAGGTTCAAGCTTAGGTAAGATTTGAATATCGGTGGACTCATCTTTATCCTTATCCTGATTATGGGTTAGAACGGTCCAGCCTGGATCAGTTATAACAATCCCTCGAGCACGAAAGTTATGTTCCGTGACACCAATGATTACCGTAGTTTCGTTACGGATTTCTGGTGGTAAAAATATACTCAAGAAACGGGTAGTTACTAATTTATAGATATTACTTTCTTTTAAAGGTAAATCATTGGTTGGATATTTATGGGTAGGAATAATCGCATGATGATCGGTTAATTTAGTATTATCGACATAATTTTTTGTTAAACTAGGACGGATTTGATCAAGGGTTACAGTGTCTGCATTGATACCAATTGTCGTAAAAGCTTCAAGGGCATTGACTGATATCGTAGCCGTTTTTAGTAAAGTTGTGAGAATTTTGGGTAATTCAGCTAACATGTCGGTAGATAGATGCCGGGACTCAGTTCGAGGATATGATAAAAGTTTGTATTTTTCATAAAGATTTTGGGCAATATCTAAAGTTTCTTTAGCGGTATAACCAAAGCGTTTATTGGCTTCTTTTTGTAAGTTTAATAAGTCAAAAAGTAATGGTGGCTTAGTTTTTTTTTCAATAAGTGCAACAGA
The DNA here is from genome assembly GCA_027371815.1 of Candidatus Melainabacteria bacterium. GTDB lineage: Bacteria > Cyanobacteriota > Vampirovibrionia > Obscuribacterales > JAKAZS01 > JAKAZS01. The sequence continues at coordinate 15,854 of DAHXLC010000029.1, read as the reverse complement.
TTTAACAGTTCCATTTGGACAGGGCATAATTTCATTTAATATTGCTAAAGCTTGATTCTTATCAACTAGCCTGGTCTCAAGTCTATCATTTGGAGTTTGATAATAGGCATTAAAACCCGGTTCAAAGGTTGCAATAATTTCATAAAATATTTGTGGTTTAAAATTATCAATTTCGATTTGCCGTTTAGTTATTAAAGCTAAAGTTGGTGTTTGAACCCGCCCTACAGTACATAACTGACTATTAATTATCGTATAGGCTCTAGTGAAATTTAAACCTACGATCCAATCAGCATGGGCTCGAGCTTTTGCAGCGTTAGCTAAATTATCAAATTCACGGCTAGGTTTTAATTTGTTAAAGCCAGCTTGAATGGCCTCAGGTGTTAATGAGCTTATCCAAAGTCGATAAACCGGTTTTTGACAATTAGTTAATTCATAGATTAATCTAAATATATGTTCACCTTCGCGTCCAGCATCAGTAGCGCAGATAATAGAAGTAGTAGCTTTATCGAGAAAAAAATTCTTAATAATTTTAAACTGTTCCTTAACCTTAGAATCCACACAGTATTTCCAGGTAGTAGGTAGCATGGGTAGATTTTCTAATTTCCAGGGTTTGCCCCATTTTGAATCCATTTTTTCAGGATCGGCTATTTTAATTAAATGACCAAAAGCAAAGGTAACTATGTAATCGTTACCTTCAAAATAACCTTGGCGGCGCGATTTAGCCCCAACAACATTAGCAATGTCTTGTGCAACAGATGGCTTTTCGGCTAAAATAACTTTCATTAAAAATAACTATAAATCGTAGTGATAATGCCAGATTAACATTAATATTGATGGTGGTAGAGCTGAAATTAGTAAAGCTAAGGAAAAATTCATCGATATTCTTTTTGATCTAGTTGTTAATTCAAAAATTTGAATTATAGTTTTAGCTAATCTTAATATTATCGTAGGGTCTTGAACTAAATTAATTTTTTCCAGTAAAAATTTGCATTCATAATTATTTAAACTAGCATGTGTACTAAATGATATCCCTAAATATGCTAATAATGGTATTGTCCAAGGGAAATCAAAATTACGTAAGAACCAAAATAATAAAAACATGGGGAAAAGCAAAAATGTACCAACCAACAAACCGATAAATAATGGTCCTAAATAAATTAATAACAATTGATTTAAATTTGCTTCGCTACTAGGTTCAATAAAACCATAACTGCCCGAAAAATTAAAATATTCGAGATTTGCATAATTAACACCAAGAATTTTACAAAAACACTGGCGTAAATATATATTTAACACAATGCCTAAAAAAGTTAATTTGTTAAAAAGTCCACCTGGTATTAGCAACATATATTTAACTCCAGAATATAAATTAAGTTAATTACAATATTAACTTAATTGGTAAAATTAGGCATTAGCTTGTTACGAGTGTTTTCGGGCAGTCGATTGCTAAAAGTTTGCCAGGCTTGTTTTGACAACTGAACTTTACTTAAATAGGCATTGGCCATATAAATATCATTAGAACTGCCTTCTTTAGCCAGGGTTTCGACGATACCGAATACAGCTCTTAATGATGTAGGTTCTTTATCAAGGATCGAATCGAATTGATTTATCGCTAAATCGTACTGACCATTTTTCAATAGCGATTCAGCAATTACTAACGTTTTAGCATAACCAAAATATTTAATAGTCAGTGGAATTGCTGTAGCTATCGACCAAACTAAAATTATAACAACTCCATAAGCTAACCATGCTGATTTTATTGCTGACTGAGTATTATCATTCATTTATATGTACTTTACATATCGTTGGTCTATATTCAATTAATTGTACTATAAATACGTCCACGGACAAATCTATATTATTTACAAAATTTCACTAATAAGGCTTAGCGTATTAAGGTTCAAAATTTATTCGTTGATTTACTATAACAGGATTTATCTGTATTAAGATTATAATATTTAAGCTTACATTACCCAGAAATATTTTCTAGGGGAAAATAGGATTTTGTCATTTTAAAGCAAATAAAAAATTAATGATTAAAAAAAATTAACATTCGTGTTTCTACCACTGTAAAAGGTCTATTACTAGTCTATATTTTTTAATATTGTTTAGACTGATGCCTAATTATTGAATATCAAATGAATCTTGAACACCTTAACGATAAACCAATTAGTCCTAAAAATCGACCCCAAAGCCTAATTAATGAATTTATTAATAGTGTTATGTACTCTGGTCTTCAAGAGCCTGTAACCAGCGTTACTCAAATTGTAGACAATATCCACAACCAGATAAGTAGTAATAAATGGCATAACAATTTAAAATTTATGGATGTGCCTACGCTAGCCAAATTTGGTAGTATGGATTGGGGCGCACAAACATTGGGTGGAGCTATCGGCATGCTGGCACCTTTTATGCTGGCTCAATCAGGAGTTGGTTTTAGTTTAGATAAATTAGGTTTAAATTCAGCCTATGATACAACTATTGCTAAAAATGCTTTGGCTTTATCTATTCGTGACTCAGCCTTATCTGGAGCCACCTATGGAACTTTGTTTAGCCCTACAAATGATACTAATTTTTGGCAGGGTAAAGCTAAAAAAGCCATTGGTAGCGCTATCACTTTTGGTACTTTAACAGCCGGATCAATTGGCGTGGTAAAACTTTCCGATTTAAACCTGATTAATAGTGATGTTAAATCAGTTTTAAGCAATAAAATTGTAAGCGGTGCAATGGCAGGTTTACCGGCTGGCATTGTCAGTTCTGAATTTGATTCATTGTCCAGTCATCATCAATTAGCTAATTGGACTGAAATAAAACAGTCATTAGCTGATATGGCTTTGATTGGAGGAGTTTTTGGGGCAAAAACAACCTTGACTGATGCAATTCATAACCAGACTTTAAATAATCAACAATTTGCTGCGATAAGTGACGTTAGCTTAACGCCTCAATCAGAAAACATAAGTGATAGGACGCTGAAAGTCGATTCAGCAATAGTTGTTAATCTTAATGATTTACCCAATGATGATTCACCAATTCACATTGAATTAACTCCAGAAAAATATCCAGCCTTTAGAGATGGAATGAACCTCTTAAGCACTGCCATGCAATCTTTACAATCACCGGATTTAACTGAGCGTGAAAATGCGCGTCAAAATTTTATTAATTTTGCGCAATCAACTGATGGTAAAAGTGTTAAGCCTAACTTAATCCCAGTGGCCAAAAACCTGGGTTCATATGCAACTTATCTTATGCTTGATGGCTATAATGATAATAAGCCCAGTCAGGTTAAAATCGTATTGCCTTCACCTGATTTAACCGCTGGTAATGCAGTAGCCTTTGTTCAAGCTAAGGCTGCGGCAATTAAAAATTTTCAAGAATTTCAGGATATTGCCAATAAAATCACGTTAGCCACTACTACCGAACAGCCTGGTGCTATTGATGCCTTAAAAACATTTTTAGATAACAATCCTCAACTTCACGATGTAGTTAAATCATTTGCTACTCAATATCGATCCTTTGCGCTGGCTAATACTATTGATGACTATTTCCATCATTCTGAGCAGAAACTAGCCAGCGAGTATCATGATAATTTAAAACCCCAATCACCAGTTTTTGCCAAAATTAAAGCTGCCTTACGTGGCAATTCACTAAATACCAATTCTGGTAATGCAAGTCAAAGTGAGAATGTGCAAAGTGAAGCTAGTCATGTTTATGATTTAACAACGTTACATCCTCATGAGGTTGATTATGTAAATAATGAAATTAGTAATTTAACTACAGATTTAAATTCAACTGATAAAGGTACACAAGTAAGATCAACACGAATTTTAACCAAATTTATTGGTGCAATGGATGACAGTCAATTTAAGGATTGGTATAATTGTGTCAGCCAAAATTTATTACATATGCATTTGCCAATGGGCTCTGTTTTATTAAAGCCAGAAATTAATGAGGCCATAAATAATCCATCTGATTCAACGATTGATCCTAAGCTTATTCAAGCATATTTAAGTGGTGGGCTTAAAGCTCAGGAAAATACTAATATTCCCCAAATTGATCAATTCTATGATGAAAATAAAGATAGTAATGATTTACCTAATTGGTTTAAGCTAACTATAGCTCAAAGCTTTAATGCTGATACTACAACTACTGATATCCCCCCTAGTAATGATCGATCAATCCCAATAGCTAATTTATCGGATCGCTTGACTAATTTAAGTAATTTTATTGATACCTTTAATGCTAATCCCAAGACGGTTAATATCTTAATGGAATTAGAGAGTAAAAATAGTAAGTTAGTTAATGATATTTTATATAAAGCACATAATCCAAAGATGGGTAACGAATACATTAAATTATTTAATTTAATTGCTGATAATTCTAGTAACCCAAATGATCTAAAATATTTTGCTAATGCCCTATGTGATAATAATCCGTCGCAAAATCCGGTCTATAAAAATTTTAATGAACAAATTGCTTTAGTTATTTTCCAAAAATTAGCTCTTGAACACAATTTTGATTTACAGACAATCAGTCAAAATGAAAAGACAATTCATAGCTTCTTTGTAAGACAGCCAAGATTCACTAAACCAGAAGCAAATTTGGGCAGATCATATAGACCAATAAATGATCCAAGATTAACTGATCCCAATAAAGCTTTTCAACCTCGTAATTCAACCGAAGCTAATAATGGTAACATCACAACCGAATCAATAGATCCGACTTTAACTACCAGTATTAATCCTGTAGTAAGCGATACCAGAAAAGCCGTAACTGATAATACCAATAATACTATGACGGCGGTTAATTTAGTTAAAAGTAATCCAAATGACAATACTTTAATTGCTTCACAAACTCCTGAAACTATCTTTGATAGATCTACAGATAAAGAAGATCGCCGCCAAAGATCAATGCGCGGTCGGCAAAAAGACAAAGCTAGACAACGTAATCGGGACTCACGTTTTGAGGATTAATGCGCTATATTAAATATAGTACCAATAACTCTGCAATGAAGTAAGTACCAAAATTATTTTTTGAAAAATCAATCATTTATACTCATGATTTTAATTATAACGGATCTTGTATGATTGACTTGGCGACTAAAGAAAGTCGTGTCTTACTTTAATTTATAAATGCCCGTTGCCACAAGCAAAATTTTTAAATTTATTACCATAAATCGATATATTTGATAAGGGATAAATTTCTGCCAAAAAGTCAACATCTAAAACACCTCAAAATTCTTAAACCTATTGCTTATTCAGGTATTATTTCCCAGCCAGGTTTAGCTTGTAACTTCCACATAAAAACATGATGCAATAATCGTTTTGTCCAGGCACCAGCTAGGCCATAATCTAAATCACTAATATTTAAATCACGGCCATATTTAGGATAACGTTTATAATCCCGTGCAACTGGAGCCATAACTATTGACGCAGCTGCCCCATACCATAGATCATTTCCGGTAGAAGCAATACAGGCTGCTGGCATTTGCGATAGACGCTCACCATGTTCGAATTTTTGACCGGTTATTTGACAAGCAATATTTTGGGCAACCGTTCTACCCATAATACCTGAAGCCATTCCCGTGCGGGGAGTAGTAGCTAAAATGACAAGACCATTATTACTTTGTTTAGGTTTAGACAAAGAATGTGGTGGAGCAAAAGCTATTCCCGGAGCATATATATTAGGAAATTTAGGAGAAACATAAAATTCTGGCCAGTCATTGCCACAAAAATTTTCATATTTTTTAGGCGTATAGTCAGCATCTACAGTCATGAAACCATTTGATTGAGTCATTTGTGCCGTGATATTAGTTCCATCATCAGCTAAATATTTAAGTGGGATACCACGAAACTGGGGGATGAGCATAGCAAAATCATATTTTAGGGCAACTGGGTCTTCACCAACTTGCTCATAATGAATCAGTCCAGGTTCAACTTTGGTAACTCCAGCAGGCAAAATTATTTTAATATCATGTTTATCAAGCAAAGCACGAAAAGTACTAGCACCTGATATTAAAGTACCTCTTTTGATAGTTTCAACACCATCAACGCCAAAATCAGCTACTTCTGGTTCATTGGATAGCCATTTTAGTGATACTAAATCTCGTACCCCTTTTTTACGTAAATCAAAATCCACATTCATTAAATATTCAAAGGCGGCTCCTTCACAAGTAGCTAATGGATGACCTACCCCAATAACTATAGTTTGTTTTTGACCGCGTTTAAGGGCTTGGATAATTTTTAGATAGTTAGATCGAGTCTCTGCAGTATGTTCAACCGTACAAATACTATAGGAATTACCAGTTGCTGGTCCCAGACCAGGTGTGCCTTCAAAATTAAGGTATGGACCAGTGCCATTGATTAGATAATCATAATTGACTGATTCTAGCTTACCATTATCTAATTCAATATCTACGGATTGTTTATATGGCCAGATTGTGGTTGCTTTACCTTCAATATATTTTATGCCTAATTTTTCGTATACTTTGGCTAGTTCAAATATACAACTATCAGCTGACATTGTATCAGTACCAACCCACACTAAACTAGGAAACCAGGTAAATCTATTTTTTGGTGAAATAACAATTATTTCAGCGTTATGTTTAACTAATTTAACTAAATGTAAGGCTGCAGTATGGCCTGCAAAACCAGCACCTAATATGACTATTTTCATATTCAGTCCTTAATAATTAAAAGCGGAATTTAGCAAAAGCTAAAAGCAAGAATACAACTGTAAGTGAATATATTTATATTATATCTAGATTTATAAAGTACCTATAATTTTAGCATATTATTAAAGAAAATTAATTACTACTTAATCACCTATAATCAGAAGATGCAAGTATTGGTTTAACGTTAAATTAACCTAAAAAATAAGATAATTATTTTAATAATTTTTATTTTATTCTTTAAATTAACTTGTTTAACGGTTGTGAATTGAATAGTATCAATATATTTGTTTAATATTATCAATAATTTAAGGCATTTATTTTTTTATGATAAGCATTAGAGACTTAACAACAATTGGCTATCACTTAACTGCTAGCGCCATAGTGATTTGTGAAAATAAAGTTTTACTTTTATATCATGAAAAACTCAAGGCTTGGGCTCAGCCAGGTGGTCATGTGGAATTTGGTGAATTACCACAATTTACTTGTATTCGTGAAGTTTTTGAAGAAACGGGTATTAAAGTTGAACATATTAATCCTACATTTAAACTCAATTTTGAAGATCTACAGTTTTTGATTAAACCTTTAACAATGCAAATTGTTGAGTCGGTTGAAAATCAAGGTAGGGTTTTTCACTTGGATTTTGTTTATTTATGTAAGCCTGTTAACATTTCGCCATTTACAATAGATAAGGCTAAAGTTAAATGGGTTGAAATAGCTAATTTAAAACAATATTGCCTAGCTAAAAATGTTTTGGAACTAATTAATTTGGCAATTAGTTAGCTTGATCAACTTTAAATTATTTTAATATCAGCTAATTATGTAAACATTAATTTAAAATGAAAGTTGATATTACCTATTGTAGTATAATTAAATTACCACTTTTCAACCAATTTGGATTAAATTATTAATGAGAAATCCGCTAATTCAAAAATTAAGTCAAATTCGTGATGTAAAATCCCTCCTCGAATCTGGGGTAAGTGAAATTCAGAAAGGCTATCAGACTAAGTATTGCCAGGTATCCGTCAATAATCCGCTTGAGCCTAATAATTCGACAATTTTCTCATTAGGATCGACTAAAGATATAGATAGTAATTATAGTGCCATTGATTTTCCATTAGTAGCCTTTAATCGAAATTTAGGCCAATTGACCTTAATTCGTGAACAAAAATTTTCTAGCCCTGAAATTCAGTCAATTGAAATTATCCTTAATGATTTCTCTAAAATTCTGTTAAATGCTCAAAGTGCTAGTTTACTTCAAAATGAAACTTCATTAAGCGGTGTACTTTTAGAAATCAATTCAATGATGAGTTATGCCATGGGTTTAGGTGATACCTTATTTATGGTTGTTAATATTTTAGGTAAATTATTAAGTACATCACGCTGTATGTTTATTTGTACGGTTGATGCTTCACCAACTTGGAAATGTTTTGAATTTTGGCAACAAGATAAAGTTGAAAGTTTACATTCCTTATCCTGGCCAACTAGCAAATCAGCTATCGTAGCCCAAACATTTTTGTCTAAAACACCATTTTTTGTTTATGAAGGACGCGATAATTCATTTATGCTCCCGGTTCAGGAAGAATTGCAACTAATTGGGGTTAAGTCTTTGCTTGGTGTCCCTTTAAAGGGCAAAAATAATACTCATGGCTGTGTAATTCTACAACAGTGTGATTACCGCAGATTTTGGACGCAAAATCATATTGATATTGTTTTAAATGTTGCTAACAGTGTTGCCAATGCAATTGACAATTTATCGCTTGAAAAGAAAATTCAAGAACCAATCATGCAATTATATCAACGCGAGATTCAGATTGCTGATAATAAAGATAATTCCATAAATTCGGTAAGAAATGCTTTAAAAGGCGCAATGGGACAACAGGCACTGCCGTCGTTTAATCAGGTTAAACTAACTACTAAACCAACGCCAAAACCACTGGCGTCTCAAAACAATCCGGGGATGCAAAGCATCCAGGCTACTAACGTCAAAACACCACCAACAGCCGAACCTACTCTAGACCAGCCAGTTACGGCACAGTCAGCCCTGATAGAACCAAGTACGCAAGCCTTCAAATCGGTTCCCCAAAATTCAGTTAAATCTACAGCTAATACATTACCGGCAATTGACCCTAGTCAAAGTTTACAAAATCCGGATTCGGTAACCGGCCAATTAAATCAAGCAAATAGTGGAATTTTAAATGAAATAGATAGTGTTCTTCAAGGTATAAAGACTTCAACAAATCTTGAAGAGATTGCCCATATTGAATTACAAGAAATTAGCTTAAATGAAATCAGTCAAAGTAGTATTGATATTATTAGTACCACTGTCGAGCCTAACATGGCTAATGTTGATACTAATTCTACCCAATTTCAAGCTAATCCAGTTGAAATAATAACTGATAGGCATTTACCGACGCCTAAAGCTGATTATGACTTATCAGCTTTAGATTCAATTGCTAGTCCTAATAATCAAACCGGCATTCAGACAGGCTCCACTCCTACTCCAGCAGCCTGGGGAAATCTAGATTCTATACCAACACCCAAAAACGATCCAACTGTTCAAACAGCCTGGGGAAATCTGGATTCTATACCAACGCCAAAAAATTCTGAAAACAAATCAGGTGGTGGTGGGCTTGGTAAATTACGTTTTGGCAAAAAGGGTATTAGTCGAGAAGCTAGTCAAAGTAATTTATTAGCTTCACTGTATAAAGATAAAAGCATGTTTGAAGAAAAACGACCGACACCGCTTGAGGTTGAGCAGGCACCAATTGTAGAAATTGATGAAAATGCAGCCAAAAATAAGTTAAATCAAATATTGCAAGAAAGTGATGATACCAGTGAATATATTTTTGCTACCCCTAATTTGCATCCCAAAACGGCTAGTAGAATTGAAAGCTGGCTAAAAGAAATTCAAAATAAAGATAAATATTTAACTAATCATGCTTTAACTGTAGCCCGCATTTGTGAGATTCTAGCCTTAGCTTTAGGTTTAAACAGTGAACAAGTTTTAAAAATCAGAAAAGCAGCTCTGCTTCATGATGTTGGCAAATTAGGCATACCACAGAATCTTTTAGAAAAACCTGATGATGATTTAAGTGATGTTGAATTAGTAATGGTTATGGATCATGCTTCTAAAGGTAGTCTATTGCTAGAATCATTTGAAGATTTACAGGATTTAAGTTTAATTATAAATTCGCATCATGAAGAATTTGATGGTAATGGTTATCCTGAAGGTTTAGCGGGTGAAAGCATCCCATTGGAAGCTAGAATAATCTTTTTAGCTAATAGTTTTCATGAACAGACTAGTATCACCAAATGGCGCAGTCAGAAACCTGATGTTAATAACGTTATTGAAGATATTAAAAATAGTTCGGGTAAAAAATATGATCCTAATGTAGTTAATGCCTTTTTAAACAATCTTCAACAAATTACTGCATTAATCTAAATAGGCAATTAATTTTGGTTGGCCTTCTTTGATATCATGACCACAAAAAGTTATACGAGCTGTAATCTATACAAGGAATTAATTGATGATAACTTAAAGCTCATCATAATTGTTATTTGTAAAATTTATATTTAGGGTAAAACCGGATATGGATTAAAATTTTTCTAGGGATTTAACTTAAAATTGGCTTTAAGAATTATTTTTTGGCCAGTTGGGCTTAGACAAAATTTAATAAATTCTTGAGTTGAATTTTTCATATTTTGGTCGGTAATAAAATATAACGGACGACGGATATGATAAATTTTATAATTATTTTGCGTAATTTTAATGGTACTAACTGTTTTACCTAAACTTGAACTTATAAAACCTAAGGCCTGAGGATCATTATTTACTGAATTTAAAATACCATTAGTATCACTCATTATTATGGCTTTATTACTAAAGTTTTCTTGCTCTAACAAACTTTGTTTAAGATATTCATAAGTTCCGGAATTTTGATTACGGATGTACAGATTAATAATTTGTTTATTATTAAATGGCCAGTAAATTAGCTTACCGGTCAAAATTAATTTTAATTGAAGCAAATTTATGCTTTTAACTTTAAGCTTAGGATTAACGATCGGCAAAATTTCATCGTAAGCAATAATATATTTTTGAAAGTTCAGATATTTTTTATTGGTATTTTCTAAATATGAAATTGCGGCAATATCAGTTTTTTTAGACATTAATGACTTTAATCCCATTTTAGAACAGGTTATTGTTAGCGAAACCGGGATTTGTGGGTGCGTCTGCTGAAAGTTTTCTTTAAGCATATTTAACATAGTAGCCATTGAAGATGAACCTTCTATGGCTACCATATTTGTTAATGACCTTGAATCTTTATTATTCAAATTACAGCTAAATAATTGGCAAGTTAAAATAATAAAAAATAATGTCTTAAAAGTCTTGCGATAATTCACTACTATAAATGTTTATTCTTCATAATCATCATCATCATCATCTAAATCATCTAAATCAAACTCATCTTCACAAGATTCCATCATGCCAGTTAAGAAAAATTCACTAGCTACGGTTGCGGCAGTATCGTAAGAAACGCCAGCTTTGTTTAATTCTTTAATCCAGTCAATTAATTCATGCAATAAAGCTTTATCTAAATAAGTTTTGGATTCAGTCTGAAGCATAAAACCTCCTAAAAGTAAAATGTCTTAAGCTATTATTTTACTTGGCAATTATGGTTATTTGGGAAATATTTAGATTTATTTTTAAATTTTTGCATTAACTATTTTGAAAAATTGTAAATCCGGGTATTTTTACGCTTGACAATAAATCAGGTGAATAAATTATTATTAAATTATTAATTTTTATAAATTTAAACCATGATTAATTTTTTTCAAATTTTAAATAAAAATCAAATTTCGCAAATTATCGTTTGGTTTTTATTGGTCATTTTGTTACCAACTAACCATAGTATTGCCAAATCTAGTCATTGCTCCAAAATATCAAGCCATTTGGCTAAAGGTAAATGTATTGCAATAAGGCCGTTACGCATAAGTGTTGGTAGTATGTGTTGTAAAGGATGGGAAAAAAAATTAATCCAAAAAGATTCTAATTTAGCTAGATATTATTGGGAACCAATTCATTACAATATAACCCAAATTAAAACTGTTAAAGTTTATGAAAGTAAGAGTAAATATTATTTACATCAGCAAAATTATCCAACCAACAAATCAAAATTTGTTCAAAAATCCTCTAAAGTTAACTATTTTAATTCAAGTCGGTTAGCTTTTAAATCACCTAAAGTTAATAATTATAATTCAACTCTATTAGCCTTAAAATACTCAAAACCAATTCAAATTCCACCGCAGTATCCTACTAGTAAGCAATATCCAAATTATAATAAGAATTTAGATCTCAATCTAATAAATAAGGATTTAAGCCCTCAATTAAGTCTGCCAAATACTAATATTAATTTAATTGCCCAAGCTAAACCATTAAGTCTTAATCTACCACCAGTTAAAGATACTAGCCTTATTTATACTTATAATGAACCATATAAATCATTAGTTAATGCTAAATTAATAACCAAAAACACTCATTTAAAAGCAAGTTTTAATAACGAAAAGGTTAATTTTAACGTTAGCGTTTATGGTCAAATAGCCAAACCTTAACTTATTTCTTAAATTGGTTAAGCGGGAGACGAGTCTCGAACTCGCGACCTACAGCTTGGGAAGCTGTCGCTCTACCAACTGAGCTACTCCCGCATCATTAAATTATAACATGAATTAAGTTGCGGTATTTATAAGTTGTTTTACTTCGTGTAACCAGATTTCAACATTTTCGAAATTTTTGGCATAATCAAAAATTACATTTTTGTTTTTGCATGAACTAGTGCAGATAACTTGCCATACATTTTCTTCTTCTTGAATAAAATTAAGCGTTATGATTTCGCCAAAAGATCGCCAGGTAATCCCTGTTTGAGCTATAATATTAAGTTTATCACTATCTTGATGGACTTTAGAAATGCTCGAAATTTCCATTAAAGCCTGACGACAAATTAAGATAACTTCGTTAATATTACCTTTAATAGTAACACTTCTTATTTGTTCAATATCCCAGATAATTTGTTGGTTTTTTAAATGTTCTTTAACATCACGCACAATAATTAAGCGGCTGGAAACATCAAGGAGAAAAAATATTAAAATTAAAAATACGGTAAAAATAAAACCTAGAGATAAACCGACTTTAAGACTTTCAAAAAACACATTAAGGGTATTATGATTATTTACCGTAAAAAATATATAACGTAATAAGGCTAAGCCTCCACCAAAACCAAGGCAGGAAATTATCGAAAAGCGTAAAATATTAATAAAATATTTGAACATTCGTTTTATTCTTCTTCAACAATACTGTCAAGATTAATTTCTAAATCACTATACTCATCCATAATAATGTCACTTAATAAATTTGAAGTTATCATTGGTGAATTTTCGCTATGATCATGGATAAGTTCAATATTTTGGCCAATTTCATTAATTGGCTGGACGGGTTCAAGATTTTGTGGGATAAGTAATTTTGTCTTTTTGGTGGATTTTTTAGGATGAAGTCGTTTGCGACATTTAGCGCAAAAGCAATAACTTTGTAAGCCTAAATGATTAAAGTCATTTTCCGTAAAACCAGTAGGTAAATAGGCTCTAGTTCTTACAAGCCTACGATCGAGATCTTTAAGTTTTCTTTGAAATATAAAAACATATTCATGTTTACATGGTTTAGTCATGAAAATTAATTCTCTTTGGTTATTGGAAATTCCTTTAGTAAATGATTTTTCCAAAAAATAATTACACTTACTTTATTATCAGGGTTAATCGTGTTAGGACTAGAAAAATATAAAGTCTTGTAACTTCCTTTAACAAATTTCTTAGTTGCTGAAGTTACAATTGGCAAGGTGATGCAACCGTAATTTTTCTTAACCGTATTGTCATAAAAATAAGCCTGAAGTCCTAAGTCTAAAATATCAAAAGTGGAAGTGTTTTGAATTTTAATTTCACCTTCAGGAGTAAGCGACCCTTTACTGAGCCAAATTTTTGAATAAACAATATTTATAGGTGGCAGATTAGAATTTAAAATTGCCGTTTGCGCCTCTAATTTTTTTTCTTCTTCTTTAGTTAATTTTACAATCACCTCACTGATTCTTAAGGCATGCCCTTTAACCGAATTTGCTTCACGCAAATTATGATGTTGAGTTAAAGTGCTAGCCCAATTGTTTAAAACATCACGAAGTTTAAGATAAATATCTAACTTTGGTTTAAGACTAATAGCATCTTCTAAGGCTTTAACACAGCCTGGATAATTATTTAATTGCTGATTAATTTTAGCTAGAAGAAGATAGTTATCGAGACATTTTTCTTTTTCTAAAAGTTTTTCTAAGTTTTCTTTCGCAGACATATAATCATTTTTTTGAATCAATAAATCAATTAATTTCTGGCGAGCATCTAAATTATCAGGATCAGCATTGATAACAATCCGATAATTTTCAATTGCTTTCTTATTGTTTTTAATTTGTAAATATAAATTTGCCAGATTATAGTGAGTTAGAGGATCATTATTGTAACTTAAGGATTTTTCGTATAAATCAATTGCTTTGTTTAAATTATTATCCTGACCTTGACTTATTAATCCTAAATTACGATAACATTGAGATAGTTTATTATTAATATTTTGTCGGATATTATTAGCTAGAGAAGATTTGTATTGACTAGCTTCATTTAAATGTTTAATCGCTAAATCATAATTTGTTTTACCTAAATCATTTAAAGCCCAATTATAGTAAAGTAGGCCTTTTTGCGTATCCAAATCCTTAGATTCATTGTCAATACTAGCACTTAATAATAAATTTTCAGCTTCAGTATAATCTTCTTTGTTTTGATAGTATTTAGCAAATTCTAAGACCGAATTGGTTAAATAAGCGCTGTCAAGATTTAGTTTCAAAGCCGTATCTAAGGCTGTTCTTGCTTCGGCTAAACGATCGCAACGTAAGTAACTTAGCGCAAGATAAGGTAATAGACTTGAGTCTTCTGGATGTAATTTTTCCTGTTGCTCATAAATATCTAAGGCCAGAGCAGCTTTGCCATGATTTAAATAAATTAAGGCTGTATCAAATGGCGTTTTGGGGATATAGTAAGTTTTATACACAAAATAACTGATTATCGCAAAGGTTAAAATTAATAAACCGGTAATAATTAATTTTTGATATTTTGATATTAATTGCATAAATATAATTTTAGTTTATATTTTATCTAAAAACTAAATTATAATTATAAATTTCTTTTATTGACAACAACTATGAAAATTAACTTTGATCACAAACTTGAGCCTTATGGAAAAATCTTTTATTGGGGAAATTATGGTGAAGCCAAAGGAATTATTATATTAATTCATGGCCTAATGGCCAATTGTCAATGGTTTACACCTTTAACTGCCGAATTAGCCAAGCTAGATTACTACTGTTTAAGCTTTGATATACCTCATTTAGCTAATTTGAATCCTTCTAATGAAAGTCAGGAACAAATTGAAACGATAAATCAATGCCGCTACCAGGATTGGCTTACCTATACTAGCCAGATTATTCAAAATATTCAAAAGACTTATCCCGATAAACCATTGTATATTTTAGGCAATAGCCTAGGCAGTGTAATTACCACAAACGTTTTGAATAATTGCAACAATGAAATTAAAGGGGTTGTTTTATTGTCAGCTGGTTTTAACGGAAATAAGCAAAAGTTTAATTTAAAATTTGTTGTTTCCACTTTGTTAACTTGTTTTTGTTTTCCCGAAAAATTAATCGAATTGCCATACGGAATGCAATTGGTTACTAATAATCAGCAAATTCTAACAAATTACCGTAAGGAAAACTTTAAAATTAAGGCTAAAATTTTATGGGAAGTGTTAAAACTAACTAAAACAACTAAGGTTTTAAGTTTAAATCAAAGACCGTTATTAATGTTATTAGCACAAAATGATTGGATTGTTGACAATCAAACGAATTTAGCTATTTTTAAAAATTTAAAAAATAAGGCTAAAATGCTTTATGTTATTAATAATGCTTATCATGATTTAATTTTAGCTGAATATATTGATGAGACCGTACAAAAAATTGATACTTTTCTTACCCAAATTAAATAATATTTAACTTCGTTAATAATTGTGATCATAATAATTATATTGTTATTATATTTTTTTAATTTG
>DAHXLC010000095.1 GCA_027371815.1 Candidatus Melainabacteria bacterium | reverse complement strand
CCATTGCCAGTGGCTCTTATCCAACGATGGGTATGATTGTTATTCCCTGTAGCCTTGGAACCCTTGGGGCTTTAGCTAATGGTCTTAGTCAAAATCTTATTCAAAGAGCTGGCTTAGTAACTTTAAAAGAAGGACGCAAATTACTGATTGTTATACGAGAAATGCCTTTTGGCCAGATTCAATTAAAGAATATGTTAACTCTATCTCAAGCAGGAGCCATTATTAGTGCTGCTAGCCCAGGTTTTTATCATAAGCCTAAGACAATTGAAGATCAAATTGATTTTGTGGTTGGCAAAATAATTGATCAATTTAATTTAGACAATAATTTGTTTAAACGCTGGACAGCAAGTCAATAATTTATAGCTTTATTTGTTGATTTGTTACTGGATTTATTTATATATACCGGGAATTTATGAACGTTGTCACTCTTAAGAGTGACAACGTTCAGGCTGGCTCATTAACCTAAATGAGTTTCAAACAGTAATTTTAGCCCTAAATAATTGCCTAGTCAGGGGATGTTAGATGTCATAAGCAATGAAAGAATAAGAATATAGACAGTTGCCTCAAAGAGGAAAAAATATGCCTACATGGTTACACTTAAAATGTTATTTTTTTTCATACTTAATCATGCTGCTAATTATCCTTAATGGATCGACTTTACCAACTAATGCCTCCAATAGCCATAAACTTCTTCAAGGCTTGATAAGTATTGATGTAATCGACCAACAAGCACAATTTGAGACCAGTTTATTAAATTCACCTAATATTCCTTGTAATGTAAAACCAGCCTTATACCGACTAATTGAGGTTTGTGAAAATGCGCAAGTCCGAAAAATAGTCTGGCAACATATGCTGAAAGAAGAATTAACCTTTATTAACAAAAAAACCATAAGAGAAATCGAATTAATTGCTCAAACAATTGACCTTGATCTTAAATAAATTTTTCAATATCTTTATTAAGGCAATTTATAAACTTGACATAAAAATTTATAAGCACTAAAATAAGTCTTGGAATTTAATTTTGCGCCTATAGCTCAGCTGGATAGAGTGCATGGCTTCGAACCATGAGGTCGTAGGTTCGAATCCTACTGGGCGTGTTTTTAAATTATGTTATTTAAATCAGTTAACTGCGTATTGCAATAATAATGATTTAAAATTTCCGTAAAATTTTTATGTTGTAAAGCCATCGCATTGGCGCCAACTTGTTGCAGGCCAACCCCATGACCTAAACCAAGTCCAAATATCGTCAACTGAGTTAATAAGCCTAATTTATCATATTCATGTTTAAAAAATATTTTGCCACTTTTAAGTAAATTAAACTTTGGTTTGCAGTTTTTAAATAATTTTCGGATTAGAAATTCCTTTTCAATCACCCACAATCCGGTTGAGGTTAAAATAGCTAATTCCATAGCTACAAAAGATTCACCAAAACGCTTAACCTTAATTTCCTGAATATGTCCAAAACATTTATGTTTAGGCGCTTGAATAAATAGTTGTTCAGTTTCATTAGCTAACATTTCCTGAACATTAACATGAATTTGATTTTCTAACTCATTAGCTGTAAATTGAATACTCCATTTATATTGAATTAAATTAGCATCATATGTATTAACTTTTTTGTTAAAATACAAAAATTTAAGTGCTTTACTATTTTGTAACTTAAAATAACCTTCATTAATATTGCCCTCAGGTACTGATTTCAAATAAGGTATAGATTCTGATGGGAATTTACCCGTAACTGGATCACTAAAACAATCAGCAAAATTGTTAGTAACTCCACCAGCACAAGAACTAAATATAGCTAAAATTGGTTTGTGAGCATAACTTATAATTTTATTTTTCGTACTTAAAACACTAATTTGATAGTTTTTATTTAAATCATTATGGCCACAATAATATAAACAACAAAAATATGAATCACAAACATTAGCATTATCAGACAAATGACTTATTCTTGGATTCAGCGCATAAGTTCTACAAGCAATAGCTTGAGCTTTCATCGCTTCAATGGCAAAATCGGCTGGTAATTCGGCTTGTATAGCACCTAAAACATATTTTTCCAAATCAACAACTTGAATAAGTTTGAAT
>DAHXLC010000012.1 GCA_027371815.1 Candidatus Melainabacteria bacterium | reverse complement strand
AGTACTTATGCCAATGCTTTTGTTAATGAAAATATTGATGATTTAAAGAATTTTTTTAGTCCAGACTGTCAGGAAGTTATTAAAAGTCAAACGAAAATTTTTAAAGGTCGTGATGAAGTTATTAATCACATTAAAGACGTTTTAGGCAAAGCCAATAAAAATCATTATAAAATAACTAATTTTGAAATTAAAGATCCCTGTACAATTTTTCAAGGCAATCAGGCCGTGGTAACCTTTTTCGGTATTGAAACTTATAGTGGCAAAAGCCCTTATAAATTAGCAGCTCATATTACCGCAATTTTAAGTAAAGAAAATGATAAACAAGAATTATCGCTTAAGTCTCCAGTTATTCCTTTGAAAATAACTGCTACATTTTCGAAAGAAGGAAGTAAGGCTGAAGCGAATCCCCCTAATTTTAGTGATTATAAATGCATTCTCTTTCAAATGGATGGCTGGAAACCATATCATCCCAAGCACTAACTATTATAGCTGATAAATAATGAGAAAAGTCTTTACAAGTGGCATTATCACGGTAAAGCAAAGCTTAATAAGTATTCTAGAATCCGTATTTAAATAGTTTGGCTGAAACCGTATTTCAGGGATCTTAAGCTTAAAACTATAATTGAAAACAATAATTATTAAATTTATTTTTAAGCGAAACAGACTTATTATTTTTCACAATTTATAGCTTATAATAAATAAAGGACAAGTAGGTAAAACTGTCGCGCCTAATTTATTTAGGTGAGGAAAGTCCGGGCACCACAGGGCTGGTCGCTGGGTAACGCCCAGTGCGCGTGAGCGTGAGGATAGTGCCACAGAAATGAAAACCGCCAACTATATGTTGGTAAGGGTGCAACGGTGCGGTAAGAGCGTCACCAGCAGAATCGAGAGGTTCTGGCTAGGTAAACCCCACTAAAGGTGCAAGGTAAAAGGTATATTTTAGAATATTGGTGGCCCGCCAACCTAAAATGCCTAAATCCGCTAGATAATTTAGGAAACCAGATTACCAGACAGATGACAGTATAAACAGAACCCGGCTTATTATCTACTTGCCTACTTAGTTAAAGTTACTTACCTTAAACGTTAATAAAAACAACTGTCAGCTTAAAAAAAATGACAGTAATAATAAATAGCCAAAATAATGTCGATAATTCAGCGTAGCTTTTTTTTATATTTTTTAATTTGCGTTTTACACTTGTTCCCAGTTTGTGCTGATTTTAAGCCACCACCGCAAATTTATTTATGGACTTGGGATTATCCCCAGGACTTTAGCAAATTACAACTTCCGTCAAACGTTGGTGTGGCCTTTTTGGCTGGTACTATTCATATTACTAAGACCGGTATTTATGGTGAGTCACGACATTGCCGTATGGTTGTACCATCAACCATACCTTTAATATCAGTATGCCGTATTGAATTAAGTCCCGACTTTAAAGAGTCACTCGATCAAAAACTGGTCAATCAAGTCAGTGATTTAATTATTAAATTTGCTCACTTAGATAAAATTAGCAAATTACAAATAGATTTTGATGCAAGATTAACGCAACGAGTTTTTTATAAAGAAATTATTTTAGCTTTAAAGCAAAGAACAAATGTAAAATTATCGATTACGGCTTTGGTATCATGGTGTATGTTTGACAGTTGGCTTAACAAAATGAATAATATCGAAATTGTGCCGATGTTTTTTAGCATGGGACAAGACCGTAATAATATTCTGGAATATTTTAAAAATCATCCAAGTTATCCAAGAATTAATTATGCTGATAATATTGGAATTTCACTAATGGAAAACAATGTTAATAAAATTATGCTGTTTAATCTTTATCAGAAAAATCATTTTCATTTAAAGACCTTATATGTTTTTAACCCTCATCCCTGGACTAGTTTTTCTTTAGCAAACGCCTTAGGATATATAAAATAGATTATTCTTTAAAACTAGCCTTAGCCAAGCGATCGTTAATGGCCAACCAGTCTTCGGTAATTGGAGTTTGTTCAATTAAAATTAACGCCAGACCCGATTCATCTAAATGCCTGATTCGTGCGTAAAGATTTTGTGCATAGTCATCAACATCATTACTTGCCTTAATTAAATTTACTTGATTTAAATCAACCTTAATTGTGGTAAGAGCAATAACGCCAATTTTTAACTGGGGATGATTATTAATATAATTTATAATCTCACTGTGAGTCATAAGTTTTAACGGTGTAATTGGTTGGTAATGGGATTTTAAATTACCAGATACCCGAAAATTATTAGTGGTATTATTAAACGAAAATTCAGCCAATTGGCTAGGGCTTAAAACTTTTTTGATATCACTTTCCTTCAACATGCCTGGACGCAAAATTTGATAGGGTTTTTGATAAAGATTAATTATCGTGGACTCCAGGCCAATTGGACTATGGCCATTGTCAATAATTAATTCTACTTTATTGCCTAATTCTTTATATACAGCCTGAGCTGATGTAGCACTGATACGACCAAAACGATTGGCTGATGGGGCGGCTATGCCCGAACCCAAAAGTTCCAGTAAGGTAAGGGCAATTTTATTACGCGGAATTCTGATAGCAATACTATCCTGCCCGCCGGTTACTTGCGCTAAGACATTTTTGGCTTTAGGTAAGATTAACGTCATTGGTCCTGGCCAAAAATTATCAGCTAAAGCCTGAGCAATATGCGGCCATTGGCTTACCCATTGATCAATATCTTTAAGATTTGCCAAATGAACAATGACAGGATGATGTTGAGGGCGACCCTTAACTTTATACAATAAATTAAGGGCGTCCACGCTTGTGGCTAAAGCTCCTAGCCCATAGACCGTCTCACTAGGGAAAGCAACTAATTTGCCTTCTTTTAAGTATTTAACCGCTAATTCAAGACAGGCTGGACTAGCCTGGACAATTTTTGCATAAACCATATTATTAATAAACGGGTACGCGAACCTTCCCTTTTAAGGCCCAGGGATGTATTTCATCAATAAATACGTCAATTAATTTTCCGGTTAAACTCTGATCACCTTCAAAATTTACGACTTTATTGGTTCGGGTTCGACCTGTAAGTTTTAGCGGGTTACGGGTACTTGGTCCTTCTACTAAAATTTCGGTTTGAGTATTTAAATAAGCCTGGTTGCAAGAGTAAGAAACTTCAGTCACCACATTGTTTAAATAGCGTAAACGTTCCATTTTTTCTTCAAAGCTAATTTGACCATCCCAATTAGCAGCTGGAGTATGGGGTCTTGGTGAATAAGCGGCCGTATTACAAGAATCAAAACCCATTTCATAAACTAATTTTACGGTATTTAAAAATTCATTTTCTGTTTCGCCCGGAAAACCTACAATTAAATCGGTGGTAATTGAAGCTTTAGGCATTTGTTGACGGATTTTGGCAATGGTATGGCGGTAAAAATCAACATTATAGCCCCGTGCCATCCGGCGTAAAGTGCGATCATCACCAGCTTGAATCGGTAGGTGAAAATATTCACAGGCAATTGGTGTGTTTTTGACAGCAGCAATAATTTCATCATTTAAATCCCGCGGATGTCCTGTTAAAAAACGTAAACGAGAAATTTTGGTTTGTTGATTTATGGCTTCAATTAAGTGACCTAAATTAATTTGAGGCTTTAAATCATGGCCATAAGCAGTGACATTTTGACCTAGTAACGTAACTTCTTTAAAATCAGCTTCGTTTAAATCTTTAATTTCCTGGATAATTTGTTCAATATTGCGACTTTTCTCGCGTCCACGCACATAAGGTACGATGCAATAAGTACAGTTATAATCACAGCCATAGATAACTGATACTAAAGCCGATAATTTATTTTGCCTGATTATTGGTATTTCGGGAAGATCTTCAGGTAAATTAGGCATTATTTCAACAATTGTTTTATTAAAACTTTGACTTTCTAAAACCAAGTCGGGTAACCGATGAAGATTATGCGTCCCAAACACAATATCTACATAAGGTGCTCGTTTTAAGATATCGCTACCAGCATCCTGCGCCACACAGCCGCCGATGGCAATAAGCGTACCGGGGCGTTTTTCCTTTAGTTTACGATAATGCCCTAAATAACTGAAAATTTTATCTTCAGCTGCTTGCCTGATGGCACAGGTATTTAATATGAGTAAATCTGCATCGGACTCGGCCGTGGTTGATTGATATCCAATTTCATCGAGCAAACCTAACATATGCTCAGTATCAGATTTATTCATTTGACAGCCAAAAGTTTCAATATATACGTTTTTCATTATAAAAATAAGGTTTTGCTTAGTTAGTTTTAACTATTTAAGCTAATTGAGTTATGCGAATAAGAGTATTATTGACATTTTAATGCTATTGGCTAATTTTTTCAAGAAAAAAATCAGCCAATAAAGAATTTTAGAAGTAAAATTTACAGTTAAGAATTGTTATATATATTTAACCTTGGTCAAAACCACGGTTTCTTTTGCCAGTCTCATATAAGACTAAACAATAATTGGTACTTTTAGATTAAATTCTGTGTTTAATTAACATATTTTCATTGAAAAATAGTATATTAATAAATAATGAAAGGTTTATGAAAGAATTATTTTATTATCTTGATTAAAAAAATACAAATTACTACGCAAAATTATTTTAAGGCCTGGCTGGTATTTTATTTAGCCACATTGGTTATTTATTTTGTCTTGGTCAAATTAATGGCCATTTTTAATTTAGATTTTTTGTATTCTTCAGCAAATACCGATAATATTTCTTCTGAAAATTATATATATGCATTATTATTTACAGTTCCGATAACTTTTCCAATTTTTTATTTTTGTGTCTCAAATTATTTCCCTAAATCATTTCTCAAATCAGAAATCTTAAATTATCTTTATGCCTGGTTGGTGTTAATTGGCTTGTCGTGTATGGTAACTTTACTAAGTAGTTTTATTATTTCGAGCTTTATTTACCCAACTTTAATCCAAACGGTAACTAAAGGCTATTTAGTTACTAATTCAATTGATTTACAAGAAAGTTATAATTTAAGCCGTCAATTTATTTATTTAAATGCTTTTTGTTTATTCCCTAGTTATTCATATTTTGTCTTTGTCATCACTGTTAAATATAAAATTTTAAAAAATTTAGTTTAAGCATAATTTAATTAAACTTTTTTACTTTTCTTCCTCAAGCATTTTTAAACCGGTTGGTAAAGGTAAATTTCCTTTATTAATTAGTTCTTGAATTTCTAAGGCGCAATTGAGAACTTTTAAACTAACTAAGCCTCGATTGACAAATAACTGACCTGATAAATTTCCGGTTATTAAACTTTCAAAAATAATATCCTGATTGTCTTGCGTTGAAATAATATTGGCAAAAGCTAAAAGTTCGCCTAATTTGATATGTTTTTTGGGTTTGGGTGTATTATTTATAATCAGGGTTGGATTATGGCTGCCTGCGGCTAAAAGACTACAGGCCTCAGCGTAGTTAATTTTTGCTTGTTTAAGATCTACTAAAATTTCAATTAAGCAATTTAAAATAAATTCAGGTAATAGCCCCATCGTAATTAAAATTCGACTAAATGCCAAATTAGATGTATTGCTTTCAGTATAGGCCTCTTGCAATTGTTCAATATTTAGTAAATTAGAATCTAAAAGCAAATTTAAAAATAATTCAAAATCTATTTTAATGTTACCTTTGTCAGTTATCTCTTGGACGGCTTGCGCAAAATCTATTTTGTGTAAATTACCGTATTTAATTGCTTCAATTGCGGCATTGTTTTCAATTTGACCCTCAGTTATTTGCTTGATTGCCTGATAGGCATTTTTTAGCGTTAGGCTGGTAACTATTCCGGTTGATTCAAGCATGCGATTGATTGGATATTTGGCAATCTCAGCTAATCCTCTTACTTCTTCTAATTGGGTTAAGCTCAGAATTTGAGCCTGAATTAATAGATTTAAGGCCTTGTCATATTTAATCAGGATATTTTTAGTTGAGATCATAATCTACCCCCTCATTGCTTAAGCAAATATATTTGCTTGACGCACCAGCACGAAATTTTGTTAGTAAATTTTTCTTAAATCTAAAGTTAATCACTCCCAAAATTATCCGTTAAGATAAATATGGAAATTGTTTAAGCAAATTTAAGAATGGTTTTTAGTAAGGCTTAAAAGATTAAAATATCCTAAGCTTTCTTACAATAGTTGAAAATTTTATACTTGTCAAGTATTTTTGATTAAATTTTAAAATAATTAATCATTTTGCCAAATAATTAAAATTCGTATATTTATTTTTTTATGAAGTAAGTATGCTTTAATAAATTAAATATATTACTTCAAATTATTCACTTACAGTTAAATTTAAGGAAAATTATGCTTTACCGTAAACTTTTAGTATTGATTATGCTAGTTATTTTGTGTTCAAATGTCGTTTTGGCAAAGACGCCTTTACTTAAGGCCAAACAAGTCGTAAATGCCTATACTGATTCAAAAGTTTTACACTCTAAAGTTACTGGCTCTAGCCTTAAAAACTGTCAAATTATTAATTCAACTATTATTAATTCAACCCTGGTTAATGTAAAAATTGCCAATGGTCGAATTCTTAATTCCACGGTTAATGATTCGGATTTTAATAAAGTTAAAATAAATTATGCCAATATAAATAAAGCAAAAATAAATAATGCTAAAGTAAAGCATACTGATGTTTGTGAGTCAAATTTAGGCAATGTGCATATAAATAAATCAGTAATAAATAAATCGAAAATAAATAATACAACGGTAAAAAAGGCAAATATTAACGAAACCGATATGCATAATGCTTGGATTAAAAAATCTAATATTGATAAATCGGAAATTAATAATACCCATATTAAAAATTCAAATTTAACGTCAGCCAATTTAGCTAATTCAACTATTAAAGATTCAACGATTGTTAAATCTAAATTAGATAATGATAATTGTCTAAAGTCAAAAATTACTGATACTAATTCTAGTAATAGTAATTATTCAGCCAGTAAGGTTCACAAAGATGAAATTGTTAATTCCCAACTGCGTAAAACTAAGGTTATTGATGCTAAACTGGATAATTCTAAAATTAATGAAACTACTCTTACTAAAGTATCTTTAAAAAATACTCAAGTTAATGATTCGGTAATAGCAAATTCAAAACTTAAAGAATCCAAAATTGGTAATTCACATATTGAACAATCTAATTTATATAACCAAAAAATAAAAAATAAAACCTTAACTAATCAAAATTTAGGTAAGGACTAGTAAGGTTGTTATTTTGCCAATTATCAAAACTCCTGTTAATTTAATCTGTGTGCCATTTAATTATGCAAATTGTTGATGAATACAAAGCTAAAATTCAACTAGGACTTGAAAAGTATCGTATGTCTGATTATAATGCTGCCATAATTCTGTTTAATAATGCCATTGATTTTAACCCTTATAATTTTGAAGGTTATATGCATCGTGGCAATTCCTTCTATCAGCTTAAGGATTATCAAAAAGCTATTTTTGATTATAATCGCTCTCTGGAACTAAATAATATTAATTCCGTGGTATATCGTTATATTGGTATTGTTCACTATGAATTAAAAGAATATAATAAGGCCATTAATGATTTTTCTAAATGTATTGAATTAAATCCTCATGATTTTGATGCTTTTTTTAATCGGGGACTGGCCAAAATTGTTGCCAAAGACTTCTCTGCTGCCATTAAAGATTTTAATGTTTGCATAAACGGTAATCCTAAGGATCTTAAGGCTTTAACCAATCGGGGTTTATGTTATCTGTGGCAAAATGACTTTGATAATGCTTTGGAAAATTTTAATCAAGTAATAGCGCAAGATGCTGATTCATATATGGCCTTATATAATCGTGGTACCACTTATTATGAAATGCATGACGACCAATTGGCTATAGCTGATTTTAATAAATGTTTAAGTTTAAAACCTGATAAATTACGCCCTTTAAATTACATCGCAAAAATTCAGTTTTATAATCAAGAATATGATTTGGCCATTGAGAATTTTAAAAAGCTGGTCGAAATATATCCTCAAGACCTTGATTCAATGCTTTTATTGGGTTTGACGTATGTGGCCAAATCAGAATATGAATTGGCAATAAAAGCTTTTTCTTTAATAATAGAATTGGATCCTCATCACCGCGATGCTTATTTTAATCGAGGTCTAGCTAATTTTCACCAGCAAAATTATAACCAAGCTATTGAAGATTATCAACAACAGCTTAATTTAAATCCTAATGATTATGAATGTTTCAGTAATATGGGTTTGGCTTATTTGAAACTAAAGGATTACCAGCAAGCGATTAATATCTTTAATCAGCTGTTGTTAATCAATCCCACTAGTGCAAAAGATATAAGCAGATTAGGCCAGGTCTATTATGAATTGCATGACTTTAGTAATGCAATAAAATATTTTGCAAAATTACTTGATTTAAGTCCTCAGGATAAAGAGAATTTATACCGGTTAGGTTTAAGCTATTATAATACCAGTAATTTCAGCCAAGCTATCGAAATATTCTCAACGTTAATTGAGAATTCTAAAACTGATTTAGATCCAGCTAATCCAGCTAATTATATTAACGCCTTATTTAATCGTGGCTTAGCCTATAAATTTTCACAAAATTATCAATTAGCCAAAGAAGATTTTGCTCAAGTTTATAGTATTAATCTTAATGATTTAGAAGCTTTGTACAATTATGCCGTTATGTGCCGTTATTTAAAACTGTTTACATTGGCCAGTGAAAAATTAAACATATTAATTGAACAGGGTTTTGATAATTATAAATGTTATCTTGAACGAGGCCTAGTAAATTTAGACTTGCATGAATATGATTTGGCAATTAGTGATTTCACTAAAACTATTGAAATAAATCCAGCTAGTTATAATGGTTATTTTAACCGAGCCTGTGTCTATGAAGATCGGGAGCTTTATAATGAAGCCATCACTGATTTACATAAATGTGTTGAAATAAAACCTGATGCTTATACCTATTTTGTCTTGGCTAATAATTATGCAAAATCAAATCAAACCAACCCAGCTATATTATTTTATTCCAAGTGTTTAGAATTAAATAACACCTATAGTGAGGCCTTTTATTCACGTGGTTGCATGTATTTTGATGTTCAAGATTTTAGCCAGGCCATTATTGATTTTACGTTAACTATAGAATTAACGCCAAATTATCATGATGCTTTATATAATCGTGCTTTAGCATACTATTCATTAAGTCAATTTGATTTAGCCTTAACTGATCTTAATCAAATTACGAGCAACGAACAATTTGGCGCTGATTATTTTCTTAATCTGGGTAATTGTCATTATATGCTAAAAAAATACCCACAGGCTTTAGTCCATTACGATGCGGCGCTTAAAATGGCTCCAAATTATGCATTAGCTTTTAAAAATCGCGGTGATTGCAAAGACAAACTTAAAGACAAAAAAGGGGCAAAATCTGACTGGCAAAAAGCCAAGGACTTACAATAATGTTTACTATCTACAACCTTAAACCGGCTTTTCAGCAAATATTGCGGCCAACGACCAAATATCTCTATACAATAGGAATAACTGCTAACCAGGTGACGCTTTTAGCCTGTAGCGGATCGATAGGCTTAGGGTTGTTTTCGGCCTTTCAATTTAAACATGGGCATTATCATAATTATGTCTTGTTGTTAATTCCTTTTTATTTATTTATCCGCATGGCACTTAATGCTATTGATGGAATGCTTGCCCGAGAATATAAGCAAAAGTCTAATTTGGGTGCTATCCTGAATGAAATTAGCGATGTGGTTTCTGATGCAGCGCTGTACCTGCCGTTTGCCTTAATTATGCCCAATTATCTTGTCTGTATCTTAGTAATTCTGGCAATTATATCGGAAATGATTGGGGTTGTTGCAATTCAGATTGGTGCGAGTCGAAGATATGATGGTCCAATGGGTAAAAGCGATCGAGCTACCCAATTTGGATTAATTGCGCTGATTTTGTTTTTCGTTCGTCAACACTGGTTCTTAGCAAAAATATTGTCAGTGTATCTTATTATCCTAATTTTCTTAATACTGCTGACCATTTTTAATCGTGGTCGAAATGCTTTGGCTGAGTTAAAATCAAGTTAACATGAATAACCTTACCCTAAATGTGAAAATTTTAATGCTGGTAATTATCGGATTACTTAGTCTTTCAACCTTGATATTTTTTCTGATTAAAAGAAATAACCCAAGCCAAAATTTTACCGAACTCTGGCTGCGCATAAGATCGTGGTGGGTAATGATCGCTATTTTATTCTTAGCCATAAGCAGTTCAGTTAAAATTGCCATAATCTTTTTTGCGTTTATTAGTTTTTTAGCCTTGAAAGAATATTTATCACTTATTCCTACTCGTAGATCCGATCGTCGAGTTTTATTCTGGGCTTATTTAGCGATACCGATTCAGTATTACTTAGTTTCGATTCACTGGTATATCATGTTTTTAGTATTTATTCCTGTTTATATGTTTTTACTGCTTCCATTTCGTATGGTTTTAATTGGTGATACCAGAGGTTTTTTACATTCATTAGGAACTATTTATTGGGGTCTTATGATAACCGTTTTTGCACTTAGTCATTTGGCTTATCTTTTGGTTTTAGATCCGCTTAAAAATCCGCATGGTGGTGGTGCCGGACTAGTACTTTACCTAATATTCCTGACCCAGTTTAATGATATAGCCCAGTATATAAGCGGCAAATTATTGGGTAAACATAAAATAATTCCTTTGGTGAGTCCTAATAAAACGGTCGAAGGTTTTATTGGTGGTATGATTGCTACGGTAACCCTTACCATTTTAGTAAGTCCATATTTGACACCACTTAATTTTGGTCAGTCTATTCTCGTTGGTTTTATAATTGCTGGATTTGGTTTTGTTGGCGATGTAACCATCTCTGCTATTAAAAGAGATTTTGGGGTTAAAGATACCAGTAACTTTATTCCCGGTCATGGGGGTATTCTAGATCGCCTCGATAGCCTTACCTATACAGCCCCAATATTTTTTCATGTTTTGAGCTATTTCTATTATTAAACTATAAGTATAAAATAATGAATGATTCAGTTAAAGCTAATTACAGTTATAAAATCAATAAAGTCTTACGTTATACCTTTTTTGCCCTAATCGTCAAACCGTTAATGTATATTATTATTGGTCTAAATATACGCAATAGTCATTTACGGTTAAATTCAGGTCCGGCAATTATTGTCGCTAATCATAACAGTCATTTAGATACATTGGCATTAATGTCAATATTTCCTTTGACGGTTATTAAAAACATTCACCCCGTAGCAGCCAGTGATTATTTCTTAAGTAATAAACCTTTAGCCTGGTTTAGTCAAAGCATTATTGGTATCATTCCCTTAAACCGAAATCTAACCACTTTTAACGACCCTTTTGCCGATATTGTTGAAGCGCTTAGGCAAAATAAAATTATTATTTTATTCCCGGAAGGTTCTCGCGGGATACCTGAAAAACTTGACAAATTTAAAACTGGGATAGCTCATTTAGCTAAACGTTGTCCTGAAGTACCTGTTCTTCCAGTCTTTTTACATGGTTTTGGCAAAGCTTTACCTAAAGGTGAAGCTTTGCTCGTCCCCTTTTTTTGTGATATATTTCTGGGTGAAAAATTTTTTTGGACTGGCAATAAAAACAGTTTTATGGATAAATTAGAAGATTCGATGCTCAATTTGGCTAGAGCTGGAAATTTTACGGCGTGGGAATAAATTTAGTCACACGCGTAATTAGTTCTTTAGCTGGTAAATTATCCGAATTAATTTCTAAAGCCTCATTACCAGTATCTCTAGCTAAGGCATATTCTTGATTAAGCTCATAAGCTTGGGCTAATAGAACTAAATAATTATCATCGTACTGATCAATTTGAATTAGTTGTTTAAGCGTAGATATAGCTAAAGGATATTCTTTTCGGGCTAGATATATGCGGCCTAAGGTTTCATACACCTGACTTTCGGTCTTATTTAAAGATTGAGCCGTTATGGCTTCAGCTAAAGCTAAATCAAGTTTATTTTGTTTTAAATAAATACTGGCTAGAACGTAATGGGCAATATAATCCTTTTGATCCTGTTGAATAGCTGCCGTTAAATATTTTATCGCTTCGGTCGTCTGATTTAATTCATTTAAGACAACACCTAAATTGTTTTCAACGATGAGGTTGTTAGGATCCTGAGCCAAAGCTTTTTGATAAAATACTAAGGCTTTGGCATATTCATGGCGTTCGTAATATTGATTTCCATCATAAATAATTTCTGAAACCAGCCGTTGACCGCAGGAGGTTAGTAGGAAGAGGGCTATTATCGTCCCGTATTTAGGTTGGTGTCTGGGTAAGAATTGCATTTTGAGGACTTGGCTTAGTTTGAATATGAATTTCATCTAACTGATTAGCATAGACTAATGATGGTGCGTTAGTTAATAAGCAAGTGCCTGATTGCGTCTTGGGAAATGCAATGACGTCTCTTATGGATTTTGCTTTAGCCAGTAACATAACCAGGCGATCTAAACCAAGCGCTATGCCACCATGAGGCGGAGCACCCATTTGCAAAGCTTCTAACAGAAAGCCAAATTTTTCTTTAGCGGTTTCATTAGTTAGGCCAATTAATGAAAATATTTTTTGCTGTAATTCATGATTATGAATTCTAATTGAGCCACCGCCAAGCTCGACGCCATTATAGACAATATCGTAAGCTCTGGCTCTTGCTTTAGCTGGATTATGCTCAAGTAAATCAACATCACTTAGATTAGGGCTGGTAAAGGGATGGTGCACTGCTTCAAGCCGATTTTCGGCTTCATTAAATTCAAACATCGGAAAATCAACAATCCATAATAAATTATGCTTGTTTTCATCAATAAGATTTAAGACATTCGCCAAGTGTAATCTCAACCGACCTAAGGCATTCAGTGCTAAAGTTTCTTTATCAGCTACAATTAAAATTAAATCGTCAGTTGTACAATTGGTTGCTTGTTTTAAATTATCCAGATCGGTTTTGCTTAAATGCTTATCAATTCCTGAAGAGCGTACCTTGTCACTGGTAAAGGCAAGCCAAGCTAAGCCACTAGCTTGGCTTGCCTTGATTAAATTAGTGTATTCATTTATTTGGGTACGGGTTACCTGACTAAAACCGGGGACACAAATAGCTTTGACCTTGTGACCTTGATTAATACTATTTTTTAAAAATTCAATATTAAAATTGGCTACCAGGTTAGTTATATCATTGATCGTTAAGCCAAACCTAGTATCAGGCTTATCCGATCCATATTTTGACATAGCTTCAGCAAAAGTCATTTGCGGAAATGGTGTCGTTAATTCAATACCGGCCTCTTTAAAAGCCTTGGTTAAAAGGTTCTCAGTGGTATTAATAATTAAATTCTCAGTGGCAAAAGCCATTTCGATATCTACTTGGGTAAATTCCAGCTGGCGATCTGCTCTTAAGTCTTCATCCCGAAAACAGCGGGCAATTTGATAGTATTTTTCAATACCACTAATCACTAAGGTTTGCTTGAATAATTGAGGTGATTGCGGTAAGGCATAAAAGGCACCAGGATTCAAACGACTTGGTACTAAAAAATCGCGGGCACCTTCTGGTGTAGCTTTGGTTAGTATTGGTGTTTCAACTTCAATAAAGTCTTCCTTATTTAAGCAGTCGCGAATTGATTGGGTGATTTTATGACGTAAGTATAGATTGTTTTTCATTACGGGTCGTCGAATATCTAAATAACGATATTTTAATTTTAAGGCCTCATCTATAGAATGACTTTGATTTAAATTAAACGGCAGGGGTTGACAAGTGTTAAGCAGTTTAGCCGAATCAGGGTAAATTTCAAAATTGCCAGTCAAGGCACTTTGATTTTGACTTTGACTAGGGCGATTGCTTATTACACCAGTTACCTGGATTACATATTCTGATTTTAAGGTTGAAAACAATTCATGAACAGCTTGATTTTTATTAGGATCACTTACTAATTGGATAATTCCGGTATAATCTCTTAATTCAATAAAGATAAGACCACCTAGATCACGTCTAACGTCAACCCAACCAGCTAAAGAAAATGTTTGTCCAAGATTAGCTTGAGTAATTTTTCCACAATTAATACTTCGATAAGACGTTATCATATTTTCCTTTTGCGTAATTAACCATAAGACGTGACTATTTTTTTATATATTTAAGATTTTAATTTTAACTTAAGATCTTAAATAAATTGAAAAAATTTTAATTTTATAATAAACTTTAGTAATATTTTTTTTAGGAAATAATTGATAATTATGGAATTTATAAGCAATTATCTGTCAAGTGATAATGTAAGAATAATAACTGGCGTAATAGTTATTTTGCTTGGGATCATGTATATGATTAAAGGCATTATCTGTTTTACTAACGATCGGATTGCTTTCTGGGATGGTTTACCCAAAGTAAATGGCTTGGTTCCTAATGCCTTAATTATGCCAATTAAAATACCTTTAATGCTTATTTCCTTGTTTATCATTAATTGGCAGCCAGATCCTAAATCACTTATTTCCTAAAAAAAATATTACTAAAGTTTATTATAAAATTAAAATTTTTTCAATTTATTTAAGATCTTAAGTTAAAATTAAAATCTTAAATATATAA
>DAHXLC010000007.1 GCA_027371815.1 Candidatus Melainabacteria bacterium | reverse complement strand
TGTAAAATTATAACGGCTTTAGTAAAATCTACACTTACGTCAAATCGAGGATTGATAGCAATAATTTTACTTTCTAATTCTTTATAATTATGTAAAATAATATTTGCATTTTCTAAAAAATCATCTAAGGGTTTTAAATTAAGATTATTCTTTAGACCTAAAATCAGCTGATTACGAGCATCGATATTATCATCAGCTAAAATTTTAATTAACTGATTTAATTTTGATATTGCACAATTTACGATTTTTAATTTGTCATCTAATTCATCCAGGTTATTAACTGTTAACAGATAATTATTATCGTCAAGAATTAAAACTTCTTCAAGATTTTTAACTGAAGTAACTGACAGGTTAAAATCCTGGGGCTTAGGAATAACCTTTAAAAGATCAATATTCTTAATTAAAATGACTTCCATATCAGTAGAAATAGTTTCATTAAGCTGTAATAATTCCTGAAATTCATTTTGACTAAATTCACATGACGTTTCCGTGTTTATACTGCCAGTAATAAAACCTAATGAATCTTGATTTTGATTTAAAAAATGAGCAGCTTGAGCCAATTTAAACTTTTGTTTATTAAAAAACAAATCTCCATATTCACTTATTCTGGCATCATAAATATATTTTTTGGTATCACTTATATTATCAATAAGCAAATCTCTTTCCTGATTTAATATATCAATTTCATTTTGAAGAATTTCAGTTTTACCACTATACAGAGTTATTTTATCAATTATGGCACTAATCGATTCACTTAATAGATTACGTGAATCCAAATCATTATTTAACAAACTTACGCAAAGTGGTTGTAATTTACCCACAACTTTATCTCGGATAACTTGCAAGGCTTTTGACGTATGGGCTGTAACTAAAACGGTTTTACCTTTAGCTAAAAAATGACCAATTAAATTAGCAATAGTATGCGTTTTACCTGTACCTGGAGGGCCTTGGATTAATACTGCACTATTCGACTTTAAATACTCAATGATTTGAATTTGTTCAATATTATAGGGTTTTGTTAATAAAATATCTTTTAAATATTTATCTATGGAAATGTAATTTAAATTATATTCATTGTGGGTATCTGTATTAACCTTAACTTCTTCAGAATAGATATCTGCATCGTCATGAATACCAATTATTTTTTTTAATGAAGCGGGGATTTTAGTATCATTATTATTTATCGCTGAAATTATCTTGGCAAAAGTATCAGAAAGTCTTGACTGACGATTTCTTATCATAAATACTGGCCTAAAATATATTCCAGGAGTTTCAGGAATATTGCTAGGTATCGAATTTAAAATCTGCCCATCGATATGTAACGTTTGGATAAAAGTCTTAAATGTACTTGCATCAACATTGACAACATTGTCAATTGCTTTTATTTCTTTATATAAATCAGTAAATAAATTGCTGTTTACCTCAAGAGCCAGACTAATATCCGTAAAACTGGTTAAAGCCTGTTCATAAAGATTGGTTGAATTATCATTTAAGACAAGTTGGAATTTAGGTATTGCTGGAATAAATTTTAAAGTTACCGTTTGAAATATAAGTGGATAATTTAAAGACTTATAATCTTTTCTCCAGGCAATGAAAGCATTAGCCACCACTAATTCAAGATTTTCACCTTCTTTTTGAATTTTTGCATATAAGGTGAATAGTTTTTCAAATAATTTATACGATTCAAGTTTACCACTTTCGCTTAAATACCAATTACTTCGTTTAATCTGCCAGTCATTATATTCGGTTAAAGCCTGCAGATTAAAGTGCAAACATTCACAATATTCTATACCATCAATTTTCTTTAACAAAAAATCTTTAGGATTAATCTTACTAAGATTAATATCATCATAATTATGGGGTAAATATTCCCGAAAACTTTGGTTTGGAGCTGGACACGGCTTAAGC
Organism: Candidatus Melainabacteria bacterium; assembly: GCA_027371815.1. Lineage (GTDB taxonomy): Bacteria > Cyanobacteriota > Vampirovibrionia > Obscuribacterales > JAKAZS01 > JAKAZS01. Next base: position 3,142 of record DAHXLC010000007.1, on the reverse strand, counting down.
TGTGGTCTGGTAATTTCTAAGATAACATTTTGCTCTTGGGCATTTTTATCTAATAAAGTATGGCTCTTATCAACAACAGTTAAATTACTGGGTAATTTTAAATTACTATCAACTGGCAATAAATCAAACCAAATTAAATCATTTTCTTCTTTAATATCAGTAATAATCGGATAATTTTCATCATGAATAGCTTTTAAGAACTTAAAAATTTTAATAGCTCGTTCATTAGCATTAATTACATTTGGTTTATTTTTAATAATTTCCATAAAAACTAGTATTTTTCCTCCAATACTTATCATAGGATACTAGTTTTTAATCCATACCGCAAGGCTGAAATCGCATATCTTCAAGAGGTTCAATCGATATACAATTTAATAAATTAAATTAACGGGATAAATTCTCAATCAATATAATTAAATCAAAGCTTGCCCTAATACGGCATAAACTGATAATCAGCTGTTTATAATAATCAATAAATATAATTAAGTCAAAGCTTGAGCAAGCGGAGCTGGTGGTCTAATAGTTGAACGGTCATCATAAGAAACCGATTCGGCTTCGATAGCCCAGACATACAAACAGGCATAAAAAGCACAACGTAAATAAATAGTCATAGCAGCTGAAGAAACAACGAGACAGGCCCACATAATAACTGAACCAATAAACATAATGGATTGAATCTGAGCATGATTAAAATACATGCTTAAAGCACTTATACTAGCCATAAGCAGTACGAAAAAATTCATTATTTTACATAATCCTTCAACTTCAACTTCACCAAAGCCAATCGTTATGATATTACCCTGGGCAATTTGATCGGCTCGTTTCAGGGCATCCCAGAATGAATTGCCTTCAATAATAATTGCCGGTAAGATTAAATGGCCTGCCATAGTCCAAAACACTTCTACTATCCCTGCTATAAAATCAATACCAAAACCTAAAACGCCAGAGCCACGGTGATGTCGCATCCAACCAACCAGCCGTTTAGCTACAACTGTAACCAAACCAAGCACAATAAGCGCCGGCAGACTTTGCAATACACCTTGTAAAGCCAAACCAAAACTTGCTTTTCCTGGGCCATCCGTTAAATTAGTGTAAACCATAGCAGTAGTGATACCTTCTAAAATTATATTAGTTAGCCACCAAATAGCTATTATGGACAGATAAATCATACAGTCTTGCGGATTAAAGTACTGTCCGATAAAATTGGTATTAAAATTTTCAAAAGCACCACTAACAGCTGTCTGTGAGACCATATGCAAGGATTGACCGTGGTGGAATGAATTAGGAGTAATTTTATGAAAATTATTCGAAATGCCTGAAGCAACAGGATTTACCTTAAGCTTAAACTGAACAATAATAATTGCCGTATACACAAAATTCATGAAAACCATCAAAAATGAAGGTATCATGATGCGCGGATCTTTTAAACCTAGCTCAATACTGGCTAGGATCATTTTAAAACCTCTGATTAAAGATTGAAACATAAAACTGCCTTATTTGGCCTTAAAAAATTAGTAATGCAAGTTGCTAACTGTAGTAATAATCTGAAATATTTATTTAGCTAAAATTAATTTTATCTTATTTTCAACTATTGTCAAGTGAAATTAGATTAAATTTTAAACTAAACCAATAAAATTTCAATCAATTTTAACTTAAGCTTTTAAACCAGACGACTAACATGGTTGTCCTAAACTACGAACAGACGCGGATGGTAAAATGATCAAGAGCATTTTCTGCCAAAATCAAGCCAGCAGAATCAGGGAAATCTATATCAGGCAAGATCCTATCCGTGTTTTTTGCTTTAGTTGACAACTTTTTTTGTGGTTGAAATTTAATATATTAATGAGCCAAGATTTATTTTAACTTAGTTAATAATTCCTCATTAACCAGCCAGCCTTCAACGGATAATTGCATTAAGGCTTTTTCCTCATTGGATTCAAAGAGTAATTCATGATAACGGCGATTGCTTTCTAAAACATATTTGGCTTTAGCTAAAAATGAGGTAAGATCCAAATGGTCATCAGCAAAAATAATATTGTCCAAACGACGATAACCGTCATCAGCTATAGGTGAAATTAAATCAGCAATGATTTTAGCCAGTTCAATTTCCTGTTTAGGTCGATTGGATCCAGGTGGATAGGACAAAAAAATTGTTTTATTATCGAATCCTAAACCTTCAATTTTACCCAGATATAAATTACTAATTTCTTCAATAATAAAGCCTTGATTTTCATAAAGATCAATTTCGGCCAGCCAGATTTTTTTAATAAGATCTTTTACTAAATTTATATGGGGTTCCAGCCGCCACATTTCCGAAGTCGGTAAATAAGACTGTGATTCACTAAAAGTCCAAGATTCATTAGTATAGACTAATTCATACTGATGGGTATAGGCCCAGGAAGTCATAAGTATTCCCGACCAAATATTATTTTCTTTATAGACTTTTGCATAAGACTGAACAAACCATTTTTGCCAATCCTCAAACGAGTCATATTGACCAGCCCGTTTTTTTAAACCGTCACTCCATTGCATTTCATCATTAGAAGGATCCTCAGTATGAAAAAACTCCAGCCAGTAAGCTGTAATAGCTGCTAATTCAATTAAACTGTTATCCGAAATACCAATTAATTCATCCCAGAGTTTTTGACAAGTCTTAACGACCTCTTCACAACGAGAATAAGGATTAGAATTTTCAAATTGTTTGTTATGTCGTACCCAGTCAATTGACTTTCTAATTAATAAAGCTGGTATCACGAAATCATTAACCTCATTTTAATAACATTTTAAATTATCCTTGTTAAAATAAGTAATTCTTAACTTTATTTAATTATATTAGACCTAAATTATTAACCTAAAATGCCCAATACCTAATTTAATTAGAAATTACATTATTTACGTGTGAATTAGGTGGTGCAAGCAAATTGCCACGGCTATTGACATTATTTAAATTAGCATCAGGAATTGGTGGGGGCAAATTGTCTAAATCCTCATCCCCTGGAGCTATATGCTGATCAGATTTAGCATTTTTAGCCTTAATTAACAGTAATTTTATGCGACTGCTTAATAAATGCGAATATCTAACAGGAATAACATCCGCAAAAGATGAATCAACCAGCGCTCGAGCAGCTAAATAATACTGCCC
>DAHXLC010000330.1 GCA_027371815.1 Candidatus Melainabacteria bacterium | reverse complement strand
TATAATTATACGGTATTTGGACAAGCGCAAGCAAGTTCTGGCGTTAATGGCCAGGCGCCAGGGATAAATAGTGATTTTCAATACGCAGGCTACTACTACCATGCCCCTAGTGGCCTTAACTTAACCATGTACCGAGCCTATAACCCAAACTTAGCCCGCTTTCTTACGCGCGATCCCATTGGTGAAGCTGGTGGCATTAATCTTTATGCCTATGTGATGAATGATCCTGTGGCAGGCAGAGATCCTAGTGGGTTGTTTGACATAACTTGGCCAGCAGTTTTATTGTCCCATTATATGGGTAGAACTAGCATGCCGGTTACTTTTTCAAATTCTTCTGATATCAATATGAGTGATTTTGCAATTCAAAATTATATAAATTGGGCTCATTGTATTTTAGGTGCTATCGAAAAGGCAAAAAAATGTCCACCAGGTAGTAAAATCAAAATAAAATGTAATAATTTACCTTATACTTTTCCATGGTATTACTTTGCAGAATGGGCGTCATTTGGTTCCCTAACGCTAAATTTTAACGGTCAATTGACTGTTAACAATAACAATTCATATACTATTACAGGTAATTACAGCTTAAATCCAGATTACTATGATTTTAACTCGGGTAATAGAGACCCAATAGCAGAAGCGGCCACGAGATGGGGTCAATCATTTCATGGTTCAACATTTGACATAAACTTCGATGTTTCAGGAAGTATTAAACCTTATACTTTCTCTTATTCAAAATAATCATTTTATGTTAAAAAGCTTAAAAGGTCGATTTTTAATATATTTTATCACTAATATCATAAGCTGGGTTTTATGCTCTATTATAATCATAATAATAATAAATACGATTGATCCCCCATCTACAATGATTCTAAATAATTTTAAAGATTTTTTTCATTTTATCATATCTGTAATTACTTATCCTTTTCTAATACAAGTAATATCTTTAATTACATTTTTTACATTTTCACCTGCAGGGAATATTATTAACTTAAATATCTTGAATAGTACATTAAGAATTAGCTTACTTTGGTTAATACCATTTGAATTAATAAACTCATTAAGATTTATATGGATTTTAAAAAAAGAATGGAATGTCAAACTAATGATTTGGTCGATACCAATATTGACAATCTTTACAAGTATGCCAATAGCATATTTTATGATTATTTTTATATCAAACAACTAATTTTTTCAAAACAGTAATTATAATTAACTACCTTAAGGCGGTATTTATATGTCTATAGAAAATAATAATAATAATAATAGTGAAGGCGAAGTAAAAAAATTTATTGAGGAATATTTTGATTCTAATTTAAATAACTTTATTCTTCAGAAATATATTAAAGATATAAATGAAGGTTGGTTTTTTTTTATGACAATTGAAAAGAATTTTAAAACTAACTGCTTTTCTTCTTTACCTAAAAGCTACTACGACAAATATTTTATAGTTTATTCAATATATGATTTATTTATATTAAATGTTGTGTTATTAATTATTATCAATTGTGGAATTGCAATTTATTATTATTTTCACCCAATTGAGTTTACATTTAATTTTTTGAATTTTGAAATTCTATGCTTCTGCATTATAATTTCATTAATAACACCAGTTCAAAAATTCATTAATCATCATTTTACATCTAAAATAATTAAACAAGAAAAGATACCAATTACTTTTGATGATCTTTATCTATCAATCTTAAACAACAAATGGATTGAACCTAAACATGAAAAAATCAAGATTTAAAACCAAAATGAATAATAGCCCCGCTACGGCCTTAACCATCACTGGTATTAGCCCACCACCATCTCCACAACCAGGCTT
>DAHXLC010000320.1 GCA_027371815.1 Candidatus Melainabacteria bacterium | reverse complement strand
GTCCGCTAATATATAATCAGCAATAATTTGATCAAAACAGTAAGCATAAGCCTTAGCATTATCAGCTAAATGGGGCTGATTCAACACAAATCCATCTTTTAAAGCTAGGGTGAATCTAAGACCATCGATATTTTGCAAAATCAGATTACGGGGATTAAAGCTTAAACCAATACCTAAGGCTTTACCATAAGCTTCTTTAGCGCTCCACAACTGAATTAGTAATTTATTTATATTAGGGGCATCATGTTGAGATAAAAGCTCAATTTCATCCTTAGAGAAAGCTAAATTATTATCTAGAGAGATATCCGCATTAATAAATTCGAGATCAATGCCAATTCTACTAATTTCAGGATCACAGCTTGCTATAGCAATAGCAATATTAGGTTTATGACTAGTAGAAATAATTAGTGAGTGACTGATACTATTAATCATAACGTTATTATTTAAATTAGTCTGGAAAATATTAACTAATGGAACACCATTAATTTGTTTACTAATATTAATGTCACATGGATACAAATTAACATTCTGCTGTTTTAAACTTTGCCTGATAGCATCTTTAAGAGCAATTTTTGCTAAAATAAATTCATTTTGTTGGATCTTATTTTTAATTAAAGTATATTCTAAGAATTCGTTATTAGTTAATATATAATCAAATAGCCAATTATTAGCGGCTTCATCAGTTAATAATTGATCTAACTTTAGATAAGTAATAGCAAATTTGTGTTTGGATACCATAGTTTGTAATGAAAAAGTTGATAAATCAATATTTTGCGATATATAATTATCTTTTGCATTAAAAATATAATTTTGAATTAACGGACTAACTCTTATTTTACGCCAGGTAATAGAGGCAATTTCAATATCATGAGTATTGGCATGAGAACTCAAAATGATATCAGCTTTTAAATATAAGGAATCATTTTGAATTATAACTAATTTAACTTCAATATTTTGCTTATAGGCAGCAATAAAATCATTAAAATTTATACAATCTATATGAAAAGGCAACAAGGCTTGCACCATTTCTTTATTGTTGATTAAATAATAATACGCTGCCTGCGTAGCATTATCTAGGCATAATGGGTTAATTAACAAATCACGATAAAGAGAATTAGCTAAAGGATGCTGAAACCAAGAATAATGTTCGCGAGCTTCTAAAATTGTAATAATTCCATTTTCATAAACCTGATTAATTAATTTTGTCGCCTGAAGTTTAGGGCCATGAAACATTGAATTTAAATCATAAAGATTAGTAATTATACAATTTTTTTTATTAGTAAAAACCGGATCAGCTAAAATATTGATGGTAGACTTCTTGTCTGAATGCAGATTTAATAATGAACTATTTGTATCTACTAAGTCATTAGCTAAAAATGCATTTGATAATATATTATTGGTTGAATCAATACCTGAATGTGAATTTAATAATAGTTTATTATTAAATTCACTATAAACGAATGTAGCACTAAGAGCTAAATTAGCTTCATCAAATAAATTCGAATCGTTAACTAAATTTGAACCGTTTCGAAAAGAATTATTAGCTGATAAATAAATTTTACTGTGAATTACATTATCGCCAAGTTTACATTTAATAAGTATATTAGCTGTGTCAGGATTAATTTTAATACGTTTAAGAGCTTTAATGTCATTTATCTGACTAGGTCTATCATTATTAGTAAAATAGGCATTAGCTTGTGCTAAAATTTCTAAACTAACCATAAGTGGTAAAATAAAAACCTTATTAGCTAAATTATCAATAACACCACCAATACAATGATCTTCAATAAAAGGAAAATCAATATTATTTAAACAAAGACTAAATTCAATTTGAGACTCAGTTTGATTAATATTTAGAAGATTTTTAAGAAATGGAAAATCATTTGGCCAGACC
>DAHXLC010000314.1 GCA_027371815.1 Candidatus Melainabacteria bacterium | reverse complement strand
CTCCTGTTTTTTAGACAACTTTCCTCTTGTTCTGCAAGTAATGGTTTAAAAGCATACCATAAAAAATATAAATCATATATTTGCTAATTCATTTTTATTTAGCTGAAGCTTATTTTTTTAAATAAATTTCAGCTGGAGTTTTATAACTTAAAGACTCATGTGGACTTTTGAAATTATAAAAATTAATATAGCTTCTAATACCATTTATTAATTCTTAAACATTAATATTGTCTTTTATAAATAAGTCTTTATATTTAATGAACCTTCAAAATCTTTCTATTAAAATATTGCCTATGTAACAGCCTTTGCCAACCTACTTATTTGGATGTTTTGTTCTTTAAGTCTTGATGTAAAATCATCGCTTGAATATAGATAAATCCGATCACAAATCAACAAATTTATTTTAAATGTTAAGCCATATCAGTGAAATTTTATAAATAAAGTAGACTTATTAGCGGACTCACTTATATAGCCTTAATTCTTGATAATTTCGTAAGCCTTTGTTTTTTTAGGTTAACCTTATAGCCATCTTTATTTAAAACTAAAGAAAAAGCTAAGTTGAAAATATTTTGAATATACCGAAAGTTTTTACAATAGACATTAAATTTCATTTTATGTTAAACTATTTATCGCTTTAAAAATTTAAAGAACTGTTTTTTCAAATAGCATAATAAATTCCAATAGTATGATGTTTACTGCTAAATAAGGAAAACCTCAGGCTGGTAACTTGGGTAAGTAGTAAATAATCTGTTAAACTAAATGAATTAAATTAAGGGCTAAAAGCATGTCTAGAAAAATTAAAATAATATTAATATTTTTTATAATGCTTAATTATCTAACTTTATACCAAAAATTACTTGCTGCAAAAGCACCCAAAACTACCAAGCTTTCTACCGTCAATCAAACTATAATTGGTAACTGGTTAGGCAAAGGCATTAATACATATTCTGGGCAGTCTTATGAAATCGCCTTGCAAATTACTAAGCAGTCTAATAATCATTTAGACTGTAGTTTGCAAATCACTGATTCTGAGTTTATTTGCAAACATTATTTGGAAATTTCTCAAAAAAATTATAAATACTATTTTAAAGACTTAGCCTGTGAAGCTATCTCTGGCCAGCCTAAGCCAGGTTCAATTTTACAGCAAATTTGGTCAAATATAGTATTACAGCCTATTGACTCAGATAAGAAATTAGTTGGTACTGCTTTAATTAATCAGGATAAGTTAAGTTTAAGACTTGATAAAAAAAATGATAATAACAATATTGCTAAATCGTCTAAGCCATCTTTAACTACTATACCCAATACTCAAAAATTATCTCCTGCAAAACCAGTTGATTTTAATAAAGATTTTAATTCAGAATCAGCTAAATTTAATAACAATAATGCTAATATATCAGATTTAGATAATTCTGATAATTTAAATACAACGTCTGATAATAGCATTATTACTGCTAATGACAAAATAAGTTCAGCTCAAACTAATAGCCCAAAGTATGAGATTAAGGATTTACTTGAAGATACAAATTCTAATTCTAATATTCCTGATAAATATAAACTGCCACCAAATAAGGTACTTCAGGCCGGCATAGAACATAGCGCAAGCCTTGAACCAGTACCAGCCTATTTGCGCGCTGGCACTGTTTATGACGAAAATCTTTTAAAATGTCAGATTAAATCATCAAGAATTTGGTATCGCATTCCTAACTGGCTGGCAGGATCTTGGCGTCAAAGATATGAATTAGTTTTAAAATCAACCAACCCAATTTTAGATCAACCTGATCGTATATTGTTATCTGAGTGTGATTATAACTTTGGTATTCAAATAGATAAATATAGTAATATTTGGGATACTATTATGTTGCCAATTTTTACTGAAATTAATGCACATAATGAGGCTAGTGAGGTTGTTAAATGTATGAAATATTATTATAAACCTGGTGATTATCTAAGTTCAAATTATACGAAATTATCAAGATCCTGTGAGATTTATATTAATAAATTTACTAATAGAATTACTAAGGTTCTTCAAAACGAAGTTATATCTACATCAACCCTAATGGAACCTGGAGTTGTACGATGCCTTTCATCTGTCAATTGGTATAATGACTATGGTATGCCTTTATCTAAAGATCAACGGGTAACTTTTATAAAGCTTAAAACGCCCTTTGTACCAATTAACTTTAGTAAAGAAGGCCTGGATTTAAAGGCTGACTTTATTCAATATTTAAGAAATCATGATTTAGATAATTTAATACCAAATTAAGGTAAGGCCATAAAGTACCCTATCGATGCGTCATTAATTTGATACAAATTATGCTTTCAGGCACTAAAAGGCATAAAAAAAATTATTTATAAAATGCTTTATACTAATTTTAAATTATCAAAAACAAAATTAACAATTATGAGAGTTGTTCTAGGCAAAAAGCTCTCAATAGTTCAAAAATTTCTTGGTCGATTTATTATTAATTTTTTAATTTTCAAAAACACCACCACCGTCAAAGTTGATTTAAGGTGGTGTTTTTGTTTACTTTATTATACTCTGGTAAATTTTGAATATAATTTGCCGATTATTCAGATTATGTTTTATGTTGGGTCGCAGAAGCTAATTGTTGAATTATTAAAACATTGTGTAACTTATGGAAAAAAAGTATAATAAAGCTAAAACATATAATTGAGGATAATAAAATGAGTATTTACATTAATCCAGAAACTACTGATTTTTATGAATTAGGCTATAAAAAACGCCAGGAAGAAATGCTAGCCAATGATATTCCTAAGGCCGAAGCTAAAGGCATCGCTAAAGGTAGAGCCGAGGGTATAGCTAAAGGCAAAGCCGAGGGCATAGCTAAAGGTAAAGCCGAAACTTTAAAAAGTCTTCTAACTATTAAATTTGGCCTTATAAATAAAGATTACGACCAGAAATTTTTGAACTATTGAGAGCTTTTTGCCTAGAACAACTCTCATAATTGTTA
>DAHXLC010000088.1 GCA_027371815.1 Candidatus Melainabacteria bacterium | reverse complement strand
AATAACATTTATCTCGTGCAATCTGAATTTCTTTAAAGGCCTGTTGTAAAGCCTGACGAATTTTTTGAATACCTTCTTCACTGACTTCTTTAATTTCTTGAGTAGAATTATTGCGCGAGATAAATGTTATTCTGATTAAATAAATAAAATTAATTTTAATAATGGTTTTATTTTTATTTTATTGGGAATTAAATATTTAGAAAGCATGTTATTCTAATTTTAAATAAAATGAGGTTTTTGGCCTGGATAATTTACCATATTTTGATCCACCACCTACTTTAGCTCAGTTTCAAGCTAAAGTAGTTAATAATGGTAATGATTTGGGAAATGTAGTTTATCTATATCACGGTACAAATTGTTATCGACGTATGGAAATTAATCGCTTGGGCGAATTTATTCCTGGTAAGGGTAATTTAAATTTCTTTTGTACCAATATGTTCCAGGCTTATAATTATGCTCGAATAGCTTGTCTTCGAGATTTAGCTAATGCTGATTTAAATAACCAGCCTAATTCTTTGATGTTAGAGCCGATTGTGTTAAAAGTACGATTTGGCTTGCTTTTATGGGAGCAAGTAGATTTTGTTCATTTATTGTTTCAGTCACCCGATGAAATCAGAGCTAATATAGGTGTTAATGGTAAAATAGCCAGTTCAAGCATTGAAGAAGTTTTATTTTGCAAACATAATCGAAAAATTTTAGATTATAACGAAATTGACCAGTCAAATTATCTTAATCAAATTTATAAATTACGTAAGCTTGTAACTAAAAAAACTAAGGAAGAAGAAATACTTAAAGTTTTATATTTATTATCGCAAAATATTTCGCAAAAAATTAATCGGCAGCAATTGCCTATGCTTAAAGAAGTTGATCATTTCCAGAAATTAAAACGAAAATTGGCTTGAATCAGAAAGTTAAATTTGTGATATTTTTTAAAGTTTAATTACTTTTGAACTGGTCATTAGCATTTCAATAATATTGTACATATTGGTAATTTGATCTTTAGGGATAAATTCTTTTATTTTGTAATATTCTAAACATAAACCACAGGCAAGTATTTCAATATTTTTAGCCTGTAAGGCATTCAGGCTAATGCTGCTACTAGAATCTGGCGAAAGAAGTAGAACTCCTCGATTAATTAGCAGCAAGGCTCTGGGTATGTGTTCTGATGTTTCTAGACTTTGTAAAAATAAATCCATTAAAGTATTGCTAAATTCAGGTTCGCCAGTACCTAATGTATCGTTGGTAATAAATATAACGGTGTTTGACTTAATTAAATCAAATTCATTTTTGGCCAAATTGCTTAAAGCGTTGTGATGGTCTAGGATTGGCTTAAAATTTGTTTTACTGAAGAATAGCAGGTAATAATCACTTTGGTTTTCTACTTTAAAATTTAAATTTTGATTGAGGGCAAAGCGTTTTAAATTATTAACATTGACTTCATCACTTACCATAACGCTTAAATGAGTAAGATTAGGATTTTCGGTAAAAAGGCGTTTTACGGTTAAGACTGGTTCTGGGCATGGTTTGTGTCGCAAATCGTAAGGCTTAGTCATGAATTTGTCACTTTGATTTGTGGTTTTGTCGTTGGTCTAAATTCACCGATAATATTAGCGATAATGTTATTGTTTTTCAACTCAAGCTCTAAAGATTGTGCCTGATTAGCTTCGAGTGCTAAAGCAAGGCCGCCCGATGTTTGTGGATCAAATAATAAGTCTTGAATGTATAAAGGAATGTCTTTGGCAAAGAGAACATGGTTTTCATAACTTTTACGATTTTCATAGGTACAGGCTGGAACAATCCCATCTTTAACTAATTCTAAAAGCTCGGGGAAATAAGTTAATTGACTGGCGATGTTTTTAGTTGTTTGGTTAAGGGTAATCTGGCTTTGATAAAGCAAGGATTTGGTATTGTTGGTTAAAAGGTTGTTGGTAGCTGCTAGATTACCAATACCGGTACCCAGCATTTTTGTTAAAATTATTTTGTCTCCTGGTTTAGCTCCAGACATTTTCCAGATCAGATCAGGTTGAACTGTACCTGTTATGCTTAGTCCATATAGTAGACTATTGCTGTGAATTGAATGTCCACCACCCAGAATTGACTTAGATTTTTGCAAAATTGCTGCTCCACCTTGCAAAATTTCTTGTGCTATAGTTAAATCATAGTCATGGACTGGGAAAGCTAAAAGATTAAGCGCAATCAGTGGATCACCACCCATAGCATAAATATCTGATAGTGCATTGCAAGCCGTGATTTGGCCGTATAAATAGGGGCTTTCCACCATTGGTGGAAAAAAATCCAAGGTATTAATTATGGCTAAATTTGGCCTAAGCTTGTAAGCGCAAGCATCTTCATGATCAGATAAAGTGGTTAACAGATTTTCAGGGATAATTTGGTTATCTATAGATGCGATTAACTTACTAAGTTTGTTTGAACTTAGCTTAACACTGCAACCACCTTCATTATTTAGATATAAAGATTTAGACATTCTTAATTATAATTTTACTAATTGAAGTATTTAATTACAAATCTTATATTGAAAAAAGTTTTATCATTTAACAAATAGATATATTGCCAATTTTTTGGCAGTTTCGAGAAATATAAAAAAAATTCTATATTAGATTTTGTTTTTATTGACTTTTAGCCCTTTTAAAAATTAGCAACATGGTATAAATTATATATAGCTATGTAATATAAATGTAAGTTGGTTAGTAAAGTAAATTCAATAAATTACCTCTTCCTGATTTGGCTTATCAGGTCTGCATTTTGTTATGATGATTGGTTGTTGGTTTAGTTTTTTGTGGGAAAGGATAGAAATGCCAAAAGTTTTAGTTGCACTACCAAGTGGATTGTTAGAAGAAATTGATGAGGTTGCTTTAGCCGAGCATCGTAATCGTTCTGATTTGATTAGAGAAGCCTTAAGGCGTTATATTGAAAATTTCAAACGTAATCAAAATAATCCTAATAATAACAACTATAACAACTCTTCTAAACAAGGTACCGTTAATTCCGAAAAACCACTGCGTGTCTAGAAATTTGGCTGATTTATAATTGCCTTACGGTTATAATTGTGTTGTACAAAAATTGGATAATGTAAAAACAATAGTATTATTACCATTGTAGTTTGTTTTAAATATTGTTATTTTTAAAATAATTTAAATCAAGAGGTGATGAAATTGCAATGGGTTAAATTATTATTAACAGAATTAATTTTTATTACCATTTTATCCATTGGTTTGGGTCTGGTCAAAAAACCAGCTTTTATGCGGCGCAAAAAATTAATGAAAGGATATCCCTGGGGCTATTATCAGGATCAAGTGCCCAATACTGATGATCCAGGATATTTTAATGATTCGCAGGATTTTATGCACGATGTCCAAACACAGTTTGGTGGCCAGGACTTCTTTGGTGATGATGGTCCGATGACTGGTTTTGGTCAGATGGGTGAATTCTAATTAGATATTTATTTGGTTGTTGAGTGATTAGCTAGCCAAATTTCTAGACACGCAGTGGTTTTTCGGAATTAACGGTACCTTGTTTAGAAGAGTT
>DAHXLC010000306.1 GCA_027371815.1 Candidatus Melainabacteria bacterium | reverse complement strand
ATTGTATTTATTTTGATGAAATTATAAATTTCAAATTTTTCATTAACAGTCTCAAATAAATTTTTATAATGACTGTTAAAGTCAGAAATATTTGATTTTAAAATATCAAATATTTCTTTTGTTTTTACAATATGTAATTTAATTTTATCAAAATCAATATTAACAAGCTCATCGAGAATTTTTTCAGATAAACCTGGTTTTGAACATTTAAAGTTATTTATAAATTTTATAATTTCATCAAAATAAATACAATTAAACATTAATTCACAATTATTTTTCAAAAAAGTTGATAAAGTTATCTCATAAATTTGATTATCATAGTCATTATCTAACTGACAATTTTGTACACTTGCGTATAAAATGAGTCTTTTAAAAATTGGGTAGTTATAACTTTGCCAAATTTGAAGCAAAGTTAATGCAATTTTTGGGTTAGTAGACTTTAATATTGCAAAACTGTTTCTAACCATAAAAACTAAATAACACCATTCTCGCTCTGCTAAATATGGTTCGTTGTAAATTGAATTGATATTTTCACAACAAGCTTTCAACCCTGGTACTTCAGTGGGTTGATAGTTAATATAAAAATTTTCACTTATATAGTCTTGATTGATTGAATCACCAAAAATCCAACCATGACAACTAGAGTTATCTCAAATTATTGAGGAGGTAAAATGAGTTTACAAGCACGCAAGGAATTAATTAGTTCGCATTGAAAAATTGAGTCCAATTAAGTGGATCCAATAAGTTAGACACAAAAATTAGCCACTGAGAGAAATATATAATTATTCTATCACAATAATATAAAATGTATGATAAACTACTGGTAATTGAGGTATTTAGTTATGACTATTCCTGAAAATTCCTTAACAATTATAAGATTACTAAAAATTAAAGGGGTTGGTCAAGCTAAAATTTGGTCGATTTATAATTATCTTGAAAAAAAACGAATTGGTTTTAGTGAATTTTTCAGCAGTAATGATAATTTACCAATGTTTTTGAACCAAGATCAAATTAACCAATTTCTGGCTTGGGAAAATAACCTTAAAGATTTTAAAGACATTCTTGAATCACACAATATTCATGTTTTAACTATTTGTGATCAAAATTACCCACAAATCCTTATTAAATCATTAGGTAAAAAATCTCCACCTGTTTTATATTTAAAAGGTAACATTGAATTATTAAATAAAGTATCAATTGGTTTTTGTGGTTCAAGACAAGCTAGTTTACAAGGCTTAAATATTGCTAAAGGTACGGCTGAATTATTAATTCAAAATAACATTAATCTTGTATCTGGTTATGCTAATGGTGTTGATTTAGAAATTCATAAAACAGCCTTAGAATCTAGTGGTACTACAGTATTTGTTTTGCCTGAAGGTATTCTCAATTTTAGAATTAAAAACGTTTTAGAAAAACACTGGAACTGGAATAATGTTCTTGTTGTTAGCCAATTTGACATCAATGATAGTTGGAGTGTTGGTAATGCCATGACCAGAAATAATGTTATATGTGGTTTAAGTGAAGCCATGGTACTAATTGAGGCTCGTGAAACTGGTGGCAGTATGGCTTGTGGTAAATTATGTCTTGAAATTAATATACCGCTTTTTGTAGCTATTGCTAGTGATAAATCTGATTTTAATAATGGAAATCAGATTTTATTTAAACAAGGTGCCATTCCATTTGGCAGAAATAAATACAGCAATTTGCCAAAAGTTGACGCTATTTTAGAAAAAATTAAAAGGGGTGTTAATGTCCATTCAAGTTTTGAACAAAATCTGGTTAAGCTTAGTTAAGTGGGGTTAGGTTTTGTATTTAATTAGTGAAGTGAACCGCACTTCATATTTCTTGTCTTTAAAATATTGTCTATGTAACAGCCTTTACCATCCATACTTGTTTAAATGTTTTGCTCTATAAGTCTTTATGTAAAATCATCGCTTGTATATTGGCTCCCTTGATCTGTGTTAAATATTGCTGGGGGAACGCTAACTTTGGGCTAATAATAATTGAGTTCATCAAAAATATACAAATTGTTAATGGAGCATTTTTAGTTGTCATGGTTAGGCAATCAAATGATGCAATACGATTAGCTAAAGCCATTATTGCTATGGCAAATCATGGTGGTGGGTTTATCATTCCCGTGTGTATCCATAATTAGTGAGACATTTCGGTTTTTAAAAACTTTATGTAAAATAATCTAAAATTGATTTTAAATTTTCAAATTCACAAGGGTTATTCGTAATTACATCTTTTAGTCTTACTAAATTATTTTCTATA
>DAHXLC010000303.1 GCA_027371815.1 Candidatus Melainabacteria bacterium | reverse complement strand
TGTCTTAAATTAAAAATGACACCGCAAGAAGTCTTAACGGCCACAACTTATAATGCGGCCTGTGCTGTTGGTGCGCAAGCTTATGTTGGGCAAATTGATATTGGCTATAATGCAGATATCAATATTTTAAATTTAGAGTCACTTGAAGAAATTCCTTATAACCTAGCAATTAATCCAATAGGTCAAGTGATTAAAAATGGCCAGGTTGTATATACAAATAAATAATTTTTTTTCAAAAACCCCTTTACTTATTTTATAAGTAGTATATAATTTGAGAGTTGCCACCATAGTGGCATGGTGTCAAAAATTATTAAAGATAGAAATTGTATATTTAAAAAGCACCATATTTGAGTATGGTATCAAGTGTTTAAGGGGGATTAATGTCGGAATTAAGAAAGAATGTTGTAGGCGAAAATAGCTCATCTTTAAGTCTAGATGGGTTTGAAGGTATTTATAGTGATAATCAGTCAACCGGTATAACTTATCAAGCCAGTGATGAAATGCTTAATGAACTAAATCAGCAGCTCACTAATTTATCGCAAAGGCTTACAGATTTAGTATCTTTGGGCATTGATCAAAGAATGGAGATTGCGAAATTAGGCACTCAAATTATTGACAATCAACGCCAGTTAGTAGCAGCGCAGCAAATACTTATTAGGCTAATGGATAGATCAATTGATCTTACTCGACATATAAGTTATATCGAAGAGCGGTTACCAGCTTTGATGGAATTACCCAAAATTGTTGAAGCTTTGAAAGATAGGCTTATTCAAGTTGAAGGGATTGAAATTCGTTAAAATAAATTAATTTAATTGCCGTGCGTAATTTTGGCAATTAAATTAGTTAGTTATTGATGTCTTTAACTTTATAGCTATTTACAACTTATATAAGAAATGTTTTAATATAAGTTGTAAATAGCTATTTAATTCAATAATTCATATTTATTTATTTTATAATTTAGCTATAAATTGCCCAAGATCAGTCAATCAATTTGTGTCAATCAATGATTAATGGTTAATAAATATGAGTAGTGGTTTTATGCATGGCGGACAGCATCATGGTGGGGGACACCATGGTGGTCATCATGGTGGTCATAGTGGCGCAGCTACTCCAGGTCATCATAGTATTATTGCTCAGCTTTTAGGTCTTCACAATCATCATCATATTCTTCATGCCCAAAGTGGTAATCCTCATGGCTTGCCAATGGGTGTACTGCCAGGTATAAGACTTGGACTGTTACTAGAAGGTATTACATTATCGCCCGGGTTTTTATTTTTTGTCCTTTTTTCAGGCTTGATTGGTTATTTATTTTTTATCCATTGGTTAAGCCGTCATGATCCGCTTGCGGCTCGTGTAATGCAAAGTCATGGTCAAAGTATGGTTAATCCTTTGGATTCTAGCATAGTTAAAGGGACGCTAGACGCTTATCCTATTAAAACTAATCCTAATGAAGCTTATGTTTATGTGCCTGGGACTAATTTACCTTCAAAATTTATAGTTAGTCCTAGTTTCAATTTTAATAGCCCAACCCATTCAACTGTCCAAAGTTTTGGCCAAGAAGCTTTTCGCTTTGCTAAACCAACGCAAAATCCATTAATGATTGGCAATTCAATTTCCAATGAATTTAATTTTAAAACCAAGGATCATAATTCTATTTACTATCGTCAGAATGCCCAGGTACTTCCTCGTTCGGCCCGTTTTAAAGCTATAGTTTCCCGGTAACCAAAATGTTTATTTTTATGTTTGGACTTGATCTTTTACCTTTAAATCGGTCAACTTGTACTGCTGATTTTGGCAACCTTAATATGTCTAAGTCCCAAATTTTAATTAAATACCCTGCCCAAAAGTTTTCCGAGCTTTATTTTATAGCAAATGACCAGGATAAACAAAATCAGTATTCGGTAATTCCTGCTGCTAATTCGTTAAAGTCAAATATTAAACCGGTAACGACTGCTAATAATTCGGCAAAGTCAGTTAAAGCATTTAAAGTTAAGTCTTTAGTTAATACCAAGTCGACTCTGCCTAAGGTTAATCAATCCGGTCATAAATTAGCCAATCCGGGAATTGTCCAGGGCAGCAATGTTAATAATTTTATTAATTCAGGAAATATGTTCACTAAAGATTCAATAAATCAGTTTAACAATTTAGATAGAGGCGCACCGGTTAAACAGCAAAAAGGTGTATTTAGTAAGCTTAGACATGGATTTAAACATATGACTAAGGATATGGCAAAAGAGTTTTAACTTTAGGCAGCAATTAAATTTAGCAGGTAACTAATTTTGGTCAAAACTTCAACAATTTGGAAATCATCAGCTAATTTAGCTGAATTATATAAATTAATTCAACCGGAAATGGAATCAGTTGAATTGTTATTGGCTTCTAATCTAATTGATGACAATGTTTATATTCGTGAATTATTAGGTCAAATTTTTCAAAGTGGCGGTAAAAGATTAAGACCCATGGTGGCTATTTTAGCTTCTTATGCTAGTTTGCCTAACTTAAAGTTGTCCCGTAATCATATTATTCATGCCACTTTATCTGAGTTAATTCATACGGCTAGTTTGGTTCATGATGATGTTATTGATAATTCTAACTTGCGTCGAGGTTATGCAACATTAAATAGTGAAAAAAATGATAAAGTAGCTGTATTAATGGGTGATTTATTATTTGCCCAGGCCTCAGTATGTTTAAGTCGACTTATGCAGCCAGAAATTGTTGGAATTTATGGTCAAGTCTTAGGTGATCTTTGTGCTGGTGAAATAAAACAAATGCTTAACGTATTTAATACCAATATTACCATTGATACCTATATTCAAAAATCTATTGGTAAAACAGCAACTTTATTTGCTGCAGCAAGTTCCGGTGGTGGCATCCTAAATCAGATTAATAATTCACTAGTGTTAGATTTGAAAGCATATGGTTTAAACCTTGGTATTTGTTTTCAAATTATTGATGATTTGCTGGATATTTTAGGTAAAGCCAGTGAATTAGGTAAACCTTTAGGTAGTGATTTGCAAAATGGCGTAATCACGGCACCAACAATTTATGTATTACAGCAAGAGCACTGCGATAGCCTTAAATTAAAAGAATTAATTCAGAAACAGTTAGTTAATGAACCATCTGGACTAGCTGAAGCTATGACAATAATAAAAAATAATAACGGTATTGAGTTAACTATTGATTTGGCTAAAAAGTATGCTGACTTAAGTCTAAAAAGTCTTCATAATGTAACTGCTTCACCATATAAAGATGCCTTAGAAAAAATTGTTCACCAAGTAATTCTTCAAATAAACTAAAAAATGGCTAATAAATCAAATTATTTAAATCAGTATAAAAATATTTTTGGTAAATTATTTAAAACCAATGTTTTTGCTTCGGTTAAACTTACGATTTTCCTGATGTCAACACTTATAAGTATTATTTTAATTGGTGCCTGGTGTCCACAAAAATCGCAAGTTGGTATGGAAAAAGTAACTGAGCAATTTGGTGAACAAAATGCGCTATTCCTCGATAAACTTGGGATTACAGATATCTTTCATAGTAATTTTTTCTTAATTGTTATTGCTTTATTGACCATTAATATGATTGCCTGTAGTATGCAACGTGTATTTCCTAAATATAAATTATATAAAAAACCGTTATTGTTTTTTAATTCTAATCAGATTAGTAAAATGCCCTATGTGGAAATGGGTGAATTCTCCGGTATTACGCCAGTTCAAGCGATAGATAAGCTAAAACTTTATCTTGAACAAAAAAATTATAAAGTGAATGTAAATGGGCATCAGTTAAATGCGCAAGGCAGTAAAATCAGTAAATTTGCCGCTAGTGTTACGCATGTTGGCTTATTAAGCCTTTTGTTTGGGGTTACAATTACCTCTTGGACCGGGTTTAGTGGTATTGAGCCTGTTGGTATTGGACAGGATCTTGATTTTTCCGGCAGTGAACATGCCAATTATTGGTTTGGACATTTACCAAATTTTAAGGTTAGATTAAATTCAACCAGTAAGGAAAGTTATGCAAGTGGCCAAGTTAAACAATGGTATAGTAATTTAAGTGTAATTGATAAAAGCGGAAAAATTGTTCAGAATCAAACTATCAGTGTTAATGAACCATTGTCCTATCATGGCGTAGATGTTTACCAGTCTAACTGGGGTCTTAATTCGGCTCAAATAAGTTTTAATGGTAATAAGCGTAAATTAATGCTGCGGCCAATGGGCGCTATTTGGGCTACATTTTTGCCACTTGAAGCTGATACGATACTAATTATGTCTTTTAAAAATGAAAAAGAACCATTAAAATTGTTTGCTAAACGTGAAGAATGGTCAGCACCTAAATTAATTACTCAAATCCCTTTACATGGCAGTGTAAATTTAGGCAGTGTTAAAATTACTTATGATAAAATCAATCCTGTTTCTGGTTTGCAGTATAAAAGTGATCCTGGTCTACCCATAGTTTATTTTGCTTTTGGCTTTATCATTTTAGGGGTAATGATGGCTACCTTACCTTATAGTGAACTTTATGTTTGTATTGATAACAGTGAAGGTGAAAATAAGAAAATTATCATTGGCGGAATTTGTCCAAAAGCACCTAGTCAATTTAAAAATTTATTAAATTTGCTGCTAAATAGCTTGCCAGAATCTAATAAAATAGGTCAAAATAATAACAGTATTCAAAGTAATTTGGCTTCAAGTCTAATTCCTAAATAATTAGCTATTCACTTAAATATACTTATAGATATGAGGAAAAACAATGCAAGCTTGGCAAATTGCCTTAACTAATACGGCTGGAATTTCATCATTTTTAAGCCTGTGGGCTTTTATTCTATCCTATGGTTTTAAACAGTTAAACAGTTTATTATGTAAAGCTGCTCGCTGGATTATGAGTATTGGTTTTATTGCGCTAACTTTAGCCATAATTATTCGAGGGATTGAGGCTCAACGCTTCCCTTTAAGTAATTTGTATGAATCTATTTTATGGTTTGCTTGGTCAGTTATGGGTAGTTACCTTGCTTTGGCAAAATTCTATAATATCAAACAATTTGGTAGTTTGGCCTGTATGTTAGCTTTGACGATGTTTTTATATGGCAGTTGGCTACCATTATCGCAACATGAAATTTCACCATTAGTCCCAGCTCTGGTTAGTTATTGGCGTCAAATCCATATTCCACCTTTAATAATTTCTTATGCTTTGTTTTGTGTCTCTGGGCTAGCTGCTTTTGCTCAATTATTTTATTCAGGAAGAATTGTAAGTCTTAGTATCATGGCTTTAACAGTAATTTTGGCTGCTAGTGCTATTGGTTTAGGCACTTATTCTTCGGTTGAAAGTTATATCTTACAAATCTTATTTGTCGGATCTAGTGTAATTGGCTCTTATTTAGGTTTTAAAAATACGAATAAGGAAATGCCCCGCTTGGTAAATAAAAACCAGGCCAGTCTTTATGAAGATATAACCTATCGCTGTGTTACAGTGGGTTTCCCGTTATTAACTTTTGGTATTATAACTGGTGGCTTATGGGCTAATCATGCCTGGGGGACATATTGGTCCTGGGATCCTAAAGAATCAATGGCTTTAGCTACTTGGCTATCTTATGCGGCTTTCATCCATCTGAAAATACATCGCGAATGTAAAAATAACACTTTGTCAATTGTGGCGATAATTGGCTTGTTAGTTACAATGCTTACTTATCTGGGCTTTAATAGTCTTGGTTTTGGTGGGTTACATAGTTATGGTCGCTTTAAGGATATGTAAGTTGAATTTATCAGTATTCATAAACGTATTGCTGGCATGATTTATTTTAAGTTTACTTTATTCAGGGTTGTAATCATGTTAGTCGTATTTACAACCTTGATAGTTTTTTCAATATCAGTCCAAAGTCGAGATTTTAAAATGCCTTATACCGCTAAAGGCATTGCTACGCTTGGTGCTGATGGTGTCGAACAAGGAAAGCATGGTGATTGCTGGTTTGAGGCATCGCTTGCGGAAATTGCTCGTTTGCCACATGGACAGCAAAAAATTGCCAATATGATTACTTATGCTGATGATCATTCATATATTGTCCATTTCCCTGATAATGCTTCAGTATATAAAATTACCTTAGCTGATATTAAAGCTTGCAGTTTGTGTAATCGGGCTTTATGGGCCTCGATTATAGAATGTGCAATGTTAAAGCGGTTCCATGAAAATACTGGAAATGTAAGCAATAATGAAATTGGGGCAATGGGCTCTGGTTTGCAAAGTCTAACCGGCAATCAAATTGAACGTAAAATACTAAACACCATGTCTGAAGATGAGCTTAGTAGTTTTATTTATGAAGCAGTTCATTCTGAAAATCCAATATTGGCTACAACGCAAATTAATGTGCCATTGCCGTTAGTGTCTAATCATGTTTATTCGATAACGGATATTGATCTTACTCATAGAATAGTAGTTTTGCGCAACCCATGGGGGGTTAATCCAGGCGTTGACCGTGAACCTAAAACAAGCATAAGGGTGAATTAAAATTATCGTTAGAGCAGTTGCAAAAATATTTTACAGTGGTTACTCGTTCTTGGCTTTAAAATGCTTAAAGTTCTTTTAGACCAAGTTTGTTGGGTTCTGCGGCTTTGATTGGATTGGATGGTGCGGTTAGTTAAATTACCTTACTGCAATAAATACAAAAGCTAAAATTAGGATCAAGTTCTTTGCCACAATTAGTGCATAGTTTAGGTTGGTCAAAATTTTGATTTTTATTAACTGTCGCCAAATTTAAATTAGGAGTAATAATATAATTATTGTTTTTATTATCAATACTGAGTTCATTAAATTGTACGTATTGAGTTCGATCATATTCAAGATCATTATTGGCCTGGCTGTAATTTTCGTAAGTTTGACTAAAAACTGAATTATTTGCTGGATTGATTGGAGTTGCAGCTGAATTTAAATTCAAAGCTGAATCACTTTGATTGTTATCGTTAGGGTTAAAATTATGATATTGGGTTTGCGGGTAGTCGGTAGCATTATTTGCTTGTGAGTAGTTTTCATAACTATGGCTATCAGATTGAACCGTGTTTTTAGACTGATCCTGGTTTGTAACTGAAGCTGTTAAATTATTTTCAGGGTTGTTAGTGGTAGTTTGGTTAATTGAATTGGACTTAAGATTATTTAAATTGATATAAGGTGAGCTGGGATAATCAAGATCGTTATTAGCTTGTGAATAATTCTCATAAACAGGGTTATTAAACTGGGTGGTCTGTGCATTGGTTAGGTTAGGATTGATGTTTGCTTGAATATTGTGATTATTGGTTGACTGGTTATTTTTAGGGTTTGGGTTATGGGGATTTTGGTCGTGCGGAAACTGAAGATTGGTTTGAGCTGGCAAATTTTCGGTGGGATGAATTGTCTGAGGCAGATTAATATTTTGATGGGTAATGTGTGGTGATGTCATCTTTTCATGAACTTGGTCAATAAGGTCATGTTTAGGCTGCAACTTTTCATGAATTGCATCAAGGGGTTCATGTTTGGGTGTTTTTTTGTTGAGATTATTATATAATTGAGAATGACTGTCCAAAACATAGGGATCAAGTGTAACATTGGTATCATTACTTGTGGGTAGTTTAGAATTATTTCTCATATTATTTAAGCGTTCTTGATCACTAATTGATAAAAAATCTTCAACCACCAATTGCTTAGGAGTGGGTGAAACTTTCTTTTTATTGGAAGTTATTATAGGCAGAATAATTGTTAGTAAAACAAATAGAACTACCATTGAAGTTAAAGTATTAATAATATCATTTGATTTTTGTATAGAATAAGTATTAGGGGAATTTATATGTTGTTGGCAAACAATTATTTCGGATTGATTATTAAGGTGTTTGGCAGCCGCTAAACGACTTTCCCAATTGATTGAGTTTTTGGGGTTTAACCTACAAGCTTGTTGATAATAGGTTAGTGCTTGATTAAAGTCTCCTAACTTAGCGTATTCAGATCCTTGTAAGCGATAACCCATATCACTAGGCTTTAGATGAGTCATATTGTGATAGGCTTTTCTAGCTTGAGTATATTGTTTTAAAACATCGTAATCGTTGCCTAGATAATACCAGGCTTCTTTATTTTGCGGTTTGATTTTAAGAAATTTTTGAAAGGCCTTGGCTGATTTTTGAATTTCACCATTACTTTGGTATATTCTACCCAAATTAAACAATGCTTCAGGTAAATCAGGATTTAAGGTATAAGCTTTAGTGAGATAATTGATTTGGGCTGGATAATCTTTAGTGATTGTTGAAAGAGATAGATAAAAAGTGCCATCATAAGGATAAATCGAAATTGCATCGTGAATTTTTTGGTTGGCTTGATTTAAGGGTAAGTTTCGGGATTGATTATAAATGTCGTAGGCCTTTTGCCAGTTCTGATAATTACCAATTCCTGGGAATGAACCTTCTTTATAAGCAAGAGCTAGATTTGTTGAACAAATAATGAGTATTATTATTAGATAAATTGTTTTCATTTGATTTTAACCATACAAATTGATTTGTACATTATTGTATCTAATTTCACTATAATATATATATATATATTAGTGATTACTTCAGGTTTTAAGGGAAATATTAAAATTGTATAATATTACTCGACAAATACCATACATATGTAGTATAATTGCTGTATATTAAAAATGAAAATATGGTTGAATATATTTAA
The DNA here is from genome assembly GCA_027371815.1 of Candidatus Melainabacteria bacterium. Classification (GTDB taxonomy): domain Bacteria; phylum Cyanobacteriota; class Vampirovibrionia; order Obscuribacterales; family JAKAZS01; genus JAKAZS01. Next base: position 6,945 of record DAHXLC010000303.1, on the reverse strand, counting down.
AGTTAGTAAGTCCTTAAAATCAAAATTATGAGCATAAATATTGATCCTGATAATAACTTTTCGCCTAATGCTCAAATAGTGTTAGCTAGTCGTTATTTAATGCGTAATGAACAAAATGAAATTATCGAATCTGTTCCGGATTTATTTAAACGTGTGGCTAACCATATAGCTAATGCTGAAGTTAAATTTAACAACCATAATAACGTTGAATTATATTCCCAGCAGTTTTATAATTTAATGATTAATAAAGAGTTTTTACCTAATTCGCCCACCTTAATGAATGCCGGTAAAAAAAATGGACAATTGGCAGCTTGTTTTGTTTTGCCTGTACCGAATAATATCGCAGGAATATTTGATACTTTAAAACAAGCTGCTATTATCCATCAAACTGGTGGTGGAACAGGTTTCTCTTTTAGTAAAATTCCAGCAAAGGCTAATCAATTAATTCCTGGCAATGATGATATTATTGCTGGACCAATTGCCATTATGAAAATCTTTGATGCGGCAACGCAGGCTATTCGTCAGGGCGGAGTTCGACGTGGAGCTAATATGGGGATTATATCTATTCATCATCCGGATATTTTAGAATTTATCGAATGTAAAAACAATTTAGCGGTATTGACTAATTTTAATATTTCAGTTGCTATTACCAATGAATTTATTCGGGCTTTAAAAACCAATCGTGTTTATAATTTAATCAATCCTCAAAACGGTCAAATCGTAAGTCAGCTAAATGCCTTAGAAGTTTTTCGTAAATTAGCTAATAATGCTCATTTAACTGGTGAACCTGGCCTTATTTTTATTGATCGAATTAACGATAGTGATCCTTTGCTATTAAATTTTACCCAAAACAATGAAGCAATTCCTGGAACTCAAGATATTGAAGCAACCAATCCTTGTGGTGAACAGCCATTAGGTTCATATGATGCCTGTAATTTAGGTTCCATAAATTTATTTAAATTCTTAGATGCCAGTTTAAATATTGATTACCCAAAATTAGCTAATACCATAAATCTAGTAGTAAGGTTTCTCGATAATGTTATTGAGCAAAATAATTATCCGTTAGAAATTATTGCTACCACAACTCAAAATAATCGACGTATTGGTTTGGGCATAATGGGTTTTGCTCAAGTTTTAATTAAGAAAAATATTCCTTATAATTCGAGCGAAGCTCTTGAATTAGCTCGCCAAGTTATGTCTTTCCTGCAAAAGGAAGCACATCTGGCCTCACAAAAATTAGCGGTAGAACGTGGTGTTTTTCCTAATTGGCAGTATAGTAAATGGGCTAAAGATAATATCAAGATGCGTAATGCCACCGTTACCACAATTGCTCCAACTGGAACCATATCTATTATAGCTGATACGACCTCTGGTATTGAACCGTTATTTGCTCTTTCTTATAAAAGAAGGGTTTTAAATGGCCAAGAACTTTATGAAATTAATCAGGATTTTATTAATTTGGCTAAAGTTAATGGCTTTTACTCTTTAGATCTTGAAGAAACCGTAAAGCAAGAAGGTTGTTTGACTAATATTAAAAATATTCCTCAGGCAATTAAAGATGTTTTTACTTGTGCTTATGATATTAGTTTTGACTGGCATGTTAAAATGCAGGAAGTTTTTCAAGAATATACTGATAATGCTGTATCTAAAACAATAAATTTACAGCATGACTGTTCGAGTGATACCGTTCTGGCTGCTTATATGCATGCTATTGATAGTAATTTGAAAGGGTTAACAGTATATCGTGATTCATCTCGGCATAGTCAGGTATTAAATATTGCCAAAACAGATATGCTAAAAAATCAAGTTAATGCAACTCCTTATAGTGGTAGCACTGACTTGACTAACGCCTGTTTTGATTGTTCGATTTAGGCTGAAACCTTTATGTTGACACCTTGATTTTAAGGGAATTGCAGTTATTGGCCTTTTGATGGTGCTATAAATGGTAGCACTTATGGTTTAATTGAGCTATTTTTGCTGATCTGCATAATGCCACAGCTTATTTAAGCCGTAGTAAAATACGTGAACAGATGGATGATGAATTTGGTGTTAAAAAAGATTTTGGCCGATATGTTAAAAAAATACTAATTATTTTTTATTTAAATCAGTTAATTTTGCCTGCATTAATTTGGCCATTGTTATGTCACCAGTATTTTCATAAATTTTAGATAAGCTGAAAGCTTGTCTGCTTACAATTTACCCTAAAGCTTTGCGTAAATTGCCATCACATTCTTTTAATAATTCACAGGCTTGTTTGTTATTTATTTTTTTCTTTAACATAACAATGGCTGTTTTAACACAATTGCGTGAAGCTACTAAAGCTCCTTCAGCATCATGTCTACCTACAGCTGCTAGCATAGAAATAATAGTTATAGCTCGTTCTCTTAATTTTAAATTAGTTGGTTTCAAGTCAACCATTAAATTTTCATAGACTTTACCTAGTTTTACCATAGTGCAAGTACTTAAAAGATTTAAAATCATTTTTTGGGCGCTAGCTGATTTCATTCGGGTTGATCCAGTAACAGCTTCGGGTCCAACATTAGCTACAATAGTTACTTCACAGATTTTGGCTAAATCAGAATTTTCATTATTTACGATACCAATAGTAGCTGCTCCTAATTCGCTGGCTTTTTTAAGGGCACCAACTACATACGGTGTTCGTCCGGATGAAGCAATGCCAATTACGACATCGTTACTGGTTACCTGAGCTTGGATAACATCTTTAATACCAAGTTCTAAAGAATCTTCAGCGGCTTCAACAGCTTTAAACATGGCTTCTTTACCACCAGCTAAAAAGGCTTGAACCATTACATCATCTACGCCAAAAGTTGGCGGGCATTCAGCTGAATCCAATATGCCAATGCGCCCACTGGTACCAGCTCCAAAATAAATCATGTGACCACCTGATTTAAGTTTGTTGGCACAGATATCAACGGCCAGGCTAATTTCTTTTAGAGCTTCATTAACGGCCTGCGCAACTTTAAAATCTTCTGATTGAACGGTTGAAACTAAAGATAATGTATCTAGATTGTCTAGATGCATAGTATTTTTATTCCTTTCTTCAGTTACTAAACTATTAAAATCAACAGTGACTCCCATTTTATTGCTCCTTGTAAAATTTAATTGGCCTTATTTGCTTTGGCTTAATTATATTATTTGTTTGTGTAATTAAGATGAATTTTAAATAAATTACTTAGACATTTATAGTTATTATACCAATGAAAGCTTAAATTAATTGGGCTTGGCTGATGCTGTATTTAGTCATTACTTTGCGTTTTATAAAGTTACCACGGCCGACAAGACCTTGATAAGAGCCGTTTTGTATAATAACTTCACCACGGCTAAGCACTGTTTCAACACCGCCCGTTACTTCTTTACCTTCGTAACAATTGTAATCTACCTTCATATGATGCGTTTTAGCGCTAATTGTATGTTTTAGGGTTGGATCAAAAATAATTAAATCAGCATCACTGCCTACCGCTATTGTTCCTTTTTGCGGGAACATACCAAAAATTTTGGCTGGGTTGGTTGAGGTTAATTGAACAAACTGATTTAAGGATATGCGTCCAGCTACAACCCCACCATTGTAAATAAGATTCATGCGATTTTCGACTCCAGGACCACCATTGGGGATTTTGCTAAAATCATTAAGCCCAAGTTCTTTTTGTTCTTTAAAACAAAACGGGCAATGATCGGTCGAAATGACCTGTAAATCACCATAATTTAAGCCGTTCCAAAGTTTGTCCTGATGGCATTTAGGTCTAAGTGGAGGTGTCAATACATATTTAGCACCTTCAAAATTTTCTTGATCATAATACGCATCATCGAGAAATAAATACTGCGGGCAGGTTTCAGCATAAACCATTATCCCTTCGTTACGAGCCTCTTGGACTTTTTTTAAAGCTTCATAACAGCTTAAATGCACAATATAAACTGGTGATTTAGCCATTTGGGCTATAGCAATAGCTCGGTTGACACCTTCAGCTTCTGCTAGAACTGGTCTGGTTATGGCATGATATTTTGGACTGGTATGTCCAAGTTTTAAATGTTCATTAATAATTTCATTAATAACAATACCATTTTCTGCATGCATGCAAATAAGGGCTCCGGTATCGCTGCTTAACGACATTGCTCGATAGATACTGCCATCGTCAACATAAAAGACACCTGGATAGGCCATAAACATTTTAAAACTAGTAACACCTTCTCGATCAATGATTTGACGCATTTCTTTAACTTGACTTAAACCTAAATCAGTTACAATTAAATGAAATGAATAATCAATACAGGCTCGTTTATCGGCTTTTTTATGCCATTCATCCAGGGATTCAATTAACGATTTGCCTTTAAACTGAATTGCAAAATCAACAATCGTAGTTGTACCACCAAAGGCCGCAGCCTTTGTGCCCGATTCAAAATCGTCGCTGGATGCAGTTCCGCCAAACGGCATATCTAAATGGGTGTGGACATCAATACCGCCGGGAAAAATATATTTATCTTTGGCCTCAATGATTTTGCATCCCTTGACATCAAGGTTTTGGCCAATACAGCTTATGGTTTCATTTTCAATTAAAATATCAGCTTGATAATCATCACAAGCTGTTATAATCCGGCCATTTTTAATTAATGTTGGCATATTTAACTCCGTTACAAAAAAATTAATCAAACAAATTTAACCTATAAATTTGATTATAAATTATCTTAAAGCAAAAATTATGATATATAGTTTAAGTATTATCCAATTAATTGTTTTAATAATTTGAAAGAGTTTAATTTATCCACTATTAGTGAAATTAGGCAACAAGCTAGCATTGTTGAAATCATTAGCGAATATGTGATTTTAAAAAATTCAGGTCGTGACTACCGCGGGCTGTGCCCGTTTCATAATGAAAAGACACCTTCTTTTCATGTTAATTTGGAAAAAGGAATTTTTAAATGTTTTGGTTGTGGCGTTGGTGGTGATGTCTTTGCTTTTTTACAAAAAGTTCAAGGTAAAACCTTTGGCGAGATTTTACGTGATTTAGGGGCTCGTTACGGTATTCAGGTCGAACAAAGTAATCAAGAATATGCAGATACCGCAATTTATTACAAAATCTGCCAAAGTGCGATGACTTATTATCAAGAATTGCTGCTAAATCCTAAATCAGGTCATATAGCTAGTGAATATTTGAGTTCTCGGGATATTAACCAGGAATCGGCTCAGAAATTTAATTTAGGTTACGCACCTAATTCTTATGATGGTTTAATTACTTATTTGACTAAATATTTACATGTATCTGTTCAAGATATTGAAAAGGCGGGGCTGGCTCGGCAAAAAGAGGGTAAATTCTATGATATATTTCGCAACCGGCTCATAATTCCGATTATTAATGAATTTGGTAAAACTATAGCTTTTGGTGGGCGCGATCTTGGGACAAGTCCAGTTAAATATTTGAATTCACCTGAAACACCGATCTTTACTAAAGGCAATAACCTGTTTGGGCTTAATCTAGCCAAGGAAAAAATTGGCCAATCGGACTATATTATTCTGGTTGAGGGTTATTTAGATGTTATCATGGCACATCAAAATAGCTTTAGCAATACTGTAGCTAGTTTAGGAACTGCGTTAACGCCACGACAAGCAAAATTACTCTTTAAATTTACCCATTCAAGAAAGGTATATTTGGCTTTTGATAATGATCAGGCTGGAATTGCGGCTATTAATCGTGGTATTGAAATAATTAATGAATTGGTGGAAGGTATTGGCTGTGATCTTAAAATTCTTAATTTACCTACTGGTAAAGATATGGCTGACTTCTTCTTTCACTGTGATCAAGATTTAGAGCTTAAGCAAAATAAAATTCAGCAATTAGAACTAGCCTTAGCATCAGCGCCAAATTATCTTGATTTTGGTTTAAACCTAGCGATTAAAGATATTGACTATCATAATTCTATCGGCAAAGTTCAAGCTGCTCAACGTTTAATACCTATTTTAGCGAAAATTAAAAGTGTAATAGCGCGTTCTGAATTTATTAAAACCTGGGCTAATAAATTATTGATTAGTGAAAACGACTTAAGTCAAGAGGTGCGTGACTATCAGCGCCAAGCTGGTATTAACCAGCCTTCTAGTCATAAAATTCAGGCTATTACTATAGCTAAACCTAATCTGCATAATTCGAATAAGCAAAGATTTTACCGTCAGGCTGAAATAGTCATTTTGGCTTATTATTTTACTAGTCAAGATGATTTGGTTTATATGAAGTCTTTATCCATTAACGAGATGTTTATATCGACTGAATTTAAAATTATTAAGCAATTGATTGATGAATATGTTACTCAAAGTAAATCGGTTGATGAATTATTTGAATTAGTTCTTGACGCATCCAGCCGTAATGATGTTAATTTAAAAAATGAAGTTGTCAATATTTGGTATAAATCTCAAGAGATAATTAGTCAGAATGCGGATATGTCGATTATTGTTCTGGATTCACTAAAAAAACTCATCAAAGAACAGATTATGCAAGAGTTACCTAAATTATTATTAGAATTAAATAATCAAGAAAATTCTGCTAAAATTCAAAGTATAATTTCTAGTTTAAAAAAAATCGAAGCTAATGAATTAATGAAAGCTAATGATGTGAACAATTTATTAGAAATTTATCGTAAAATTAAGGATATGTTATCCTTTAACATTCAATTGGAGCGTTTAAAGTGAAAGAAAAAAATTCTGAAGAAGCTGGATTCGTAACTACTGATAGTGAAGAAATTAAAACTGGTGTCAAGTCAGCTATAGATAGTATTTTGGCTTTAGATCTGGAAGAGGATTTGCCAAGTATTACTGATGCTGATCAATCATTATTTGGGGTCACGCGTAACAATTCATGGCTTACAGATGACGATGGTGTTGCAGCTTCTTTATCCTCAATAAAATCACCAAGTTTACTATCATCTTCTTTTCCCACTATG
>DAHXLC010000266.1 GCA_027371815.1 Candidatus Melainabacteria bacterium | reverse complement strand
ATCGTGAGCCTTCAGGCAATGATTTGTGGTTCCCGAAATTAAATGTCAGTATTAAAAAATCTGGAAGTGATCATACTTTATGGTCATGGACTACCCATACTAACCCTATTTGTGAAGACGAACCACCGCCATATGGTGAAGAAGTGGTCTTGGAAAAATATTTTGAATTAAATCCTAGTGTTAAATCACCAAGGGGTATTGAAGTAGTATTTAATCTTGACCGAGGTCTTTACAATAGTTCGAGAATCACTCAATTTTCGGCAGCGCTTTATTTGTTTGCAAACTCTTTTGAGGATCGGGGTGTTCAAATAGGTGTATTAGATTTTACCAATGGCATAAGTGCACAAATGATGCCGGTTTATTTTCGGGTCGATTTTCCCTGGTAAAAACAAAAAATACCTAAAGCTAAGATTTTGCGCCCGGTGCGACTCGAACGCACGACCAATCGGTTAAAAGCCGAGTGCTCTACCGGCTGAGCTACGGGCGCTCTCTAATAGCCTTAAGTAACAGTATCTAAGACTACCAAGAGCTAGAGTCTATGTCAAGTAAATGTGGGCAAAATATTGTTCGCTTGAGAACTTGTTTCGGCTTGAAAGCTTAAACTGTCTTAAGTTTTTGGCTTTTCAAATATTTATTACAAATTTTCGGCCGGTTATAAATTAAATAATTCTTAAACTTGTTATTCAAAAATTAAACCATTGAAAGTATTCATTGCTAGCTCGATATTGTCATTTAGCCACATGTCAACACCCGCTAAAGCCTCAGCAAGAACTTTGTAAATTATCGCAGTCTCGGTTGAATTTGGTTTATCGAGCACATAATGAGCTCGTTTTTGACCGCCAGGATCTGGACCAATGCCAATTCTTAAACGGGTAAAGTCTTTGCCTAAACATTCGATAATTGATTCAACACCATGTTGCCCGCCAGCTCCACCATTTTGGCTAAAACGCATTTTACCAACTGGTAAAGCAACATCATCATGAATAACTAAAATTTCGGTGCTAGCAATATGATACCAATTAGCGATAGCTAATGCGCAGGCGCCTGAATTATTCATAAAAGTTGTGGGTTTGGCCAGGATAAAACCTGGCGGGGTATGGATTTTAATAATTTCACTCAATAGTTGTTTGTTTGCTTTTAGTTCAATATTGTATTTGGCAAGTAATTTGTCAATGGCCCAAAACCCAACATTATGTCGTGTTGATACATAATTAGCGCCAGGATTGCCAAGACCAATAATTGCTTTCATTAAATCGTTCAACCTTAAGTAATAGTTATATTATTTATATAATCTAATAAAATATATAAATTTATATTCTTTTATTATTAGAAATTTAGCTTTAAAAGTTTTAAAATAATACAATCATTCCAACTTTTCACAAAAAAATCAATAATCATGAATAATCCCAATAATTACCCTTATTTACCTAATACTGATGAAGACCGGCTTGAAATGCTCATGAGAATTGGGGTTTCCTCTTTTGAAGAGCTTTTAAGTCATATCCCTAAAAATTTACGGTCGGGTAGTTTGAATTTAAATCCTGGTCTATCTGAAATGGAATTAAAAGTTAAAATTCAAACATTGGCCGAAAAAAACATTTCCGCGAATAAACAGGCCTGTTTTTTAGGTGGTGGAAGTTATTATCGCTATATTCCGGCGCTAGTATCCAATTTAAGTTCGCGCTCGGAGTTTTTAACAGCGTATACACCTTATCAGCCTGAAGTAAGCCAAGGTAGTTTGCAAGCTATATATGAGTTTCAAACGGCTATTTGTCGCTTAACGGGAATGGAAGTTGCTAATGCCTCAATGTATGATGGACCTACGGCTTGTGCTGAAGCTTGTATGATGGCTTATCGGATAATTAAAAAAAATAAAATAGTTTTTAGCCAAAGCTTAAATCCAGAATATAAAAACGTTGTCAAAACCTATATTCAGGCCTGTAATCTCGAATATGCTGAATTGGATAATACTGTTCCGGTTATAACTGATTTGCCAGCTAAAGTTCTTGAAAATGCTAGTTGCCTGGTTATTCAAACCCCAAATTACCTAGGCTGTTTAGAAGATTTAACGTTAATCAAGAAAATTCAGGATAAATATGGTTGTTTAGTTATCGTTGTAAGTGACCCAATAACCTTAGCGGTGCTTGAACCGCCAGGTAGTTTTGGTGCGGATATTGTCGTTGGCGATGGTGAGGCCTGTGGGAATGGTTTAAGTTTTGGTGGGCCTTCAGTCGGATTTATGGCCACTAAACAGAGTTATGTGCGCCAATTGCCCGGGCGTATTGTTGGTGAAACACAAGATAAGCTTGGCAATAGGGCTTTTACCTTGACTTTGCAAACACGGGAACAACACATTCGTCGAGCTACGGCTAATTCGAATATATGTACAAATCAAGCTTTAAATGCTTTGACAATGTTAATTTATTTAACTGCTCTAGGTCCTAATGGTCTAAAAGACGTAAACGATCTTAGCTTTCAAAGAGCTAATTATCTTGCTACTGGTTTAAATGAAATTAATGGGGTTGAATTGTATTTTAACGAGCCATTTGTTAATGAATTTGTTATTAAGACCACTAAAGACGCTGATGAAGTCTTAAAGCTATTGCTTGAGCATAATATTTTAGGTGGCATTGCCCTTGAGCATACATTCCCCCAATTAAAAAATTGTATTATGATTGCTGTTACGGAAATGAATCCTAAAGAACAGTTAGATAAATATATCAATACCTTAGCCCAAATCATAAATTTTCAACCTAGTAAAAAATTAGCTAAAACTTCAAATTAATTTCTTACTTAAACATTTTTTATATCAATAATTTAAGGAAAATAAATGAATAATAAAATCGATTCATCAACAGCTGAAACTAAAAATAATCCTGATACGGGTATGAATCAGTCGCCTAAAACTCCTAATGATTGGGTTAAATATATCATTCAGTATGTTAAGGATAATTTTAAAGGTTTTGTGCGTGAAACCGTTGAATTAGTTGTGGTAACCTTGTTACTGTTAATTGTGATTCGTTGGGCTTTAGCTGAAGCACGTTACATTCCCTCGGGATCAATGGAACCCACCTTACAGGTTGGCGATAGACTTTTGATTGAAAAAGTTTCCTTGCGGCTAGGACGCGCGCCCAGGCGCGGTGACATAATGGTGTTTTATCCTCCGGCTGCGGTTTTAGGGGGTAAAGATTTAAGTTATGATCCGTTAAGCGTTCTGGGTAGGCTTACCGGACTGCCAATGTTACATTATGAAAATGCTTTTATCAAAAGAGTAATTGGTCTTCCTGGTGATCATATTAGAATTAAGACAGGAGTTGGTGTTTTTATTAACGGTGAATTACTTGATGAATCAAGCTATATTAAAGCTGCTCCAGATTATGATTTAAATGTTTTAGGTGATATTGGTGGTATACTTGGCGATTCAATGCGTGAATATTATCGTCCTTTTGGTGATCCTGAACATGCTAATGAGCCGGTTATTGTGCCGCCAGGTCATTTGTTTATGATGGGTGATAACCGGAATAATTCTCTGGACAGTCATATTTGGGGATTCTTAGATCAAAACCGACTTATTGGTCGATCCTGTTTATTATTTTGGCGCATATTTGAACCACCTTCATATAAAAAAGAAATTCAATAGGTTATTTTTTTTGTAATTATAATTTAGGATTTATCTAAAAATTTTCAACAGCAATTTTAACATGTTGTTTTGTTATTTGGATGCAACAGTAAAAATTTAGGATTTCAGAATTGTTAACAATTAGCATAGCTTGCCTAATATTTTAAAATTTTGATTTAAATAATTTTTGGCATTTGGTTGAATTAATTTTTCATTGTTTAAGCTTTCTTTTATACAGTTATTGTTTTAAATAATTATGAATATAAAGTACTTTTATTTAAAACAAAATATATAGTTAGACTTCGCTAATTGTAAAAATACTTAAAAAAATATTTTTTGATTATTCCTGGCTATTTTGTAAATAAAGTTGTTAATAATCACTTTACTTCGTATGACGTTAAGAGTAGTTTCATACTTACAATTTTTATTCAATATTTTTTTGAGCACCCTTTTATTTCATAGTTTATAGAATTTTTCGGCTTTATATTTTTCGGTATTTATACTCCATATAATGCTTTGCTTTTTAAACTTAAGTGTTATAAGGAGAAAGTAGTAACCGATGCGAAAGCTTTTAATTTGTCCTTCGGGTTTGAAAAATGGACAAAATGCCAAAAATTATTTAAATCAAAATTTTAAAATATTAGGCAAGCTAT
>DAHXLC010000265.1 GCA_027371815.1 Candidatus Melainabacteria bacterium | reverse complement strand
CTCGGTTAAAGTAGGCCATTGGCAGTTTAGGATTTAACTTTATCAGCATATTGTAGTCAGCAATAGATTTTTGATAATTTTTTGTTAAAGCATATAACTTAGCTCGATTACCATAAGGCGATAAACATGTTATTAATGACTGTACTGATGCCTTAAATTTAAATAAGCAAATTTTTGATGCTAAATTGCTCAGAGCACAGGCCTATCATAACCTCAAACAGGACAAACTAGCTATTAATGACTGCAAAACCTTGATTAACAATAGCAATGATAATATTAAAATTAAAGCTCATTATTTATTAGCCTTAATTTATAAGAATAGTGGTAATAAGGTAGAATTAACCAAAGAAATTAAAGCCATTCAAAATATTGTGAACCGACATCAAAAAATTAATCCCAAACACAAGCATAAATAAACCAATTTAAGTTTAACTAGTTCTTAACATGTTTATAGTCTTTGAGATTAAAATAAATCTGAGCTCGGTTAAAGTAGGCCATTGGCAGTTTAGGATTTAACTTTATCAGCATATTGTAGTCAGCAATAGATTTTTGATAATTTTTTGTTAAAGCATATAACTTAGCTCGATTACCATAAGGCGATGGATATTTATTGTCAAGTGAAATTGCCTTAGTCGCATCACTAATACCTTGCTGGTATTTTTTAAGGCCTTCTTGAGCTAGACAGCGATCGTTATAAGCAATTGCTGATTTGGGATCTAGTTTAATGGCATGATTAAGATCGAGTAAGGCATTGTTATATTTTTTCTGGCCAAGATATATCATGGCTCTATTGACAAGAATTTGAGTATCTTGGGTATTAAGTTTTAGTGCTTGATTGTAATCAGCTAAAGCTTGTTTGTTTTTGCCTGTAACTTGATAAACTAGGCCACGCTTAGCAAAGGCATCGGCATATTGAGGATTTTCTTCAATCGCTTGATTAAAAAAATCAATAGCTTCTTTGAATTTATTTTGTTTTAAGAAAGCATTTCCTAAGTCAAATGCATCAGTTGCTTTACTTGCTAAAACATTATTGTGTGCCAGTAAAATTAATAAGCAACTTAAAATTATATTTTTGATAAATCTCATAGAATTTAAATATTACATTCCGACAATACTATAACCACAGTCAACATGGAGAACTTCACCAGTAACTCCTGAAGCCAAATCACTTAAGAAATATAAAGCTGACTTGCCCACTTCATCGGCTTGCACATTACGTTTTAGTGGTGTTCTTTGTTCTACGTATTTAAGCATGTCTCTAAAACCAGATATACCCATAGCTGCTAAGGTCCTGACTGGGCCTGCGGAAATTGCATTGACCCTAATATTACGACCGCCAAGATCGCTGGCCAAGTAGCGCACAGATGCTTCTAGTGCGGCTTTGGCTACACCCATAACATTATAATTAGGTATAACTTTTTCGGCTCCATAGTATGATAAAGTTACAATACTGCCACCGTTATCTTTCATATAGGGTAAGGCATATTTACAGACACTGGTTAAAGTGTAGGCACTCACGTCTAGCGCTAAAGAAAACCCTTTTCTTGTGGTATCAACAAAACGCCCTTCTAAATCTTCTTTGTTGGCAAAAGCCACGGCATGGATAATGAAATCTATACTTGGCCAGGATTTGCCCAATTTGGTAAAAAAGGCATCAACTTGGTTGTCGTCACTTAAATCACATTGTTCAATAAATTTACTGTTAATACTTTCAGCTAAAGGGCGAACACGTCGTTCCAGTGTAGGAGCTTGGTAGGAAAAAGCTAATTCTGCTCCAGCTAGATTGGCTAGTTTAGAGCAGGACCAGGCAAGGCTATGATCGTTAGCTACACCAAATACCACACCACGTTTGCCAGCTAATAGTTTGCCTAAATTTATTTCACTGCTATTTTCGACAGTTGATTCCATTTTGTCTTCTCCTTTATTTTTTTAAGAAAGTACCAAGTTTTTCAATATATTTACTCGTATCGTTATAGCCGTTTATGGTTCCAACTAAATTGCCTTTGTCATTAAATACTAAGGCAGTAGGGAAGCCTGATACGCCATATTTAGTGGCCAATTCCTGACCACTAGTAGGGTCTTCAGCGTCAGCTTTAACGCAGACAAATTTGGTCTTGACATAATTGACAAAATTAGGATCTTCAAATACATCTTTGTCTAGTTTCTTGCACCAGCCACACCATGAAGTATAAATATCAACCAGCACGTATTTGTGCTCGCGTTTAGCATGTTCAAGACTTTCATTAAAGTTTTTGCTCCAGGTTAGATTATTGGCTTGGGCTATACAAGTATTACTGGCATTGATTACAGTTATTGCAATTAATAGCAATATTGTAAAAATCAGGTTTTTCATTTTATATACCTTGTTAATTAAGTAATAATATTTCAAAATTATATATGAAAGCAGATAAATATTAGCTTACTTACTATGTTATTTAAACATTAAATATTATATAGAAAAATCACTGTGGCCAAGCCTGTTTATTCGCAAAGGTTTGCTTGTCGTATTTGGTTTTCAGATTTAAAACATCACCGGTTTTTTGGTAATAGGCTTTCGGCGCAATGTTGGTGATTGCACTAAATTCAAGGTCTTTGGGCATTAATTGTGGGTTTTGTAAAGTTTTTTCATAGAAATCTTTACCATTGGCAATTGTACAACATCTTGACTTTAAGAACCAGGATTTTACAAAGGGTTGGTTGGAATTATAGGCAAAACTACCAATAGCCTTAGCAAAATCAATCCCATCAAGTTTAAATAATTTTTGGGCTAACATATTTTCAAATCCGTAGATTTTTTCTAGGGTTTCATTTTTTAGGTATTTAACTGCGGGTTCAATTACTTTATCGTCGTTGCCAAGATAGTCAAAGTCTAACAAATCAATAACTGCCCAAAATTCCAGATCAGTATATTTGACTGTTTTTTTGGGTTGTGGAGTTTGGCGAGTCTTGGTCGAAAGTTCTTGCCGTTCAATGTTATTAGCTAAAGCTAATAATTCCTCGTTGCTAAGCAATTCTTCTTCTTCATTAAAAGTAAGGGGAGGCCGAAATTTGACTTTACAATTTGGCAATGCCTTTTTAAGTTTGTCTATATATTCGGGGCTAAAATGACAATTATATAAATATAGTCGTTTTAGGCTATTCATTTTACTTAGCGAAACATAGCTAGCCTGACTTATATTTGTACCGCTTAACCCTAATAGCATTAATTTGTCCAGGTTGTTAAGGGTAGCTAGCCCTTCACCATATGGCGGTGGTTCGTCTTCACAAATAGGGTTAGTATGGGTAGTCCATGACCATAAAGTATGATCACTTCCAGATTTTTTAATACTGACATTTAATTTCGGGAACCACAAATCATTGCCTGAAGGCTCACGAT
>DAHXLC010000256.1 GCA_027371815.1 Candidatus Melainabacteria bacterium | reverse complement strand
CGGCCAGATTGGTCAACTTTTTAATTAAATCATGAATCGTTATTAACCCAGGTAGGTGTAAATCTAATAGGACGATATCTGGTAATAATTTTTTGCATAAATTAAGAGCTTCGTCAGTAGTTTGGGCTAGGCCAACTATTTCAAAAATATTTTCCTTGCTTAGATCAGGAATAAGTTTTTTGCTAATTTCGGGATTATCTTCGACAACTAGTAATCTAATCATTTGACTTTATAGTTTCCTTAACCAGGTGGCCAAATAAATAAAGCAGCTCAACGGTTAAACATGGAATTAAAAGATTTACAAGAAAAACTAGCCATAATCTGTGATAAATTAGAAATTTTTGATAAAGACAATACCATAAATCTGGAAAAGTTAGTCAAGTGGGCAAAAAATAACGGATTTTAATTTTTTAATAAGTTAATATGGCAAATATTTAAGCCAAAAAAATTCTTGAATATTTATAATGGATTTTATAGATAGTGAACATAAATTAGCCTTTTAATGTTAAATAGAATTAATACAACTTTTTTCAGGCAAATAACGTCTATATATATGATAATTTTGAAAGTCAATCTAATAGACTTCAATAAATTGTCAACAAAATAATTTATAACTATTTTTTTACGAGGAAATTAATTATGGTAAATTCAGTTGTATTAGTTGGCAGAGCTGGACGCGATCCAGAAATGCGCTATTTTGAATCGGGAAAAGTAAAAACCACGTTCACTTTAGCTGTAAATAGACCTACCAAGGAAAAAGAAACCGATTGGTTTGACATTGAAATCTGGGGCAAACAAGCAGAAATTGCTGGTGAATATGTAAGAAAAGGAAGCCTGTTAGGCGTGGAAGGTCGCTTAGAATTTAGTAAATGGGTAGATGACGGCGGCAAAAAAAATACCAGGCCTTTTGTTTCAGCAAATTCCATTAGACTTTTAGGCAGCAAAAAGGACAATATGTCAAGCGGCGGCGGGAATAGTGAAGCTTCTTCGGAAATGTTTTAATTACCACCAAAATAACATAAGGAAATAAGTATATATGGGAGTTGATTGGTTTATCTGGGCTTTATTAGCAGCTTTTACCTGGGGGCTTCAGCCCGCTTTTGACAAAGTTGGCGTAATGGCTTTTAACAGTCCTTACGCAGCTTTAGCCGTAAGGTGTTTGGGCGGATTGGTAGGTTTAATAATTCTACCGTTTATCTGGCCATCCATAGCTAATAACAATCCGCCTATTACCTGGAAAGCTCCCGTATGTCTTATGCTAGCTGGTTTTTTTGGATCGGTTCTTGGTCAGATTTTTTACTTAAACGCTTTAAAAACTGGCGAGGTTTCTAAAGTACCAGCTGTAACAGCTGTTTGGCCTTTAGTATCTTTTATTATTGCGATAATCTTTTTTAAAGAAGCCCTTACATTTCAAAAAGTCATTGCCTTTGCGATGATTATCGGTGGCGCTATTTTATTAAAATTTTAAGGAAAATTATGTTCCTTTTCAGTTTTGGCTATATTCAAACTTAAGCATTCTTTAGCTGCATTTTTTAAATTAACGAACCATTTAAAATCTTGTTTTACAAATAGCGCTGACAAAGAATCATCATAAACACATTCATATCCAGGTTTTAATTTCATTAAATTATACGCAGCTATGTTTTTTGGCACTAAAACCATATTAGTATCATATTTATCTAAAATATCATCCCAATCAAATACTCCAAGCGTAAACCTAATATTATCATTATAAATATTTCGCGGATAAACCAGTTCCCGACGCGGATCCATCGAAACCTTAATCATGGAACCTAAATGATAAATAATATATTCACCCCAATTAAAATAAACTACCAAATTTCCTTTGGTATTAGTATTTTGTAAAAGTTTCATAGCGCCATATGGCATATCATTATATTTAAGTATAAAAGCATTCTTACAAGTTTGAAAATTTATCAAAACAGCTAATAATATCGAACAAACAAAAAAGAAATATTGAGTATTTAACTGCACCAAATTAAAACCATTTAAATTTTTTAAAAAGCTCTGCTTAATTGCACTATATAAATGTAAAGAAATCAAACTAACTACACTAACACCATACAAAGGAAGATGCCTTAAAGCAATTAAGGGGACAATCGTTAAAATTAAAAACATTAAAAATTCGGGCAAATATATTTTTAATTTACTTTTAAGAAAAGAAAAAATAGCTAAAAATAATAAACCAAAATAAAACAAACCATTTAAAGACAATATATTTAATGGCGACCATTCAGGAATTTCTGGTCTTCCTAGAGTATCTGGCACAAATATGGTTTTTAATAAAACAAATCCCCAAGGGTTAAATAAAGTTACCCCTAATGCTAAAACCAATGTTAAAACTAATATAATTATCTTTTGCTGGTTTTCGATCAATTGATTATTATAATCTTTACTCAACTTAATGCACAAAATTTCAACTATGACAAACAAACCATATAAAGCTAATCCCGCTATAAATCCACCATGTAGATTGACCCAACAGATAAATATTAATGGAATTGCGAATAAGTACCTTTTGTTTATATAGCGATAATTTAAGATAACTGAAATTAACAATCCTAGAAATAAATAAGTAAATAAATGGGCTCTAATTACAAAAGTACCAACAGAAATCAAGTCTACAACAAGACTTAGCAGTAGAACACTAACTAGAACACTAAACTTAGCATTACGCAAATTATGATAAATATTTATAAGAATTAGGCTGACAATTATAAGTTTAATAGCCAGCAAGCCTGGTGTTTTAGCTATGTTATAAGCCAAAGCCAAAATGACACCACTTAACCATTCAATATCAACCCAATGAACATTTTTCACTACATAATTATAATGATCGACCAAATGAGGATTGTGCGACATCAGAACATCGTTGCCAAATTTAATTCTTCCCCATAAATCGGGCTCAGTTACCGTTTGAGTCATTGTATATAAAATAGAAGTTAATAATAAAATAGTTAAACCAACTTCCATTGGTTTAACTTTAATTGCAGTATAAAATTCCTGAAACTTTTGTAGCATAAGGTTAATTAACATTCATTAAAAATTTGTTCCAAAGATTATTATTAACAATATTGTCCGGTCGATGTTTATTTAAGACTGACGTAATACCATTAAGCAATAAACAACCCATAGACTCACGTGTTTGCTCATCTGCACTACCAATATGTGGTGTCAATATGACATTATCCAAAGTTTTTAAAGCCTCAGGCACATTCGGCTCAAACTCAAAAACATCCAAACCGGCTGCTTGAATATTCCTATTAGTCAAGGCAACAATCAATGCTTTTTCATCAACAACTGATCCTCGAGCGGTGTTGATAAAAATACAGTTAGGTTTCATCAGCCTAAATTTAGATTCATCGATTAAATGATAAGTACTGTCATTTAAAGGGCAATGGACTGATATGACATCAGAGGCTTTAAGCAATTCGTCTAAATCAACCCTTTTAGCATTATATTTATGCTCTAATTCTAAATCTTTGCTACTAGGGGGACTAAATTTTGTGTAAAGGATTTTAACATCAAATCCTAATAACCGTTTAGCAAATATTTGCCCAATACGACCAAAACCAATAATTCCAACAGTTTTATTACTTAGACTTTGTCCTAAAAACATATTTATAGTTAGACCTTGCCAATGACTACGTAAGATATAATTATGACCAGTAACAATATGTCGCGAACAACTCATCAATAAAGCAAAAGCCAAATCAGCCGTAGCTTCACTTAAAACGTCCGGTGTATTTAAAACAATAATATTACGCCGGCTAGCTTCTTCAATATCAATATTATCAAAACCAACTGCATAATTAGCAATTATTTTTAGTTTTGGCATTAATTCCAATTGTGTTTTGGTAATTTTATGGCACAAAAATGTAATGAGCATTTGACACTGAGAATGCTTAGTTAAAATAGCCATTAAATTTTGCATACTGTTTTCAAGGTCATAAACAATATAATTAGGGAATTGTTTCTTAAAAGCCAGTTCAACTTTTAAAGGTAAATTACCTAAAGCAATAATTTCCTGCTGATAAGTAATCATTATTTATTTAAACCTTTTCCTCATTATTAAGATCATTTTCCTGGATTAGATTAGGAAAATTCGCAATAACGGCTTCCATGTTTTCGACCAGACTATTCTGAAAAGCAGCAATTTCATGTTTATAACGGTTATCATCCCATCCAATTATATTTTGCATTAATCGAGCCACATTTGTTGCAGCTTCATAACTTTGAATCTGATTGACCATGGCTAATCTGTTACGGCGATACATAATATCCTGTAACGATATTGCCATTTCATTTTTAATATTATAAGGAATTTCAGCATAAATAGGCGGAAAATCAGGACAGATCCGCTTATTAAACTCGCTGTGAGCTTCAATCAAGTCGAGGATATTATGCGCTTCCTTGCCATAACTAGATAAGAGATGCTCGATAGTTGCCGGTTCAATTCCAAGTTTTCGCGCTCGAGCAGAGATGCTAGCTGAGGAATTTAAAAAATCAGTTTTATCCGTAAAACCACCAAGCATAATATTATGCGTTACTGATTTCTCGATTTTAGGTCTTAAAATGTTTTTTTTCTTTAATAAATAATCAATAACTTCGCTAGCAATAATTCGATAATTCGTTAACTTGCCACCAATAACCGTTATTGTATCATTAGGTGAATCAATAATTATATGCTTTCGTGATACAGATTTAGTATCACTGTTACTATTACTTTTCTTTACATCATCTACCAGTGGTCTTAAACCAGACCAAACAGCCCGTATATCCGTCAAAGCAATTTTCTTATTTTCAAAATAACGATTTACTTCATTTATTAAAAATTCAATTTCAGCAGCTGTTCCTTTGGGATTATCCAATGGGCCGTCATAACTAATATCAGTTGTACCAACAATAATACTACGCTGCCAGGGAATGACAAAAACAAATCGACCATCGCTTGACGGTAACAATAAAGCCACATTTACATCTATGGCTGATTGCGGCAAGACTATATGTGTTCCTTTAGCTGGTATAACATGGTTCTCCCAAGCTGGATCCATATTTTTTAAATTTTGATCTGACCAGACACCACTAGCATTGATCACACTATAAGCCTGAATATTGTATAACTGTGACTTACAGCGATCCTTAACCGTTATTTTTGAAATATTTTCATCTTCATTTTTACAGTCCATTACTTCCATATAATTTAAAGCCACTGCATTAAAACGATTAGCAGCTTTAATTACTTCAAGAACGAATCTAGTATCATCACAAATACAATCATAAAAACGCAAACCACCAACTACAGAATTTGAAGTAATTACCGGAGCTGATTCAAAAACCTCCTTAGCTTTAATTTTTCGATGTCGATGCGACCAATTACTGGCAATTAAATCATAGATTGTCAAGCCAATATTAGCTTTTAAATTAAACATAAAACTATCAGCCATAAGTGGCATAATAAAACTTTGATCCTTAACTTGATGCGGCGCCAAGTGACTTAACAGGCTCCGCTCATTACATAATTCACGACAAAGTGCAAATTCATACTGTTCAACGTACCTTAAACCACCATGAATTAATTTTGTAGTTTTTCCAGATGTACCGGATCCAAAATCACCTTTGTCAAGTATCAAAACCGAAAGACCTCTACTAGCTGCATCAAGAGCAATTCCAGCTCCGACAATACCGGCGCCTACAACTACTAGATCAAATACTCTAGTTTCTATTCCTGATAAAGTTTGATTTCGTTTTTCCATCTATTTAGAAAGAATAATAATCTTTAATATATAAAGTATAATAAGTCTTTAATTGTTTTGTTTAGTTGACAACCTTAGTTTTCTTAAGTTTTAAATTAAAAATTCTAAGCCTTTATCAATTATCTATTAAAATTAACGATAAAATTATTACAATAAAATTATTACATTAAAAATACAATTGATTAAACTGCTTATTGACTAAACCGTTAGACAAGGATATGTAAATGCTCAAATATGATTTTTTAAATACTTTACAAACGAAACAATTAAGAATCTTTTTTACGCTTTGTTATTTATTTAACCTTAATATCTTTGCTTTAGCTCAAACCATTGAAAATAATTCAACCAGTCCTCAAGATCCTAGTTCTAATTTAAACCAGATTGAATTTAAAACAATTAATCAAAATAATGGCTTTACCAACAACAATAATCAATTAAATAAAAGCAGTGAAGCAACATTACTTGTCTCGCCCGAAAATTCCCAAAACGCAGTAAAACCAACACCAACCGATGCCAATTCAGCAAAATCCAACCCAAATACAGCCGAACCAGCTTCCAGTTTTAAACAAGACAACAACAACCCTAATTTTGATCCCAAGAACAAAGACATGAATAGTTTTAAAAAAGCGGTAATCCAAGAATTACCAAGTTTTCCAACTGTTCAAAAAACTACTGAAACCATTGAAAAAGTCAAACAATTACTCAAAAGCGGCCAAAACTATTTTGAAAAAAATGACTTAGATAAAGCCCTCGAAAAATGGCAAAATGCCTATGGTATGTCTATTGAAATGAAATATCCGGAAGGTGAAGGGGCAACACTTACTAATATGTGTTTAGTATTTATCCAACGTCATCAATATGTTAAAGCTCGATACCTGGGTGAAAATGCTATTGAAGTCCTAGCTACTACTAATGATGTTAATGCCCTGGCTCGAGCTCGCGTAGCCCTTGCCCAAGCTTATTTTGGACTAGACAATTCTTTATGGGCAGTTCAACAATTAGATGCTGCCTTAAAAATTCTCACCAAAGAAGGTACCAACAACTTAGATACTGCCAAGTTAATGAATTTAGCCGGTTCGCTGCTCTTAAAATATGGCAAGTACAAAGAGGCTTTACAATTTTTCAAACAAGGAGTTACCTGTTTTGAACAAGCTGGTAATCGAATAGCTGCAGTAAATAATGAGATTTCGGTAATTAATTTAATGCAAGAAATTGGCTTGTATACAGCTGCCAGTGAAGAAGCCTCTCGAGCCATTGAATCAGCTAAAATAACCAATAATCCAAGTTTGATTATTGCAACAAAATCAGCATATGCCAATTGTGAATATAATTTAGGAGAATACAGTCAAGCTTTAAAAACTTATGCCGACGTTGTCAACATTTTCAATCAGAATTCCGATTCTTTAAAAGCTAATACTGATCTTTCTAAAGCTAATATTAATGTAGGTCTAGCCTGTACCTTAATTGCTTTAGGTCGTAACAAACAAGCTTTGTCCCATTTACAAGAAGCGGTACCGAAATTACGTGAAGCCGGAGCTAAGATTAACGAGGCTCAGGCAATGAATGCTTTAGGCATTGTCAATGATCGCTTAGGAAATTATACTGAAGCTAATCGCTGGTTTTCTGAGTCTTTAGAACTACTTACTTTAGTCAGTCCAACTCCAGCTAAATTAACTGTAACGTATTTACTTAATCAAGCCATAACTGAATATCATCAAGGTATTAATCGCACCGCTAAAATTCACATTGAAAACGCTCTTAATTTTTTAAAAAAGTATCCCAATGTTTTCTTAGAAGGTCGCTGTCAACTCTGTTTAGCAGAAATACTCTTAAAATTAGCTGATAGTGTTAACGCTCAAACAGCACTTGACAAAACTTTAAAAATTTCCACAAAAATAAATGATGACCAAACTTTATGGCGCGCTTACTTATTATTAGCTAAAATCCAATTAACTCAGAATTTAAAAGATCAAGCAATTGATTCACTTAAAAGTTCAATATCATTTTTTAGATCTCCTTTGAGCAATATTCATCCCAGCCCAGAATCGCTATTTTATGTTGACAACCGGAGCGATTTAGGGTTTGACTTAATCTCTTTACTTAGTGAAAATGATCTTAAAGTAGAATCTTTACTAGCCCTAGAACAAATCAAAGATGAGAAATTCCTAAACGTCTTCTTGAGTTCAATCCCTAACGTCAAGCCCGAAGATCGAGAAGTTTTTGAGGATTTAAAAGGTCTAAGATCCCATTTATATGCTGCTGAAAATGTTTCTAAGCCAAGTGAATTGATTAATGACTGGAAGAATTGGATTATTCGTTTTAATAATTTAAAAACCCAAAATCCTAATTTAGCTTCAATGATTGCACCAATACCATTGTCATATAGTCAAATTGTTCAAACTGCCAAAGAAAAAAACTTGTTTATTGTGGATTATTTAACTGGTTCCAAATCAACAATTGTTTTTACTTTGTCTGGCTCTCAAGCACAACTATCTAGTCAAATTTTAAACATTGGTGAAAAACAATTAAATTCAATGGTTAAACAAGTCTTGTATACAATTGGTCAAGGCGCTAGCCTGGAACAACAAAAACAGAGTTTACATCTAGCCTATCAAAAACTATTTAGTGATGTTTTAAATAATATTA
>DAHXLC010000082.1 GCA_027371815.1 Candidatus Melainabacteria bacterium | reverse complement strand
TTCCAATTTTTGCTTATGCTTTGGATAATAATTTAACCATCGATTTTAATAATATTTTCGAGTTTGGGCGAATTTAAGTTAAACAGGACTTGCGAAGCGTTATTAATCATTTGCAGGTTATTACTATTTTTGGGGTTAGTTTTTAACGATTCGATTAATAAATAATTTAATTGAGTGTCGAGATAATTGTCCTGAATTAACATCGAAAATAAGTCTGAATTTAATTTAAGTAAATTCAGATCTTTGATATAGAGATTAATTGTTTCCGTAAGAAGTTGAAAACTGCTTTTATCAATTAGCTCAAGACTAAACAATGATTTTAGATTTGCTAGTTTAAATTCCAAAAGGGCAAGTTTAAACGCTTTGGGTAAATTAGCCTCAACTAAACTAAAACAGACTAAGCTGTTTGGTGGGGTTTGGGCATAATTTTGCTCGGAATTAAACAATGGCGTTTTTTACCTAAAAATAAGTTGATGACTTAATCATGATAGCAAATTTGATTAAAAAAAATATACAATTAAACGATAATATATCAATGTATGTTTACTTAATAAAAGTTGTTTGGCTTGAACTATTATTAGTTATATTAAGCAATTTTGTGCTAAATGAAGATAATTCAGGGTTATGGTTAACGTTTAAGGCTAATAATTTGTGATTGGCTTCTTGCTTAAACCCAAGTTTAAACAGGCATAAGGCCTCAAAATAACCAAGCCACTCATTATTAAACTGTGATTGTTCACATTTGCAAAAATTATCATAAGCAGATTTATAGTCGTTGTTAAACAAATCTAATCTAGCCTTATTAAATCGGGCTAAGTTACATTCAGGGTTAATGGCTAACGCTCGTTCATAATTGTATCGAGCCTGGGGAAAATTTTTTAGCTGAAATAGGCAATTGCCCATGTTTAACCTTAATTCACTTGAATCAAGGCAATTGATTTTGGCTAAATTAAGGCAATTTAAATAAGAAATTAAGGCATCGTGATATTTTCCTCGACATTCATCACAAAAGCCCAGCGCAAAATAGGCATTTGCATTAAGGGTATCTAGTAATAAGTACTGCCTTAAGACTGTTTTGGCTGTATCATATTGTTTGAGATTAATTAATGAACAGGCTTGATCGTAAAGGCTGGTTTTAGCTTGAGCCATAACCGGAAATGCTATAATTAGCGTAATTAAAATATTTAACAGGGTTAGCACATATATCTTGGGATAAGTTGATTTTTTTAACATGTTTGTACCAATTAGTTTTTAATTACTATATATTATTGTAATATTTAGAGTTTTTAATTTATGCTAACTTTATCTCTTTAACTATAAAATTATATTATGTAGTGTTTAAGATCTTTAAATTTTATAATGAGTTTCTCTAGTTTAAAAATATTCTTGGCGCATTTATTCAAGTAAATCCTTAATTAAAGTTTAACTGGTAAAAAATCGTAAAATGAACCTAAATATTTATGAAGAAGTGGATTTGTCGATAAATAATTGTTTCTCTTGCCAGAATTCCCTTTGTATTCGAGAGTCAGTTATTAATTTAGCGCTTGGTAACGAAGAGCAAATGCATTGTATCTACTGTCTTGCTAAAATAGAAAATATCAGTGCCGAAGTTTTATTAAAGCAAATTTATAATTATGTTAAACGCCGAGATTGCCTTAATAATGAGTGGAAAAAATATCAAGTTAAAGCCAGTTGCCCTAATATATTAAATTGTTTACCTGATGCCTGTTTTTCAATCTAAAAATATTTCTAATTATTTGAATTTACGAGGCGTAAAGTGCCCGATGAATTATATTAAAATTAAATTGTTTTTAGATAAATTAATGGTAAATAGCCAGCTTTATGTGGTTATTGATTTAGGTGAAGCTATTGAGTCGGTTCGACAAAGTATTAAAATCGATGGTTATGAATTATTAGCCCATAAGGAATATAATAGTTACGGAATTTTGACAATATTTAAAGGTGAATAAAGTTGATGGTCTGGATTAAGTCTCAATTTGTTGTAGGTTTATTGATTTTAAATTTTGGGCTGTTTAATTTTCCAATTTTTGCTTATGCTTTGGATAATAATTTAACTATCAACAGTGATTTAAAGATCGTTAAACCTTTAAATTCTAGTACTGACTTGCCTGTTTCTAATAATGAAATGACGTTAAATTTAATTGAAAAATATGAGGCTAGGCTTAAAGTCTTTCCTAAGGACAATTCCACAAGATATAGTTTAGCTAAAGAATATATTGAGCTTGGCCATAAAACCAAGGCTAAAAGCCAATTACTTAAAATTGTTGAAATTGAGCCTACTTATTATCAGGCTTATCATGAATTGGGTTTATTGCCAATAAGTAAAGATGATTTAACTAGACTGCTTAATAAATTATTAGATCAAAAAGCTTTGTCACATAAAAACTTTACTTATTACTTGGCTTTATCTGAATTATATGAAAAGGATGGGCAGTATTATTTAGCTGCTCGAGCGCTGGTTGATTCATCTTTTGCTGATGTAATTCCAACTAGATATTCGCATTTATTAAGCAGTCTAGTTAAATCATCTTTACTTATTGGCAATAAACCCAATTCATG
>DAHXLC010000192.1 GCA_027371815.1 Candidatus Melainabacteria bacterium | reverse complement strand
AAATATATATTAGGATCTTTAGGATCAGTTTGGAGAATTTCTTCGTATAATTTTTGGGCTTGATTATTTTCATTTAAATTTAAATAAACTTTTGCTAATAATAATTTAGCTAATTTATTTTGTTTATCCTTTTCTAATACTTTTATCAAATTGTCTTGAGCTTTTTTAAAATTATTTTGATTAACATCAATATATGCCTGACCAATAAACGTAAGTGATTTCTCTGGAAATTTTTTATTAGCTAATTCCTGTAAACTTTGCGCTTCTTTAATGCTTTTTAAATTTACTAAAGCCGCAATTTGCCCAATTAATGCTTCTTCTAGGTTTGAATTAAGGTTTAAAGCTTTTTGATAATTTACCTCAGCCATCTCATAGTTTTGGGCTTGTAAATAATTATTAGCTATCTTTATATATTGTCTTGCTTCCTGATTTTGATTTATTTTGTCGTGCTGCATATTTTGTAAATTATTTACTTGATTTGCCTTGATTTTTAGGCCAAGATTCTCAATTAATTTTTTTTCTTCTTTTTGATATAAACTTACTTTAATGTTTTGCGTATTATTTTGATTATTTTCTAAAATTACATTTTGTGACTTTGGCAATTGATCAACCTTTGCTATAGGCTCTACAACTTTATTTACTGCTGTTTTCACTTCTTGCTTTGGCAATTGGTCAACCTTTGCTATAGACCCTCCAGCTTTACTTAAATAAAACTGTGTATTTTTAACTCGATTCATTTCTGTTTGCGTATTATTAACAATTCCTGATTCCTGATTGTTTTGATGAACAGGCAACCGTTCAAGTTCAAGATTAATTTGATTTAACTCTTCTTGAATAATTGAATTATTAGGATTAATCTCATATGCATCTAATAATATATTTTTGGCTTTATTTAAATTATTTGTCTTTTGATATAAATAACTTAACTGAATATAAGCTGGTAAATATGTTCTATTTTTTTCAATAGCTTTATTTTCCATACTTACTGCTAAGTCTAAATTACCCATATGACAATAAACAACACCTAAATTATATAAAGCGACATGACAAAACTTTTCATTTTTAAGTACTTGATTAAAACAATTAATTGACTTTTGTTTATCCCCTGATATATAGGCTTTTTCTCCGGCTTTAATTAATTCTTTAGCCAGATCATTGCTAATGACATTTACCGCATAAGCACAATTAAAAAACGGCAGTGTCAATAACAATATAATAAGTGTTAGATATATTTTTTTTAACATTTTTTTGACTTAATGAACTATTCCCCAAAATTGAATGACACCTTCACAATATAATATTTAATTATACAGCTATAAAAAAATAATCTTAGTTTTAAAGGTATTGAATTTATAAGTATATACAATACATAGCTATATTAGGCTTGAGAGCTTGAAAACTGAAAAGAAGCTACAGATAATTAATTTAATAAATAGATTAAATGTTATTTGGGGTAGTTTAAATTACTGCTAAACCTTGGTATATTAAATGCATAAGGGTGAGCAATGAAACAAACGAGTAATTGTGATGAGCCCAGGGGCAAAGTAGAAACGACAGGTGGCGCCCACCAGAAACACCAACTAGCAGCCCGCTTTATGTGATATTTGGCTAAAGCATAAAGAAATACTAACGCTTGTAAGCCACAAGCAGCCAAATAGTAGCAAAAACACCATCGTGAACTTGATTCAGATGGTATTTTTGTTTTAAGAGAAATTTTTAAATGACCATATCATCTAAACCTTACTTAATTGGTATAACTGGTACTATTGGCTCCGGTAAATCTACTGTGGGCAAAATCCTTGAAAGTTTAAATATCTGCGTTATTGATACAGATAATATTGTTCATGATATTTTAAACAACCCAAATGAAGTAACTGCTGAAATAATCAATACTTTTGGTGAAGAATATAAATTAAATCAGGCAAATAATTGTTTCAGCATTAACCGTAAATTATTAGGTAAACTGGTCTTTTCTAATAATGAAGCAAGAAAACAATTAGAGCAAATAATTCACCCACAAACACTTATAAATTTTAAACAGCTAATTGAAAAAAATAAAGCTAAACCAATAATTGCCTGTTTGGTTCCTTTATTATTCGAACATAATTTAAATTCAATGTTTAATGAAATCTGGACAATTTTTTGCGAAAAAACTATTTTAAACAATCGAATCAAATTACGTGACAATTTATCTGTAGATGAAATAAACGATCGTTTAAATTCTCAACTACCACAAAATAAAAAAATTGATCTCGCTGATTTTATTATAAATAATAGTAATGATATTAAAACTACCCAAAAACAAATTATACAACGTTTAAAAATAATATCTGGCTAATTTAGTTTTTTATTCTTTTTAAACATTTTCACTAAGTTAAATTAATAAAAAATTATTCTATATTTTAATTATTTATTGTTCAACTAACCGAACTGGCATTAATAAATAACTATATTCTTCATCATTGGTGGGTTTTATAATTAGTGGTTCACGTTCACTATTTATCTCAATCATTATTTTTTCACAATCTAATCTTTTTAAAACATCTACTAAAAATGGTGTTTTAAGGGCTAAATCATATTTTTCACCTTCATACCTTATTGTCACTTCTTCATTAGCTTTGCCTAAATCCTTAGTTCTAGCTAATAAATTCATAGTATCATTATTTAAATACATACTGATAAAACTTGTTGTTTCATCTGACATAACAGCTACTCGTTCTACAGCTTTTAACAACTCGTCTTTATTTACTTCACAAAAATACTTTGATTTTGCTGGAAAAACACTTTTAAAAGCCG
Source organism: Candidatus Melainabacteria bacterium (assembly GCA_027371815.1). Taxonomy (GTDB): domain Bacteria; phylum Cyanobacteriota; class Vampirovibrionia; order Obscuribacterales; family JAKAZS01; genus JAKAZS01. The sequence goes on along the minus strand of DAHXLC010000192.1, from coordinate 9 downwards.
GATAACGAC
>DAHXLC010000174.1 GCA_027371815.1 Candidatus Melainabacteria bacterium | reverse complement strand
GGTAAAAATATAAAAACACGGTCACCTTTTTGGACGCCAAGTTTAACCAGTGCATTAGCAACCTGATTGCTTAAATGATATAAATCTAAATAAGTATATTTTTTTAAGTTTTCGTTTTTGTCAATGGCATAAATAGCTACTTTGTTTTTGCGCCCGTTACTTAAGTGTCGGTCAATAGCATTATAGGCTACGTTAATACTGCCATCACCATAAAAGACTATTTCGTCATTTAGTGATTTGTCATAATTAAAGGTATCATAAAGAGTTTGATAATCCGTAAGGTTAGCACTAACAGGAAATTTCTTAATTATGTCATTGTGAAATTCTTTGGGGATGTGGTCAACATTTACTGAAGTAGAATTTAAAGTAGGGATATTTTTACTCATGTTTATTATCCTTATAAAATAAGTTTATTTTTGGCCAAGCTAAGCATTAAAATAATTACTTAGATGCGATCACCTAATATTTATGGGTGTTGTCTAAAATTATAATATAAGTTTTCAGTTAGCCAAAGAATTTAAGAATATTTGGATATTAATGAAAAATTATATACACTAGAATAGCATGGAAACGGTAAAATGCATATGTTTTGAATTTGGCGTCAGTTGACAAGCGCTATTGTTTTGTTGGATTGAATTTATGTATATATATTGTAAAGGCCAATTTTTGTTAAGCTAAAATTGACCAGAATTAAATAATGATAAAATATTAATCAAATAGTGGGTATATGGTTGACCTATCTATCTCTGGTCATTGTTGTTCGTAGCACTTCGAGATTTGGTTGGTCAAATTCATATTTGTTGTGGTTGTCATTTAAGTTGTTTAATTTTAAGCTGGACCAGTAATACTTTTCATAAAACTCAAAGAGCGTTCCAAGGCAATTTGAGCCGATGAGGCATCATAACTACCTCGTTCATTACAGTTAAAGCCATGATCTGCATCGTAAATATATACAGCGCAAGAATTTTTGTGTTTGATTGCCTCTTTAATTTGCGTAACTGCCGTCAGTGGAATATGGCTATCTTTAGCGCCAAAGTGGAAGATTATCGGGCAATTTAGATTGTCAATGTCATTTAAGAAATGATCAATGCCGCCACCATAATATGATACGGCTGCAGCAATATCTTTTGATTTTGTAGCTAACCGATAAGTTAATTTGCCACCCAGGCAATAACCTAAAACGGCAAGTTTGCCTGTACAGTAAGGTAATTTTTTTAAATAAGTTAAAGCTTCTTGCAAATCAATTAGCCCTAATTCTTCGTTAAATTCTTGGTAATATTTAAAGGCTTTGGTCATTTCAGCTGGTTCATATCCAGATGTAAACCCAGGCTCCAATCTATAGAATAAATCGGGTGCTAATACCACATAGCCTTGTTTAGCGTAATTATCTGCAACGTTTTGGATATGATTATTTACGCCAAATATTTCTTGAATTAACAGTAAACCTGGCCCAGAGCCTGATTCGGGTAGTGTTAAATAACCTTGAAATTTTTGGTTGGCATTAATGTTAATCATTGGTTTTGCCATGTTGATCTCCTAAGGATAAACTGGTATCTGATGTGGCTGCCTGACAGTGTTTATTGAGCCAAGTTAGAACGGTTTGAGCTGTTTGAGGTTTAATGTATTTGGTTTCTAAAAGTACATGTCCACTATTGGGTAGTAGTTTTAAAGTTTTATCCTTAGATTTTAAAAGTTTAGCTATTTCAATAGATCCTTGAGGCGCGTATATCGAATCAATTTCACCTTGTAAAATTAAAACTGGTAATTGCGCAGGGATTTTATTAACAAAAGGCTTGGTTCGAGCACTAAGCCAGAGATATTTAGATATTTCTTCAATACTTAAATAATTGCGACCAAGTGGATCATTCATTCGTTCCGCAACTGTTTTAGGGTCTTCTGACATAGTTTGACCAATAAATTTGGTTAAGTTAATTTGACCAAAAGGATGGCGTAAAATTTGACTGCCGGTTCCAAAGAGTAATGATGGTTTGGGAATTTTGGTTTTCATTGAAGCGCTAGAAATAATTAGGCCGTCAACCAGATCTGGGTGTTTACAGCCAAAACGTAAGCTTAGGTGACCACCAGTACTTTCACCCATACAAAAGAGTTTGGTTGATGGATAAAGTTTGCGAATTTTTTTTACCAGAATTTCAAAATCGTTAAGCACGTCATAATATTCAAGTTTGGGGTCTTGTAAGTTTTTATCTAAATTATTATAGAATCGGCCAAAGCCATGTTGATCTGCGCATATAACTAAATAGTCATGACTAGCTAAAAAATTACCAATGCCACGATAAGCATAACCGTGAATCGTAAGTCCATGAATGCAAAAGATAATAGCTTTGGGCTTATTGTTTAAATTGCCCCAGTGATAGACGTATGGGGTATTAGCCGTAACTAAGCTTGGTGTTAGGCTCTCTTGTGATTGAGCCCAGAATTTCGTGTATTGATCTAACGTGATATTGTTGCGGAAATAACTACTGGACTGTGTTGTTGTCAGTGAACCAGCATTATTAGTATCGAGATTTTTAGCTTTTACATTGATATTGGAAATCAGAAAAGTAATTAAAAAAAATAGCGGAAATAATTTTTGTTTGATTAACATGTTTATTGACAACTTTAATGACTTTAAAAAAATACTTATTTATTTTAGCAAATAATTGTTATTTGCAAACCTAGCTTAAATTACTTAAGGCTAATTAAGTTAAAAGGCAAAATTTTGGTTTGATTTGGCAGATAAATAAAATAAACTTTAAGAATTGTTGACCCATTTTTTATATAAAATTATTTGGCTTTATTGATTGTTTTAACGCATGCGTAAAATTCGATTAATTTCAGCCTGTATGTCTCCCTCGAGCATAAAGCTTACCCATTTAGCGGTTTCTTGAATGGTATTTTTATCATTAGTGGGCTTATCACTATAGTCAATATTTCGGCCAATTTTCATCTGCCATTTTTTAGGTAAAGCGAGAAAGTTAAAAGGAAATGGGAGCCAAGGGAAAAATGGGGTAATGGGAAATGAGGGTAAGTCTAAATATTCAGCTAATGCCTTTGCGTTATAAAAGGTGGGGCTTGATTCATCACAGCCTACTGAAGTTAAGGGATAAATATTAACTCCTTGTTCGATAGCTGGCAATGTTAAAGTCCAGTCAAAGGTGTAGAGTCGATTAGTCATTGACATAGGCTTGTTGATTGATTGCTTGGCTTCGGGAAAAACAACTACTATTTCATTTTGACTAAATAGTTTTTTTAAATTTTCATTAGAAAATGGCACAAAACCAATTTCACGGGCAAAGGTACAAATGCGTTCATCTTCAAAACTATCTAAATCATAAGCTATGTTAACCCTGCGTCCTAATTGATTCATGGCTGCGTAGGAAAACATTAAGGCTGGCCAGGGAATTATTGAACTAGTGTTGCCGACAATAAGACAGGGCTTATTGGGGGGTAAATGATCTAAGTTAATAAAGTTAACCTTAAACCAGTTATGATAAAAAAAACCTAAAAAAACTTGGGCTTTCACATAGGTTTTTAAATCAAAATCAAATAAATTTGGCGTGTTTAAAGTCTGGCGGATAAATTCTTTTTGAGTTTGGGTAAATTTTGACATTAAAGAGTTTCTCCAGAATTAGTTATTTATAAGGGATTTGCGTTTAGCATACAATTCATTTAAATCTTTTTGAATTGTGTATTGAATTTCGCGCGCTATTTTTAAAATCAAATGGCGATTGTGGGCTTGGCTTGGGTCAATATTTAAATGAATTGGTTCATGAATTTTTATTTGCCATTGAATTGGTAATGGTAAAAACATCAAAGGAAATGGTAACCAGGGAAAGACTTGGGTGACCGGGAAAAATGGCATTTTAACTAATCTAGCTACACTGTTTAAATTCTTGACATTGATGAAAATTTCATCACCACCAATGGTTGATATGGGAATTATGGGGATTTGATGTGTAATTGCTAATTTGACAAAACCTGGATTAAAATCAATTAAGCGGTATCGATGTTGAAAAGTCTTGGAAACCCCACGAATGCCTTCGGGATAAATACCAATTAATTCGCCTTCGTTAATTAAATTAGTTGCATTTTCAAGTGTCGCCCGAACTTGACCAGTTTCCTGCATCCAATTGGATAATCCTGGTACTTTTAGGAAAAAATTAGTAATTAAATAACGAACCCGTCTTGGATTTGGATGTAATTTGCACATGGCCATCGTCATCATGACTGCGTCAATTGGTAGCATTCCAGAATGGTTGCCGACCAGAATCCCCGAACCCGTACTGGGTATGTTTTCAATACCAGTTAATTGGATTTTAAAATATTCTTCAAAACAATACTGAAAAAATGGCTCACAATGAGCTAGGGTTCTAAGGCTATAGCCATATTTGTCATCATCTTTTTGGTATTTTTCGTAATACAGTGGTCGGTCTTGCTTTAAATAGCTTATTGGATCACTGCGCAATAATGTGCTTAACGCTTGAAGAGGCGACCGATTAGCCATATAAATCCTAAAACCCCCGGGCCAAAAGAAATAAATAACACAAATCTTCTTAAAATTTTCTTTAAGACTAAATTAAAGCCATCTTTAAAAGATAAATCATTTTCGACTTTATCATCTATATCAACAGTTGTATCTTCTTCATTCATATTAATTTAACCTCAAAACATTATGTTATGAAAACAGGTATTATTAGTTAATATCATATGACTAAATTGATTTAAAAGCTAATTTATCAAGAATAATTTAAGATTGATTTAAGACAAATTTAATTGGTTCGCTTTGCCAATTAGGTTATACTAAGCTTAATAAGCATATAAATTAAAAGAATTTAAGTTTTAAAGGAGATGGACATGGATTTAAGTAATATGCCTGATTTTAGTAAAATGATGGAATCAATGCAAAAAATGCAAAATGAAGTAATGCAGGCTCAAAATGAATTGTCAGGTAAAACTGTTGTAGGCAGTGCTGGTAATGGAGCTGTTAAAGTTACTTGTTCCGGAACCTTTGAGTTTAGTGATGTTAAAATCAGCCCTGAATTTTTTGCTAGTACTGATGTAGAAACTCTTGAAGATACAGTTTTAATCGCAATTAAAGATGCTTGTGATAAAGTTCTTGACATTGGTCAAAAAGCCATGAATTCAAAATTAGGTTCAATAATGCCTCCTTTTGGCAGCTAGTATTAAACTGTTATTATAAAGCACTCCTTGATTTCTAGGGTCAATACAGTGTTTTTTGAGAAGTTAATATTTAAAGGTATCGACGTCTTGCTTGTTATGATAGATGTCAGGTGTCAATAAGGCGATCAGTGAAAAGTTAGCCTTAAGCTTATTGCGATAAAAGTATTTTTTGAGATTTCTAAATTATACGGATGATAATTTGATTTATTATCTGCTTGGATTTTGCTATAATTCAGGTTTATGGTAGCTGTTTAAATTTGATGGATATATGTTTTATACTCAACCTTTAGCAAAACTAATTGATGAATTCCAGAAATTTCCTGGTGTTGGTCCTAAATCAGCTCAACGAATGGCTTTTTTTGTACTTAACTTACCTTACAATGAAGTTACTTCGCTAGCTCGATCAATAGTCGAATGTAAGGAAAAAGTTAAACCCTGCCAAAACTGTTTTTATTTATCAGCTTTAAATCCTTGTGAAATTTGTGCAAATGTGCGCCGTGAGGTAAAGTCGCTTTGCGTTGTGGCTGATTCAAAAGATGTTATTGCCTTAGAAAAAACCCGGGAATTTCGTGGTTTATATCATGTTTTAAATGGATTGATATCGCCGTTGGCCAATATTGGACCAGAGAATTTAAAAATTCAGGAATTAATTAACCGCGTAAGTAATGGTGGCATTGAAGAAATTATCCTGGCTATTAATCCTACTATTGAAGGCGATACAACCGTTCTTTATTTAAATAAATTACTTAAACATTTAAATTTAAAAATTACGCGAATAGCTTTTGGTTTGCCCGTTGGATCGGATCTGGAACTGGCTGATGATATAACTTTAGTGCGAGCACTAGAGGGTAGGCGGGAAGTAGTTTAATTAGTAACTGCTTTCAACTAAGCTTTATAAAGACAGATGAAAAATCGGGTTATTCCATTTAATATGATGCAAAATTAGAAGATGGTTTTTTAAAAGCCGTAAACTGTGGTTTAGTTACCTGGGTATAAACCCCTTTAGACACAGTTGTTGAATTAATTACTGATGCTGTTTTAAGTATTTGGCTGGCAATATGTTTTAATTCATGATTACTTGTATAAAATAAATTTTTAATTGGTTTAACTGCTGTTATTAAGCTTAAAATTGAATAATCACCAGTATGAATGGTTATATTACTGATAGATCTTGAGCTTAGATTACGATAACCAACACTTGGCAGTGGATTTAGGCTGGCAAAATTTTGGTTTTGTAAGCTTAGGCTTAAATAACAGCCTGGTTTAACGTTAATAGATTGGTTATTGATTTTAACCAATACTGATTTGCCATGATTATCGTGCAGATTATAAATACTTGTGCTTAACCCATTATTTATAAGTAATACGACCGCTCCACCTTTAATACTTAAATTAGTTAACTTATTAACTTTATAATTTAAATCAGATTTAGCAATAATTAAATTGCTGCCGACATTAAAGTTACGTCCATAATTTACATTATTAGTATCATTGACTAAAACATTGCAGTTATAGGCTATGGCTTCAATACTGTTGTTTTGACTTATTGAATTAATATTATCATTACCAGTATTTGAACTGTCTATTTTTGAACTTGGACTATACATTAACTGGGTCGTTGCCTGTTGATTATCTAATGTATTGCCAATATAAATTGGATTTGTAAACAAACTATTACTGCCAAAACTAATATTGTTATTTATTAAATAATTAGCGACAGGTGAATTTACTGTATTTGTACTAACTAACGTGGCTAATACAGGTGGATCAGCGGTTATGCTGACATTACCGTTAAGCGTTATGGCGCTAGACGGTAAACTACCGGTATTAAAGATAATAGACTGACCTTTGGCATTTAATACATTACCATTACTTGTAGCCGATATTCCATTATTGCCAAAATAAACATTAGCCCCGCCACTAGTAGTTACGGTTATATCGCCTGGGTTTGGATTAGTAGTATTAGTAGCATTATAAGTACCAATATTAAAGACAACGTAACCAGCTGTAGTAGCATTGGTATTAGTGTATACATAGTCAGAGCTAGCTAGTTTAATACTGCCAGCGCTTGAATTGTTATCTTGAATGTTTATAAACCCATTGTTAGTTGTTAAATGAATGCCAGCGGTTACACCTAAATCTATTATTCCGTTACCACTTAAAGTCATATTTCCACCTGTAGCATTAGCTCCTGTGGCAATTGATCCATAAACATTTAAATTACCGTTAGTGTTAAAGGTAAAATAACTGCCACTTTGACCCCCAACAATTCCTGATGTAGCAGCTTCATCGTATATATTAACATAACTGCCATTGCCTTGGGTTGAGGCAGCTACTTTAGCGCTGTTTAATAAAAGATATGAATTGGCTGCTCCACCAATTAACCCGCCACCACTAACTAAAGCTATATTGGGTGCTGACATTATGGCGTTAGTATTAGCTTGCGCTATGTAGCCAGTTTGCGAGGCTGTAAGGAAAATAAAGTCGTTAGAATTAATATTGGCGTCATTATATAATCCATAACCACTTAAGGTCTGAATGGCTACTATTTGAGCGCTTATGCTGCCAGCTGTAATTATACCACCCTGGTCAATTTGAGCGTATATTGACATTGGGCCAGCTGTGGTCAATTTAAATACACCACCGGTTCCACTTGTACCAGCATTTAAACTAGCCTGGCTTTGTTGAAGTATAGTAATACCAGCATAAGTATCGTTTACATAGACACTGCTACCTGTAGCAAGACTTTCAAAGGCAATATTATGCGCTGAAACCTGAATAATGTTACTGGCCGTTCCTATTCCAGTTGTGCCATTAAATGAATATAAACCTAAAACTGGGGCTGTAATTAACCCAGAGGCTGTTAAATTACCAGACTGATATATATATAAATTTGCATTGGTACCACTAGCGCCTAAGTTAAGGCTAGCACTGGTATTATTTATACCAACCGATAGCCCAGCGCTAAAGACTATATTATTGGCACTAGTGATAAGCCCGTTGCCGTTAAAGCCGACTTCACCATCGTTAGCTACCAGCGATAAACTATTGCCAATTATTGTACCATTAGCTCCGGTGGTAATATAACCAGTGCCTTGAGCGTCAAAAGAAACATTAGACGTTGACAAACCAACATTAGAATTTATGGTTATAGCCCCAGCCTGGGTTGTTGTAAAAAATATGGTATTAGCTAAAACATTGGCAGATGTTAGAATTGAACCATTATTAGCAGTTAAATTAATATTTCCAGCGGTTATTGAATCTGTAGCCAAGGTTTGGGTAATATTGCCAGTAGCAATTAGCGTTATAGTTCCAGAGCCTGTACTACTTCCTAAGGCTAAGGCTGAATTAACATTAACCTGACCTAAACTTGTTAACGATAATATACCTGTAGCACTTAGGGTAATTGCATTTAAATTAATATTGGCAGAAGTATTATTTATATAGGCACTACCAGGAACAAGTAAACTTAAATTACTGGTGTTTACATTAAACGCCTGGGTGCTTGAACCAAGGTTAGCAGTTGTAGTAGTATCAGATTTTAAAGTTATACTATTGGCTGTAAGAAAACTATTTGTCGTTGTAACTAAATTACTAGTACCTGTATTGGTATCTGTAAACTGATATAGTCCGCCAGTACCAGTTGTAGCTGAATTGGTTAAATTCAAGCCAGCCAAACTAGTGTTTACAAAATTAATTGTGCCACTGGCATTATCATTAACGTAAACGTTGCTATTAGGCGCTGAAATAGTTACATTGTTAGAATTAACCGTAAAAGGTGTAATTGAACTTCCAATTGGGTTGTTTTGGCTAGCTAATACTATATTAGGCGCTGTAATAGGGCTACCAGAAGTATTTATAATACTATTACCACTTGACTGAGTAGAATAAAGTGCAAAAGTATCGCTAGCCGCTGTACCAACGCTAACTTTATTGATATCTATATTGTTTGTGTTAAAATTGTCAAAGGCATAGGCACTACCTGTCTTGCCACCAGTATTAAAACTAATATTTTCAGCATTTAAATTAATCGGAATACTTGAACTGCCAATATTGCCGCCATTAGTTGTAAAAGACGTTGTTTTTGAGGTTATTAAATAATTAGAATTTAAAGCTGTAGCAGTTATATTCCCATTGGTGTTAGCTGTAAGATTAAGTGTGCCTACAAAGCTTCCACTTCCACTATTAAAGTCTATAGCGCCATTAATATTGATATTATTGGCAGATATTAAGTCAAAAGTTAAGCTGCCTAAATTTGATGCATTTAAATTTAAAGTTGAAGTTGTTAAATCATTAATATAAACATTGGCTTGAGAATTAACACTTAAATTAGTTGTATTTACATTAACGTAACTTGAACCAATAGAGCCAGACCCTATATTGCCACTAGAACTTATAAAATTAACAGAGTTACCATTAATACTAGCTGTAGTACCAGTATTTTGAGTTATGGCTCCAGCATTATTAATTGTTAAATTTACATTGCCATTAGAACTGGTTATTATTGCATTGTTATTTAAATTTGAAGTATTTACAGTGTTTGCGTTAAATATATTTATATCAAGGTCATTTTTACTTAAAATGCTGCCATTATTGACCAGGCCATTTGGATTAAATGTACCAGTACCGGTATTATTATTAGTTATATTTATCGATAAACTGCCATCACTGGTTAAACTACCGGTTGATCCAATAGTTAAATTTGGGTTGATATTAGAACCTGTAACTAACATAATTGCTTGCGAGCTGCCACCAGTTGTAGTAAATTCTTCAGTTCCATTTACTGTAGCAGCTAAAGTAGTACTTGTAGAACTTAAATTTACTTCTAAACTATTTACAAGAGTATAATTATTAAGTTGTAAAGTTACATTAGCTGGAATATTTAAAGCTGATAAATTACTGGTGTTAACAAAGAATGGATTAACAATAATATCACCACCAGTAGCCACACCGCTACCATTAACTATAAGTGTCCCACCTAGAATGCCAGGCTGAAGACTTACTATATTTGATGTGACAGCACTTTGGGTTAAATCAAGGCTAGTTAATATTATTTGTAAGCTTGCATTAATAATATCCCCACCACCTAATTTAATTGGTGTGGTTGAACTAGCTCCGCTAAATAATACATTAGTGCCATTGACATTAATAGTGTTATTAGGCGAAGCTGCAGTAATGTTATTTGTACCAAAATAGGCTTGCCCACTGGCAAATTTATTAACTACAACATTAGCTGGGATAGTTGTATTAGTGCCAGTTGTTGGTATACTTCCAATGGCTAAAATAACTTCATTATTATTGGTTGGTGCAGTTGTAACTAGACCGGTTATAGTAACATTGGCGCCAATATTAATACTGCCATTAGTTATACTGGCTGCGTTTAAAGTTACTGTTGATCTGCCACTTTCTATTAAAGAATTGGCTAAAACATTTAATGCCCCAGTTTTAGATGTAAGATAAATAGAGTTATTTAGTGAAAGAACTGTTGAAGCTGTTAACCCGTTATTAGCATTTTCATCTACACCATTATATCCATTAAGCGTACTGCCAGAACTTTGGGTTATACTGCCATTTGTAGTTGCTAAATTAATTTGACCATTAGTTGAAGTAATTGAATTAACATTTATATCTGTATTGGCAAATAAAAATGCAGTTCCTTTAATATTAATAGAATTACCTGGCACAACTGTAATACTACCTGTATTAGATTCTAAAAGAACACTTCCATTAGCTGATGTTATTGAATTGACACTTAAATTTGAATTGGCAGTAATATTTACACCATTATAACCATTTATACTGCTATTGGTAGTGGCTGTTATACTGCCACTACCAGTTATATATAATCCACTACTAACGCTAGAAGATAATAATGTAAAGCTTTGACTGTCACTTACATAAGCACTCCCTACAATATTACCTAAAGCCCCCATATAATTGTTAACACTTAAATTGGCAGCACTAACTAAAATGTAGTTACTTGAAGTACCTATATCAATATTATTATAGCCTGTTGTACTTGTTGTATCGCTTAAGTTAACCGTATTAGCGGTTAAAGTTGACACACCTGTCGATGATTCTTGAATACCCCCAATACCACCATTAGTTTGTGAAGTTAAAGTAATAGTTCCGTTGGTGGCTGTTACATTACCGTTTAAAAGCACTTCACCATTTCCTAGGTTGTTATCTGGTGTATTAATTAAACTAAATACTTTGCCAGTTCCAGCTTGAGATGTATTTAATGTTTCTGAACCTTGATTAGTTAAATATACATTTCCAGAAGTATTAACCGTAAGATTTTGTGTAAATATATTTAAATTATTGGTAGAACTGCCAATATCTTGACTGCTAGCAGATCCGGTACCAGAGCCGGTATCGTTAAGTATTAAAATTTGAGCAGTTATAAGTGGGCTTGAACTAGCTATTTGTTGAATGCCACCAATGCCAGTGCCTGAACTGGTTGAAGTTAAACTTGCTAAGTTGGCTACATTAATGCTTGCATTAGTTGATCCATTAATGATAATTTCGCCATTGCCAGATGAATCTGCTTGGGTTGTAAAATATAAATTATTAACACCAAAACCAGTATTGTTTGGTTGAGCTGCTGTTAATGTTACTGAACCAGTATTGGTAACATACGCATTGCCACTGGTAAATAAATCAAGGTTACTGGTTGCTGTTAAAATATTATTGACACTTGAACCAAAGTCGCTAGCTGTAGCTAATCCGTTGCCAGATCCACTATCGTTTAAATAAACCGAATTAGCTGTTAATGTTGATATTTTTGAGCTGGCTTCTATAATGCCACCAATACCTAAATTAGAACTAGTAGAATTTAAAGTAATATTACCTGAACTACCCAATACAGTTATATTGCCACCTAGTATAATTTGTCCGTTACCATAATTATCAGCTGTTGTTGCTATACTAAAAGTATCGTTAGCTCCAGCTGTATTAGCATTAATTGCATTACCTATGGTTAGTGATCCAGTATTTTTAATATAAACATTGCCAGCACCATAAACATTTAAATTACTTGTTTGGCTTAAAATTGATTTATTAGAACTACCTATATCGTTAGCCAGGCTAGCGCTACTTGATCCACTAGTGGTTAAATTTACGTTATTGGCTTGTATTATGCCTTTATTGGTTGAATTTTCCTGTATGCCACCAATACCAGTTTGAGCTGAGTTAGCTGTTAAATTTATTGTTCCAGAGCTGCCACTTACATTAATTAAATTATTTATTACAATTTGGCCATTGCCAGAACTATTGGCTAAATTAACCAGGCTAAAAACATCATTATTGCCAGCTATATTAGAGCCAAACTCACTTAATGATACATTACCGGTATTTTGTAAATATGCATTACCAGCTGAACTTATATTTAAATTAGCACTAGCTGTTAATATAGCTTGAGTCGAGCTGCCAATATTACCAAGGTCTGATAATAAATTAACATTTGCCCCACTTAATACACCAGTACTACCAGTGGCCTCGGTTATAGAACCATCGCTAACAATACTTATGCTGCCATTAGAACCGCTAGTACTAATATTCCCGCCTAAGGTTATTGAACCGTTAGTGTCAGGTAAAGACCTTAATATAAAATTATTTGTTACAGCAACACTGCCTAAAAATTCACTGTTTCCATCAATTAACATTACTAAATTGCCATCGCTGGTTATTTTTCCACTACTACCGACATTCATTAAAATACTTGATGTTGGCAAATTACTGTTGTCAACAATGACAAAACCATTGGAAGGAATTGTTGACGAACCAATAAACTGTTCATTGCCGTCGATAACAACCTGTCTAGTTGTACTTGAACTGGATAAATCTATATTTAATACATTAGCCGTACTAAAATTAGTCAAGGTCAATGTGACATTATTTGGAATATCTTCAGCTGTTAATTTACTTAAATTATCGCTTGCCCCATTTAAGATAATATTTCCACCTGTAGCTGGTTATTTTTCCACTACTACCGACATTCATTAAAATACTTGATGTTG
>DAHXLC010000172.1 GCA_027371815.1 Candidatus Melainabacteria bacterium | reverse complement strand
TTAATAGCTCATCTTTAAATTTTAAAGTTTGATCTTTAGACTTACTGCTAGCCAGCAATTTTAAATTTTTTACGGGAAAATTGCGTTCACTTAAAGTACGTAAGAGTTCCTGACCAACTTTGCCAGTAGTGGTGAAGATATTGCTAAATTATATGCCAAATCAGCTGTACATGAAGGTGCTTGTTTTATTGATAATTCAAATGCCTTTCGCATGGATACTAATGTGCCGTTAGTAATTCCTGAAGTGAATGGCGAAGATTTAAAAAATCATCGAGGTATTATTGCTAACCCCAATTGTTCAACAAGTCAATTAGTTCCAGTTTTAAAAGTATTAGATGATTTAGCTGGTTTGACCCGCGTTATTGTTTCCACTTATCAATCCGTTAGTGGTGCTGGTAAAGAAGCCATGGAAGAGTTGAGCGAACAAGTCAGTCAGTGGCATACTAAAATGGCTATTACCGCTAAAATATTGCCCAAACAGATTGCGTTTAATTTAATTCCGCATATTGATAAATTCCTGGATAATGGTTATACCAAAGAAGAAATTAAAGTAATTAATGAAAGTCGTAAAATTCTTCATCGCCCTGATTTGTTAATAACTTGTACTGCTGTTCGGGTTCCGGTATTTGTAGGGCATAGTGAATCGGTTACGGTAGATTTACAACAAACTGTTTCAATTGCAGAAGTGCGTGATAGTTTAGCTCGGCATAGTTTAATTAAAGTAATTGATGATCCGCTAAAGGCTGAGTACATAACACCGTTAGAAGCAGCCGCCAGTGATCCAGTTTATGTTTCACGCATTCGTAAAGATACCTCATCAATTAATGGTCTCAATTTATGGGTAGTTAGTGATAATTTAAGAATAGGTGCTGCTCTTAATACGGTAAAAATTGCCGAGTATTTAATTAAGCATAATTTGCTTAATTTTAACTTGGTATAATTTACGGGTGCATAATTATTAGGTAATGATGAAAAATAATAATGGGGAGATAATTGAAATATATTTATGAGTGAAAATAATAATCTTGAGTTTGGCCAGGTTGTAACGGCAGTTGTAACTCCATTTGATCAGGACTTAGCCATTGATTTTCAAGCCTATGCTAATGTTCTTGAACATTTGATTGACACAGGCTCTTCGGCTGTTGTAGTATCTGGTACTACCGGAGAAAGTCCAACTTTAAGATCCTCCGAAAAATTCGAATTACTTAAATTTACCCTTAAACAGGTTAAGGGTAGAATTAAAGTTGTTTTTGGGGCTGGTACCAATGATACAAAAAAATCAATTGAATTAAGTAAACAGGCTTGCAGTATTGGTGCTGATGGTTTGCTAGTTGTGGCACCATATTACAACAAACCAAATCAATCAGGTCTTATAGCTCACTTTTCTGCTATTGCTAATAGTGTTAATCTCCCTATTATTATTTATAATATTCCCGGACGATCTGGTATTACTATCGAAAATCAGACTATTTTGGAACTTAATAAAACGTGTAGTAATATTCAGTATCTTAAGGACTCTACGGGAAATTTAAATAAGGCTAATGAACTTGATTTAAATAAAAACGAGGGACTAAAAGTTTACAGTGGTGATGATGAATTTACTTTGGCTTTTTTGCGTTTGGGTGCTAGTGGTGTTATTAGTGTAGCCAGTCATTTAATCGGTAGGCAAATTAATAATTTAATTAATGCTTATTTTAATCAAGATTTGAATTCAGCTAAAGCAATTCATAAAAAGTGTCTACCCTTATTTAAGAATTTATTTATTGAACCTAATCCGGTCTGTGTAAAATTTGCCTTAGCCCAAATTGGTTTAATTAAACCTTATGTAAGATTGCCGCTGACGCAGTTAGCTCCTGAATCAAAAAAAATCATAACTGAAACAATGATGCAATTCACTGAGCTTAAATCTTTGAACAAATGTTAATTTAAATACGATGAATATGGAAAATCTAAAAATTAAAATTATTCCTCTTGGTGGACTTGGTGAAATTGGTGCTAATACCATGGCGTTAGAAATTGCTGATGAGATTTTGATAATCGATTGTGGGCTTGGTTTCCCTGATGACAGTCTAATTGGCGTCGATATTTTAATTCCTAATTATTCTTATTTAAAAGAAAATCAGACAAAAATTAAAGCTTTAGTTTTAACCCATGGTCATGAAGATCATATTGGTGGTGTGCCTTATCTTTTAAAAGAAGTCAAAGTACCCAAAATTCTTACGTCTAAATTAACCAATGGTCTATTGGAACATAAATTAATTGAACATGATTTAGTTAAATCGACAACGTTAATTAATGTTGAAGCTAAAGATGTCGTAAGTATTGGTAATTATTTTGAAGTTAAATTTATTGCTTGTACCCATTCTATTGCTGACTCCTTTTCTATTATTATTAAAACACCATTGGGTTTAATTATTCACACTGGTGATTTTAAATTTGATTACACACCAATTGATGGTAAACAGTATGATTTTCAAAGTCTGATTGAAGTTGGTAATGAAAATTTATTACTATTAATGAGTGATAGTACCAATATTGAACGAGATGGCTATACACCTTCTGAGGCTGTGATTAAACCAAAGTTTCATGAAATTTTTCGCAATGCTAAGGAACGTATTATTGTAACTACTTTTGCCAGTAATATCCATCGTATGGCACAGGTATTGGAAACTGCCCAGATTTATAATCGTAAAGTGGCAATTTTAGGCCGGTCGATGTTGAAATATGCTAAAGTTGCTCGCGATCTTGGCTATATTGCTTTTAGTGATAATTTAATTGTACCGGTGGGCGATTTACCGCATTTACCGTTAGAACAAGTAGTGGTATTAACTACCGGTAGTCAGGGCGAACCTTTGGCTGCCTTAAATCGGATGGCGCTTGCTGAGCATAAACAGATTAAAATCACCCCTGGTGATACAGTTCTATTTTCGGCAACACCGATTCCCGGTAATGAACGACTGGTTGCAAATATCATTAATGGGCTGTTTTTTCATGGCGCTAATGTTATTTATGGTAAAAAATCCGGAATCCATGTATCGGGACATGCCAGTAAGTCTGAGCAAAGATTAATGCTTGAAATGGCTAAACCAAAATTTTTCATCCCAATTCATGGTGAATACCGCATGCTGGTTAAACACGGCGAATTGGCTCGATCCTGTGGTATAGCCCCAGAAAATGTTTTTGTTATGGATAATGGTGATGTTTTGGAAATGGATACGGATAGTGCCAAAATTGTTGACAAGATTCCAGCGCATAAAAAATTTATTGAAAGTTATAAAAACTGGGATATTAATCTTGATGTTATCAGTGAACGCCGGCTTGTAATGGATGAAGGTGTTATTAGCATGGCTTTTGTGTTTAATAAGGATAATTTGATTATTCAGGATCCGGTAATTAAAATGAAAGGTTTATTAATGCCGAAATATAAGTCAACATTAGATATTCAGCAACAACTCATAAGTTATGTTAAAGACCGCTTTCATAGCGAAAACACGAATAGTCTAAATGAAGAAGAGTTAAAAGTACAAATAAAGCTGTTTATTGAAGATTTTTTTGAAAATGTTCTGCGCGCACATCCTTTAAAGCAAATTCATTTTCATAAGGTGAATTAAATTTTAAATATATCGCCGCATTGAAAAACCAAACAAACCCACTTGCAACAAGGGGGATTTCATTCGGTAGTTTCTTCAAGAAGCTTATACAAATAAACCGATTTCAGCGTAAGCGTTCCAGGTCTTTGTCAGGATCTGGAACGCTTACATAATGTTGAACATCAAAAAGGGGAAAACTCCAAACTTTTTGAAAAAGCTATAAATTAAATTCTATGTGATTATATGAAATAACAATTGGTGTAGACTTGTCTTCTACGAATAAGAGATCCCTGACAGCTTCTACCTCAGGTGCTTGCAATCTTTCTAGAGCTTCAACCCCTCTTTGCTTTTCTTTTAAAGTCGGTGTAAATACTTCTACTATTTCACGCAATGCCATAGTAGATCTATCAAGAACAATAGTAATCCAACAGTTTTCACGCCAGTTGGTACGAAGCTTGATGCCTGAATCATCATCTTCTATTCTTTCATAAGAACCTTTCATTATATGTGATTGATATTGACCGGGTTGGAATAAATTTGGCATCAATAGATGAGCAGTGATAGGAGCAACACCAAGCGAAACACCAGTTGCACCAGCAATTGCTAAAGCAAGGCTAATCTCTTCTTTTTCTTCATCGAGAATTGATATCGCTTTTGTACCGTCTAATGAATATATACCACCTTTTCCAGTGACACCAGCAATCGTACTAGACCACTCAAACTGATATTGGTCGGGTCGGCAAAAATAGGTTCTAAATTGCAAATTCCCCATTTCACAAGAAACGACTCCAGAATCAGAGTAAGTTAGACAATTTTGGTATAACTCCACAGTTTGGTTTAATAATTTATTTGCTTCAAGTTTTGGCATCCCAAAATACCTCATTGGTTACCCAGATGATATTTACAAGTAGTCCAGATGCACCAAGCAACAACTGCTGCGTTACCGCAGTATTTTCTTTTGCAGTTTTTTACACACTGGTCATAAATATCATTGCCGGTAGCCTGATAAACACCATGCTTCAAAATTTGCCCAGCCGGCACACTACTACCAAAAATACTACCAATTCCAGCACCAATTGCAGCACCTTCGCTAGCACCAATGTAACCACCTGAAACTGTTCCGCCACCTGGCAATGCAAATGTACCACCAGTAGCACCAATTGAGCCACCAATAATACCACCTATTCCTGCACCAATACTAGCTCCAAGTGCCGCACCTAAAGCACCTTCACCACTCGGGTCATTAAAATCAACAGGATCATTCATCACATAAGCATACAAATTAATGCCACCACGTTCACCAATGGGGTCACGGGTAATAAAGCGGCCAATGCTTGGGCTGTAGGCTCTGGTCATAGTTAAATTAAGGCCGCTTGGTTGGTGGAAGTAATAACCTGCGTAGCCAAAGTCGCTGGTTACAGTTGGTGCCTGTCCATTAATTCCATTGGTAACTATTGCCTGCCCAAATACCGTGTAGTTATATTGTGTTATGATGTTT
>DAHXLC010000076.1 GCA_027371815.1 Candidatus Melainabacteria bacterium | reverse complement strand
TTAAATGATGTAATTCATCCCTTTATTTACTAAATGGGTAATTGAATCATAACCTTCAATAAAAGCCGAGTTCACAAAGGGATGAATTACATCATTTAATAAAACATTATCATTATTTTTTGGTTTTTGAGCTAAATTATCCAGCTGTTTAACTGGATTGGCTTTTAAGACATCAAAACCTGACAGTGTTTTACTGTTAATAGGTTTATCCAATTGAAAATTTTCTAAATTAGCCATATTTTTTTAAGCACAGGGAATTTAACTATTACCAACTATTTTGCATATTAAAGCGCTGATTTTAATAGGGTAAATACGAAAACAGGCATAGTCAACATTAAAAAAAATTAAGGTTATATTTTTTAATTCATGAAATTTTTACATATTCTATTTACAAATACTATATATAAATTGAATTATCTAGTATCTTAAGTTTATAAAAAATCATTTAAGGTAATCTCATGGTTAAAAGTCTAAATATTTTTGTTCTAGTTAAACAGGTACCTGACCAAGGTTCTAAAGCAGGCCTAAACCCTGATGGAACCATTGACAGGGCTAAAGCCAAACGGATGCTCAATCCTTTTGACCGGTATGCCCTTCAGGCTGCATTACATACCAAAAAACAATACGGTGGTAAGGTTACAGCTATTTCGATGGGACCACCGCTAGCTATTGAAGTATTGCTGGAAACAATTGAGCATGGGGCAGATAGGGGATTTTTATTATCAGATCGACGCTTGGCAGCTAGCGATACATTAGCAACAGCATATGCTTTATATAAAACAGTATTATATGCTGGACAATTTGATCTTATTTTTTGTGGTTTACAAACAACTGATGGTGATACTGCTCAAGTAGGGCCACAGTTAGCTGAACGACTTCAATTACCTCAAGTGACCTATTGTGAAGATTTCTCTCTTGAAAATGACAAAATCTTGGCTAAGCGAATTATTGAAGGTGGTTATCAAAAAGTTGTTTCATCTTTACCTAGTTTAATTACTGTAGCCAATTCCTATCATCCCCTTGAATACAAGTCTTTTAAAGGAGCCTGGCGAGTTCAGCAATTACAGCGAAACCCTGAAAATTTACAGAAAATTATCCAAACTATTGATTTAGATATAATTGGAGCCGATCCAGATCGTTGTGGACTAAAGGGATCACCCACGATTGTTGCAGCTACCGAGAAAGTCGGTGATTTAGGCGGTAATTGTCATATGCATGAAGGCAAATCGCCTTATGACTTGGTTCAGGACGTTTTAGCATGTACAAATTTACAGGAATTAGTCTAGAAATTAAAGGTTATATTTTATGGAAAATGATCTACCAATTGTTCAATTTTGTCCTAAAGGTAATGTTTTAGTTGTTGCTGAACAAAGTTTAGGCCAGATTCAACCCGTTACTTTAGAGTTATTAGGCGCTGGCCGAATTTTAGCCGATAAAATGGAGAAAGAACTACATTGTGTCATTATGGGATATGATTTAGGCGATTTACCTAATCAACTTATTCATTATGGTGCAGATGTAGTATATGTAGCTGACGATGAAGCCTTGCAATATTACCGCACATTACCATATCGTCGGGTTTTATGTGATTTATTGGATTCATTGCAAGAACCACCCCATACGATGTTATTAGGATCATCAACTACTGGACGTGATTTAGCTCCAAGAATTGCGGCTCATTTTGAAACTGGTCTTACGGCTGATTGTACTGAATTAGATATTGGTCCGTATGAGCATAAAAGTAAAGTTGACCCAACCAAATTAGGCTTATATCCAAACTGTCTTTATGCAATTCGTCCCAGTTTTGGGGAAAGTTTAAAGGCGCGAATTCTTGGTCCTTGGAAAAACCCCCAAATGGCAACAACCAGGCCAGGGGTAATGATTCCTTTAAAAATAGATACGTTAAGACAAGGGCAAATTCATATTATTCCAGTTAAACTTAATTCTGAAGATTTAAGACTAATTGTTGCTGAAACCGTAAAAGAAGTTTCCTCGGGTTTAAAATTAACTGAAGCTGAGGTTATCGTTAGTGGTGGCTATGGCTTAGGCAGTAAAGAAGGCTTTGAATTACTGGAACAATTAGCTAATTGCTTTAGCAGTAATGCCATTGGGGCCTCACGTAAAGTTGTTGACTTAGGCTGGATTCCTTATCAGCATCAAGTTGGCCAAACCGGTAAAACGGTTCGACCAAAATTATATATTGCTTGTGGTATTTCAGGAGCGATTCAACATCGGGTTGGCATGTCTAAATCTAATATAATTATTGCGATTAATAAAGATATGGATGCACCAATATTTAAATTTGCCCATCAAGGCATAATTGGAGATATTTATCAAATTGTACCTGAATTAATTACTCAGTTTAAAGCTTTACAGAATAAATCAGCTCTAGGAGGAAAAAGCGTTGTCGGATCAAGATAATCGAATTGAATATGATTTATTATTAATTGGTGGATCGCCATCTAATTTAACTTTAGCCTATGAATTTTTAAAACTTGCTAAAACTTCCAGTCGTGAATTTTCCATTGCTATCCTGGAAAAAAGTAAAGAATTTGGTGGGCATATTATGAGTGGTGCTATATCCAATCCGCATGTTTTAAAAAAAATCTTTCCTAATTATGAAGAATTGGGTTTTCCGATTGAAGCAATTTGTACTGAAAGTAATTTATCCGTTTTAGGTACTCATAAAAAATGGGATTTACCTAGATTTTCTTATCCTAAAGCCATGGATAAAACTGGTTACATGGTTTTAACTTTAAGTTATGTCACTGGTTGGTTAGCTCGTCAGGTAGAAGAATTAGCTAAAGATGTCCCTAATGTTTCATTAGACATTTTTACTGGCTTTTCTGCTCATAGTGTAAAAATTGAAAATGAACGGGTATGTGGTGTTAGCGTAGTTGAAGAACCTAAAAGTGATGATGATTATGTTTTTGCAAAATTCTGTGCATTTGGTGACAAAGGCTTTATTTCCCGAGATATAATTGATTATTATAAATTAAGAAATAATCCGCAAATCTGGTCAGTGGGTGTTAAAGAAGTCTGGCAATGTAATAATGACTATGCTGGTAAAGTATGGCACACACTAGGATACCCGATGCTCGATGGTACTTTTGGTGGTGGCTTTGTCTATGGTATGAAGGATAATAAATTAACTATTGGTTTAGTTATTAGTTTAGATAGTGAAGATCCTAATTTAAATCCTCAATTACGTTTACAAGAATATAAAAAACATCCCTGGATCCAAGAACTGATTAAAGGTGGCAAATTATTAAAATATGGAGCAGCTTTGCTTCCTGAAGGTGGTTATTATAGTTTACCGAGTAAATTTTATGTAAATGGTGCAATTTTACTGGGTGATGCCTTGGGGGTTCTTGATGTAAAAAATTTGGCTGGTATTGATCGAGCTATGGAATGTGGCCATATAGCTGCCAAAGTTATTTATGACGCTATTATAAATGACAATTATTTACCGGATGCCTTGAAAGAATATCAGTTAAAACTTCAAGATAGTTTTGTCATTAAAGACGCATATAATAATCGGTATTTTCGTTATGCGTTCCAGGAAAATCATGATTTACTGGGAAAATACCTACCAGATATTGCCAAAAGCATTGATAAATCTTCGCCATATTTTGGCATGTTAAAAATAGGCTTTAAAAATCCGTTTAAAGCAACTAGAGATGGTTTAAGATCCTTATCATTAATTGAAGGCAAAATTGATATTGGCCCTATTTCCTATAAAACTGATGCTAGCCACATTGTACCAAGTTTTGTTCAGCCCAAATATGATGAGCCCCCATATGATAATCAGCTACGCAAGGAGTCGTCTT
>DAHXLC010000067.1 GCA_027371815.1 Candidatus Melainabacteria bacterium | reverse complement strand
TAATAAGATATAAAATCTTGGGGATCCAAGGTTAGAATTTTATTATAATCATTGATGGCCCCCTTCAACTGATTATTTATAACAAATATTTCGGCTTGTTTTTTTAAGGCATAGATATTATCTGGACTTAGTTCGCAAGCCTTATCAATATCTTTTATCGCCAATTTTTCATCTTTCAAACTGTAATATATGACACCACGACCCAGGTAGTTATTAGCTTCATTTGGTTCAAGCTGAACGGCCTTATCATAATCGGCTAAAGCCTTAGCATCATCACCCAATTGATAATAAACTTTAGCCCGATTAGCATATAATTTTACATTATTTGGATCCATTTCAATAGCTTTAGTTAAATCTTTTAAACCATCATCTTTTAAACCTAAATTCACTAAAAACATGCCTCTTTCAGAATAAATTAAAGGATTTTTAGGATCAAGTTGGGAAGCTTTTTCAAAGTCTTCAAGTGCCTTGTAAATAGCCTGGCCGGCAGTATCAGTGCTTAAAACATAACGACACAAAGCTCGCATTGCATAAGCTTGGGCAAATTGAGGATTTAATTCAATAGCCTTGTCAATACTTTTTAAACTCTCTTCATTAGCTCTCATCCTAAATTGAAGTCGGGACAAATGATAATAAATTTCTGGATTATTTGAGTCTAATTTTAAAGCTTTATTAAACGCTGCCAGCGCCAAATCCAGATTACCATTTTTAGCATTGACAACCCCTAGCTTAAAATTTTGTTCTGCTTCACTGCAATTAAGTGTAGCCGCTGATACTAATTTAAAATTTAAGACAACTAACACCAAAACCAAAAAAATAAACCCGGGCTGGCAATTAAATCTAGTGGCAAATTTAATTGTTTTAATTAATTTCATATTTATTTCCTTAAAATTAGTTTTAAGTGTAACTTAATCTTTATAACATAAATTCAATTTACGAGCGGCCATTGCTTCATCAATTTTAGCTACCGATGTATTGTGAGGAGCTGAGCGGACCAATTCAGGGTTAGTGTTAATTTCTTCATTTACTTTAGCTAAAATTTGAGCAAAAGCATCAAGCGTTTCCTTGCTTTCAGTTTCAGTTGGTTCAATCATTAGGGCTTCATGAACTACGAGCGGAAAATACATAGTCGGGGAATGAACTTTAAAATCAAGCAGCCGTTTAGCTATCTGACTGGCATTTACACCTAATTCTTTTTGCTTGCTTGCTGATACGACAAATTCATGCATACAAGTTTTATCATAGGCTAAATCAAAGTACTGGCTCACTAACGTTTTTAAGTAATTGGCATTTAGGATAGCATCACGGCTTACCTGGGTAAGACCAGCTCCGCCATATGCTAACATATAAGCATAGGCACGTACTAATATACCAAAATTTCCATAATAGCCTTTGACTTTGCCAATAGATTGAGGCATATCATAATCTAAATAATAACGGCCATTATCCATTTGCACCATAGGTTTAGGTAAGAAGCTTGCCAAATGATCCCGCACCGCTACAGCGCAGCCACCAGGTCCACCACCACCGTGTGGTGTTGAAAATGTTTTATGGAGGTTTAAATGACAGACATCAAATCCAGTATCACCAGGGCGAACCAAGCCCATGATAGCATTTAAATTAGCACCATCATAGTACAGCAGTCCACCAGCTTGATGCACTAGCGATTGAATATGATTAATTTCTTCTTCAAAAAGACCTAAAGTGTTAGGATTAGTAAGCATAATCGCTGCTACGTTTTCATTTAAAGCAGCCTTTAAAGAATCGATATCCACCATACCATATTCATTAGATTTAATTTCAACCACATCAAAAGAACAAAGACTGGCTGTAGCTGGATTTGTACCATGAGCGGTATCAGGGACAATTACAACTTTACGTTTTTTATCCTGTTTATGTTCAAAAAAAGCCTTAATAACTAGTAACCCAGTCATCTCGCCATGAGCACCAGCAGCTGGTTGAAGCGTTACGGCACTCAGTCCGACAATTTCTTTAATATATTCTTGCAAATGCCACATCAATTCCAAAGCACCCTGTATCTGTGATTCAGGCTGATTAGGATGTAAATTAGCGAAACCATCAAGCCTGGCTAATTCATCATTTATTTTAGGATTATATTTCATCGTACAGGATCCTAAAGGATAGAACCCTGTATCAATCGAAAAATTATTTTGAGACAGATTGACAAAATGGCGTACTACTTCCAATTCACTTAATTCAGGAAGCTTACATAAATCCTTACGCAAAAACTTACCAGGCAAACTACTTTTAAGATTGGCCATTTTCACGTCAGGCTGAGGAATTTTGTGGGCAATTCGATTAGGTCGGGATTTTTCGTATAAGAGTTTTTCCATTTTGCCTTCCTTAACAAGCGATACTAATGTTCTAAAATACTATGATAACCAAGTAAATCTGTGGCACAGACAATTTTTAAAGCCTTACATAATTCAGTTGCAACTAACGCTAAACCTTCACGATCCAGCATTTTGGTAATTTTAGTAAAAATTGGAATTAAAACCTTGACATCGTTAGCTGCATATTCAATTTGCGCTGGAGTCAAATCTTCATTAGCCCAATCACTGGTTTGATTACTTTTATCTAAAGTTATCCCTAGTAATTCCTGGGTCAAATCTTTTAAACTATGCCGATCACTGTATGTTCGTACTAGTTTAGAGGCAATTTTCGTACAAAATATTGGTTCAACGTCAACCTTAAGATACTGTTTAAGAACCGCCACATCAAATCGAGCATAATGAAACAGTTTTGTAACTTTAGGCGCACTAAGCAATTTAACTAAATTAGGCTGTTGATTACCCATAAAATCATCTTTAGAACTAAACCGCACTACGCTTACATTATTTTCATCATCACAGAGCTGGATTAAACATAACCGATCACGCGGAATCATGAGTCCACGCGTTTCCGTATCACAGGCAACAATATTTTTATGCAGATAATGATCTAAGGCTTCTTGACTTAAATCATTAGAAAAAATCGAAAGATTACTTGACTTCATAGTATTATCCTATTAAAACTTTAATTTATAAAAAGTATAGAATAATTATAGAAAAAAACCGAGCTAATTATTACTTTGATTAATAAGTGTATCAAGTAATTCACATATATGGACGACTTTTACATCAACCTTGAACAGAGTTAAACCAGCCTGTAACTGTAACAGACAGCCTGGATTACTCGTTACCACTAAGTCAAGATTAGCTTCACGAATAAATTGCATTTTGCGCTCTAAAATGGCTAAACTTGAGTCTGTATGAAGTAAATTATAAATGCCCGCACTGCCGCAACAAAACTCAGCGTCCTGAATCGCAACAAATTCGATAAAATCAGGATTTTGGGCTTGCAATTTCTCAAAGAATTCAATTGGCTCTTGGTGAATTTTTTGCGCATGGGCTAAATGACAAGCCGCATGATAACCAATACGGGTTTTGCGCTTAAACTGAAACTTGCAATGCTCAATTTGGGTAATAATCTGAGTGATATCTACAACCCTGTTACTAAAGTCCTTAGCCTGATTAAAAATTTCACCATCACTTGCGTCAAACAATTGATCGTAATGCTTGAGCATGGCTGCACAGCCAGATCCAGACACCACAATCGGGTTGACATTTAGACCAAAATAAGCAATATTGCGCCTAGCCAAACCCTTAGCAATATCAATTTCTCCAGCATGCAGTGCTAAGGCTCCACAACAGGTCTGGTGCGGAATTAAATAATCCAAATCATTATTGGTAAGAATATTTAAAGTTGACTGATTAATCTCATGATAAAACAATTCCATAACACAGCCATGAAAAAAATTCAAGGTTTTTTTCCCTTTAACTAAACCTGGCTTAAACTTAAACACAAGATTATTAGCTATTGGTGGCAGAAACATCTGCAACTGAGACAATTTAGCAATTGGGTCTAGAACACCTGGCAGGTATTTATTTATTGGCTGAAAAAATTTTAGCAGCCAATAAATAAATTCTTTACCCTTGATAAATTGCCATATCCATAAGAAATAATAATTAAGTTTGAGGATAAAGTAATTCGGTAAAATGTTTTTAAAAACCAATCGGCTAAAAATACGTACAGATGGACTTTTATAATTCGCCAAAGCAATTTTACCGTTATTGATAATTTCCTCATAATGAACACCACTAGGACAAGCGGTTTCACAGCCTAAACACATAAGACAGGTATCGAGCGAATCAGCTAATTTATCACTATATTCAAGCCGATTTTCGAACCAGGCCTTAATTAAATGAATTCGTCCGCGTGGTGAATGATTTTCATTTAAATCACTTAAATAGGTTGGACAGGCCGGTAAACATAAACCACAGTGAATACAGCTATCCAAGACTTCTGGTTTAAGGCTTGGGAATAATTTATTAGTATTAATTATTTTATCCAAAATTTTGTTACCTGATATTAAAAAATTAATTAGTTTGTAAATTTAACAATATATTAAAGTAATTTTAGTAAATCACCTGGTTCTTGAAAATTACTGGTATTAAAAAAGCACTAAAGGATTAAAACAGTTATAAGGATCAATTTTTTCTTTTAAATCATGAAATAAATTTGCTTCAAAATAATTACCCAAAGGCAGTCGTTTAGTATCATTAGCTAATGGATGATTACGATAATTCATGACAATATTTTCTTTAAATTCGAGGCATAATTTTTCTAAGTCAACCACCAGATCATTGATATTATTATTAATATTTACATTTACAAATAACCGGTTAGTTTTGGGTCGATAATGTATTAAGGCTTGAGGTAAAGCTGTTAAAACACTGGGCAGGAAAGCTAAACTAACTGAAATTTCAATTTGCGGATATTCATTCATCTTGCTCAATCCTGATAAATGTTCATATATATGAGGATCCATACTAATACTTTCAACCTTAACCCTTTTACTTAAAATATTTTTAAGATTACTTTCATTGATCTTAGAATCCATAAATTGTCCGAACAGGAAAAAATTGCTTTCGCTATTTTTAAATCTACTATACCCAACATAATTAGCCTCAAAGAAATTTCGATTAACTATATCTAAACCAGCCAATGGCATATCAAGCTGCCCGAACTCAAGATAAGCATCAATAAGACTTTGAATATCACAAGCATGTATGACAAATAACCGACTTAGTTGCTCACATGCTTTAAGCCTTAAATATGCTCTCACCGGCAATCCAAAACAATTATGACTGCCAATAAATAATTTAGTTATGTCAAAACCAGTTACATTTTTTACAACTTTCCCGCCACCATTAATCATTTTTCCATGAGGTAAAATGACATCTAAACCCAGGATTTGATGTCTTAGACCGTTAGTGAAACTTTCATAAAAGCCACCATTATTATTGGCGATAAGATTAATTAAGCTAAAATCATTGGACTGCAGTAAATTGTCACAATTTTCCATACTTTCACTATTAAAAAAACACTGATTGTATGTTTTAAGATAGTTATTCAATGCAAAAATATTAATACCAGTTTCAACTTTTATAACTAAATCATTTTGATAAAACTCTAAAATCTTATTTAAATTGTCTAATTGAATGAAATAGTTTTTTTTTGACTGGTGTAAGTTTAAAAAATCGGACGGCGGGCTTATACATTCATGGGTAAAAAACATTGATTCAGCCCCATAACATTCTTTAAGTTTATTAGCCAAATCATCACAACTAGCAAAATTAAAAATTTCGCGCTGAAAATCATTTAATAAAAATTTATTCATAAATTTAGTTTAATTCTTCCTAAGCATAAACCGAAAAATTATGTTTTAATTGTTACTTAAGTATTTTATAATTATAAAGTATATTTTTTATTTTAAACAGATTTTTAATGACAGTAAAAACAGTATTAATTAGTGGTTATTATGGTTTTGGTAATTTAGGCGATGAGCTTATTTTAGAAGAACTCATTAATGAAATAAGGCAAATAGATGTAAACATTTCTATTATCGTTTTATCCAACCAACCTGAATATACGTCCAAGATATACAACGTTAACAGTATCAACCGTTATAATTTAGTTAAGATTATTAATGCATTAATGAATTGCGATCTCTTAATTAGTGGTGGCGGTGGCCTGTTTCAAGATGCCAGCAGTTATCGGCCGCCTTTATATTATGGTTTTATCATACTACTGGCTCGTTTGCTTAGGGTAAAAATCTTCATTTATGCTCAAGGACTTGGTCCAATCAATTCAACGATAGCCAAATTTATAACCTTAGCCAGTTTAAGTATGGCCAACATCATTACCTTAAGAGATCACAAATCATTGGCTATGGCGAAAAACTGGCAGCTTAATGCCACTTTAACAGCCGATCCAGTATGGAATTTAGTGGCTCCTCAAGCTAAGGATGAAAATGTTAGCAATATTGACCAAATAATTGCTAGGCATCCTCAGAAATTTTTAATTGGTTTGTCTCTACGCTCATCAAACCAATTATCCGAAAATATTTTACATGATTTTTGTAACTGCTTAAGTCAAGCCTTAAATAAAGATCAAGTAATTGTCCTTTTACCTTTACAAAAAACTGAGGATTATCAAATATTACAGGAAGTCAAGCAACAATTAACCAAATACAATATAACAGTAGAATGCCTGGATCTTAACCACGAAAACTTTGCTGCTAGTACCTACTTAACTGTTTTTGCCAAATTAAATTTTGTAATTGCCATGCGTTTACATGCGTTAATATTAGCTTTAAAATGTGGTATTAATGTTTTTGGCTTGGCCTACGATCCTAAAGTGACTCATTTATTGAATGAATTAAAGCTTCCCTATATGCTTTTTCCTCAAACCATCGACCAAGTCAATTGCATTAACAAGCTCAAAACAGCGCTAAATAATCAGTATTTTCCGCACAGTCAAATTACGAACTTAAACACTCAGGCCAAAATAAATATAACCCACTTAACCCAGTTGATTAATTCTTAAAACTATGACCGAATCTAACGATAACAACAATTTAAGCATAAAGCGCCAATCTCTTTTAGGCTATCCCATTGATCTAACCAATGAAAACCTTTCCATTATGCGCTTTCGTCAAGCACAAGCCAATTCACTCGGATTACACATCGTAACCATTAATGCTGAAATGATTATAACAGCAATGAAAGATCCTAATCTTGATCGTATTATCCGTCATGCCGATTTAATCATTCCCGATGGAGCCTCAATCATCTTAGCTCTTAAGCTATACGGACTAAATATTCAGCGTTTACCTGGTATTGAACTAGCCTATAAACTAATTGAAATATGTGCCGATTCTGGCTTAGAAATTGCCTTAATTGGTGCCAAACCAGAAATTCTTTCAACCTGTAAGCAAAATCTGTTAAATACCTATCCCCAACTAAAAATTATAGCTGCTCAACATGGCTATTTCCAGTCAAGTGAGGAATCCGACATCGTTAAACAAATTGCTGCCCTAAAACCTAAATTAATACTGATAGCGCTGGGAGTACCTCGCCAAGAATTTTTTATCGATAATTGGCAAAAAGATTTTCCCCATTCAACCCTTATTGGCGTAGGCGGCAGTTTTGATGTCTGGGCTAATTCTGTTAAACGGGCGCCAAAAATATTTTGTGATTTTCATTTAGAATGGTTTTATCGTCTGCTTAAAGAGCCTTGGCGTTACAAACGGATGATGCAGTCTTTACCTTTATTTGTCTGGTTAATCGCTAAAGAATATTTAACTTTAAAGAAATCATCTAAAATCGAGAATTTAAGAGGCAAGCATTAAATGACTGATAACTATTCACTATCAATATTAGCTCAATTAGGTGACGCCGTTCATCATTTATTAACAATCGAAGACAAAATGAAAGTCATTAAACAATCCCATGAATTGCACAAATCAGTAGTAAATCAAGTAAATGCTACCAATCAAGCAAAATTATTGGAATTGCTGAAACCTCAATTAAGCCCAGAAGAATTAGATTTAGTCCGAAGGGCACGGAATTGTAAATCCATTAAAAAAGTTAAAATCAAACAATCAATTTATAGAAGGGCAACTGCTTTAGAGGTTTTATTTGGCTTTTTATATTTGACTAATCGTAATCGCTTAAATTACCTCCATGAATTTGGTCAAACACGAGACTTGTCCTGATAACCATCCATCTCTAGATACCTAAACCACTAATATGATCAAAATTAAGCCTAAACAAGCAGTTCTTGACAAGTTTTAATTATCTTGAACACAGATTTTAAGTTGAATTCTTAAGGTAAAGTTGTAATATAGCCAAATTTGTAAATCTAATGGTAATTTAAAGACATAAGGAGTTTTTAAAGTGACAACTACTACCAATAATATATCGACTGATTTAATATTTTCTTCATTATGGAATTTAAGTCCTGATGCATTTATTTTAACTAATGCAAATTTAGAAATTTTAGATGTTAATGAATCTGGCAACCGTCTTTTCGGCCACAGTCGTCAAGAATTAATTGGCAAAAATCTTAATAATTATATTGTCTTAAAAGATTTTGCCCAAATTACCCAAAACCAGAAGTCAATTGATGAAGCCCAATTATCACAACCAGTAATTCGTACATTTTTTAATAACAAAGGCTCCGACTTACCAATTTTAAGTAGTATTTATCCAATCATTACTGATACTGAAAGTATCCAAGCTTTTTTAATCATTGCCTATGTTGCTCAAACCAATTCAGTTCAACAAGCTCAAACCGAATTTGTAAGCACCGTAAGTCATGAGTTAAGGACACCTTTAACCAGTATCAAAGGCTTTGCTGACACCATTTTGCGTGCCCAAAGCAAATTAGATGCTAGTCAATTACGTAGATACGTTGGTATTATTAAAGATCAAGCGGATCGACTCACTAGACTGGTCGAGAATTTACTAGCTGTATCCCGTCTTGAATCCAAAAAGATGCAATTAGCCATTCGCGCTATTGATCTTAATGATGCCGTACGTAGAGTTTGCCAAAACTTGGCGGTTAAATCACTAAACCATAATATCGTAATCAATATTCCTAGCCATATTCCGCAAGTATTTGCCGATGCTGATCGCTTAGAACAGATTTTAACTAACTTAATTGACAATGCCATTAAATATTCACCAGCTAAAACTACCGTAACAATTACCGCCAGTGAAATTAAAGATAAAAACAATCCTAAAATCAATCTTGTCCAAATTAATGTTCAAGATCAAGGAGTTGGTATTGATGAAAAGCATTTACCGCAAATTTTTACGAAGTTTTCGCGCTTGGACAACCCTTTAGTTCGCCAAACTGAAGGTACTGGCCTAGGTTTATATATAACCCGGTCTTTAGTTTTATCCTTAGGTGGTCAGATCTATGTAAACAGCAAAGAAGGTAATACCACTTTTACCGTTGAATTACCCATTGCCACATTAGAACAGCAAGCCGCTAGGGGGCGTGATCATTAATTATGATGTTTCCCAAGCCGATTATTTTAATAATTCACCAAACCAGATTAGCTGCCAGTTACGCTAATACGCTTGAGCGCACCGGAGCCGAAGTTCATGCCGTAACATCCTTTCAAGAAGCCAATGAATTATTATCATTTTTACATCCGGACATTATTCTTTTAGCATCTAAATTAAACAATTTAGATGGACGTGAATACTGCCAGGAAATTCGTGCCACCATTGCTCATCCAAGACCAGTACTAGTACTGTTAGACAGCTCTAATGACATCCAGGATCGCATAAACTCTTTTCGCTATGGCGCTGACGACGTTTTAGGTGAACCCATAGATCTTAGCGAATTAGCCATACGTATTATGGCTCACTTGCGCCGTCGTAATGAAGAAATGCTTAACCCTTTAACGGGTCTACCTGGCCAACAAGTTATCAGAAGAATGCTAGAACAAACGATAAGTTCAGATAAACCTCATTCCTATATGTCAATTGATTTAAACCGACTAAGAATCTATAATGAAACCTATGGCGATCTTGCTGGTGATCAATTAATTAAGGCTCTAGGTGCAATACTTTTAGACGTAGTTTCGGGTTCAAGCTTTGTCGGTCATATCGAAGAAGATGATTTCTTTCTAATATCATCAATTGAACAGGCTGAATCAATAGCTAAAAATATCTGTATAAATTTTGATAAAATTAGCCAGAGTTTTTATCCCAAAGAAGATCTTCAACGAGGCTATTTAATTGCGTTAGGACATGGTGGCATAAGACGGCGCGTGCCTTTAATTTCAGTGGCCATTGGTATCGTTAATAGTTCCTCAAAACGTTATACCAGTTATGTTGATATTTTAACCAATGCCCGTGATTATCGTTATCTGGCTAAAAGCAAAATCGTCTCAGCTTATACGACTGAAATCATTGAAGAGAACACAAAATCAGCAAGTATCAAAATTGAAAATGCTCATGAAGTAGTACTTAATAAAAATATTTTAGTTGTTGAACCTGATGGAGCAATGGCCTGTTTGCTCCAAGAAACTTTATCACTAGAGGGTTTTAGTGTACAAGTTACCAACGCAGCCTATGATGCTTTGAAGATAGCCAAAAGCAACCCCAAGCCAGATCTTATATTACTGGAATCTAATTTAATGGATAGATACATGAATGGCTGGGATCTTTGCCGTAGCCTAAAAGAGGATCCTCTATTAAAATCTATTTGGATTGTAGTAGTAACCTCTAATCCAGATCAAACGGCAGCACTTGAAGCTGGCGCTGATTTATATTTACCTAAGCCATTTGATCTGCCAAGCTTACTGCATGAAATAAATGCTCTGTTAAATAAAGGCTATTCAATCCATAATTTTATTTAAGTTAAAATCATGAATTACTTCTTACCGAAAGTACTTTTAGCTATAGCACCAACTTGGTTTCCAAGTTCTTTTTTAGTGTTACTTCGATCCAAATAAGCTTGTGCCAATTTGGGATTAAGCTTTATAGCCTTATTAAAATATGCCAAAGCTTCATTTAAATCATTCTGATCATAGTAAATTCAACCAAATTTTTTTTACTTAAGTCAAGGCTAATATTTTTGTCAAAAAGTTTGTTAAAACAGATTAAAAAATCAGGTGGACAAAATTAATGTTAAAATAATTTAATATTAAAAAACTTACGCAGAAATTTAATCCATAAATTAATAATTTTTTGGGTATATAAAATAAAGATATTGTTTTACTAATAAGTTATGAAATCAAATAGTAATGATAATCCAATAACAACGCACCAAGGATCTAACTCTTTACCACCTTTAGTTAGCGCCGTAATACTCAAAACCAAGCTAGCCAAAGAAAACAAAGTTAATTACCCTTCAGGTAATAATATTCGTTTAACAGGAACGCTGACTCAAGAAAGTCGGTTAACTGCTGACCGAACTAACACCGCTAAACCAAAACCAAGTCTTACTCAAGAAGTCTATAACTTAGGCACAACAGTAGTTAAAAACTTTGCCTATTCAGGACTTCAATCGCCAGTAGCAGGCGTTGCCCAAATAGCTGATAAATTACTAAACACCCATTTAGAAACAGCAACTAAAGTTCTAACTAGTCCTAACGCCCAAAAATTTGGTACCGCCAACTGGTACGCCCAACAGGTTGGACAAGGATTAGGGATAGGCTTTGATTTTTTAGTAGCCAATAAGACCATCGGCAGTCTGAAAAGCTGTTTGGATATTGAAACAGCTCAAAGTCTCACCTTAGCAAAATCAAGTATAATTGGCCAGTCGGCTCTAGCAGGAGCTATTCTCGAAGGCGTTTTTACACCATCTAACCCCAACGACAATCTTTTAGCCACTAGGCTTAAACAAGCGGTTTCAGGTGCAACAACTTTTGCAGCAATGAGTAGTACTTCAATTGGACTTAATACGCTAAGTCATAGCCTCGATCTAGGTAATGACTTGGCCAATAAAGCCATTAACAGCAATCTATTAAACGGTTTTCTATCAGGTATTCCAGGTGGTTTAACTAGTGCGAATGCCAATTCTTTATTAAATGGACAAGGGCTGGCCAGTTTCAAAAGCGATTTTCAATCAGTAACAGCTTATAGCGTAGCTGGCTTACCGTTAAGCTTAGCTCATACATTTATGCCAGTTAAGTTGGACAGTCTAAAACCGGTTACGCCAGATATTATTAGTCCAAAAGCTGACATTGCAAAATTAACCAGTAGCGATATTAATTTTGAACGTCAAATAATTGACAGCCAAGGCAATGTAATTCTTGATCCAAACAAAAATTTTGATACCAAAATCTATGACAGCAACGGAAATTTAAAATTAGATTTTCAATTTAGTTTTCCTAATATGCCTCAATTAGAAAAAGTCGATCTGCGTTATACCAATGAAATTGAAGATGGTATCAATAAATTAAAAGCCGAAAAAACTGCTGTTTCAATAAAATTGACCAATGGGGTTACTATTAAACCAACTATCAGTGATGATTACTTGGTTTCATTTCCAGATAATTACAAGTTATTAGTTATGTCACCACAAAAAATGGAACTTATCACACCCGATGGTTATAAAATTAATCATGAAAGTTATCTAGCCGGACAGACCATAACCGCACCCAACGGAGCCAGAATGAGTCTATTTCAAACATTTAAACAGGTCAAACTTGGTGATTCAAGAATTTTTACCCTAAACAACAAAGGAGAAATGACCTATACACTTCCACTTAGCCACGTTACCGATCGCAATATTTATAGTTTAAAATTAATTCCTGACTATAATCCATCTATCCATGGTAACAACAAATTATATTTTGAAGCCATTTTAGATGATAATACCAAAATTATAAAATTTGCCAATGGCAACTATTTTGCCCGATTTCCTGATGGCACGACAATCCACAAAACTGCTGATACCATATCGACATTAAACAATGCGGGAATTGAATACCACAAAGACAAGCAAGGAAAAATCACCCAAATTGATCGTAATCTTGAATACAACAATTTAATTTCAACAATCACTCAAAAAGCTACTGTGGGTGATTTTACCCAAACGCAGTTGGCTGAAATACTCGCTCAATTTCCAGATCAAACAGACAAAGAGCTTGCTAGCGCCTTTCTGACTAAAGCCTTACCGAATCTGTCAAGTTCTCAAATAATGCAAAATTTTGCTAAGTTAACCAGTAATCCTGATTTAACGGACAGTAATTTTCTTTATACCCATTCATTAACATCAACTGGTAATTTACTAGCCTATCTATTCCGTAAGGCAACTGAAGCCAAAGCCGACATTTTACCCATAAATAGTTTTGACTGGACCTTACATAAAGGCAATATAGTTCTTTTTGACAATTTAGATAGGTTTACTGATTCCCAAATTGCCAAACTTAAAGGTCAAGGTCAAAATATATTTATTATTGATGCCGATAATTTTGACAAAACTCCAAATTTTATTGATTTAGCCACCGGAAATATTCATCAAAAACTTGAAGCCTTAATTCAAGAAGCCAAAATCGAACAAAAAATCAACCCTAATCTTAGTCCAGCCGAATTAGTTAGTAAAGTATTAATCCCTCATCATTCAATAACTGATTTACAGCCTACGCTAAATTATATCCAAACCTCAAAATCAAATCAATCACTTTCGGCATCAGTTACTCCAGCTGCAGTAGATAGCTACTTACAGCAAACCTTTTCAACCTTTGCCTACCGCCTAGAGGCAGCCAGAATATTAAGTGATTTAACTACCTATCCTGATTTTAAAGATTTAATCCAGAAGTCAAAAATATTACATGATTTAATTAATCAAGACATGATTAATAGCGACATAGTCAAGCAAAATTTAGCCAAACATCAGTACATTGTTGGCCTAGATGGCAAATACGGGGCGCATAGCAGTGCAATTACCAATTACCTGTATAAAATGGCCAATAATATTCCGGAAAATTCCTTTATAAGCAAAGAGCAATATTTGTTCAGCAGTGAAAACGAAAAACTAGCCAGGCAATATATAGTTTTGGATGACGCAACATATTCAGGCAGCCAACTAAAAAATATTTATCACGATTATTTTAATCATGCTGATAATATAACTTTTGGTCTTTATGCTGCTTACGAAGACTTTATTAAACGCAATCAGGCTAGCGCGGAACCACTTAAACTAATTACCGGTCAAAGTAATTTAGGTTTAACTGAAACAGCTGAATTCAAGCTATTAGGGTCTTTGCAAAAATCCATTGCCTTAGCTTCAGATGGCGTCATTAAAGACCGTTTAATTAGCCAACAAAACTCAATTTTAACTAGACTAGATATCACAAATTCCAAAAATGCCTGGGGTGGTGTCAACAGCACCCAACTCCTGCCCTATATGATACCAGATACGACTTTAGAATTTGTCCATAACTTTGCCAAAAATATTCTTGGGCTTAAAAGATAGGGTTAGGAAACCAGCTTATTTTGTTTTTGAATTATACTATTAGCTAAATAAGCAATACTGGTAGTTACTAAAATAAGTATGGTTGACATTGCATTTATTTCCGGACAGACACCAAATTTAACCAACGAATATATCTTTAATGGTATCGTGGAAACACCTACACCGGCTGTAAACTGCGTAATTATAAAATCATCTAAGGACAAAATAAATGCCAATAAAGATCCAGCCAAGATTCCTGGTGAAATAATGGGTAAGGTTATTTTAAAAAATACGGTTACTGGGGTAGCGCCTAAGTCATAAGCTGCCTCTTCAAGTTTAGGATCAAAATCCTCTAATCTAGCTAAAACCACTAGCGTAATATAGGATACACAAAAAACAATATGCGAAACAATGACCGTATTAATGCTTAAAGGCAAATCCAGTGTATTAAACAAAACCAGTGAACTTATACCCATGGCAATTTCTGGTACAACAATCGGGAGCATAATTAAACCAAGACTTATTGTTTTGCCTTTAAACTTAAATCGAGTTAAAGCATAAGCCGCAATTGTTCCCATAATGGCAGCAATTGCTACGCAAATAAAGGCAATTTTCAAGCTGTTAGCTAAGGCCAGCATAAGCTCAGTGTCATTGACAAGTTTTATATACCAATTTAGGGTAAAGCCTGACCAAGATGATGCAAAACGGGAGTCATCAAAACTAAATATAATTAGAACAATTATCGGCAGGTATAAAAAAATAAAAATCAGGATAAGCCAAAGTTTTAATAAATTCTTATACAGCAATTTTTAAGACCTAAACATTACTATTTTTAATTTGATTACTTAAAATTTCAAAACTGTTAATTTTAGCTAAATCATTTTTTTGATTGGCTAGAATTAAACCCCGTTGAATAAAATCTTCCGCCTGTCGGTAATTAGCTATTTTTAAATAACATTGAGTCAGCGTTAAGTAGGCATCAAGGTTATTAGGTTTAAACGAAAGATTTTTAAGTAAATAAGGAATGGCCTCAGTAAATTTTTCCAATTCATAGAAACAGGATCCTGCACCAATATTAGCTAAAGGATCGTTATTATCAATAGCTAAAACCTCAAGAAACATATTAAGCCTACGTTTAGTTTCAGATTGATCGCGTATTGCTGGTTTCATATCCTTGACAGCTGCTGTCATTCTAAGTGTTGTTGATATAGCTTTTTCATTTTCAGCTAATTCAATAAAGCCTTTTTGCATATAAAAAATTGAGAGATTGGTATGTGCCATTACCGAATCAGGATTAATTTTAATAAGATCCTGGATTACTTTAATAGCTTCATCCAATCGATCGTTTTTATCCAGGATAACGGCTAATGACTCATAGGTATCTTCATTATGAGGGTCCAAATATAAAGCTTTCGTCAAAAGATTAATGGCATGATTAATTTCATTAACATCTTTGGTATTTAAATATTTTTTTACAGCCTGATTCACAAGAAAATTTGCTTGGGAATTTGCATTAGTTTTAAGAAAAGGTAATCTTGAAGTAGTACCAGAAAATTGCTTTAAATAATCACCTGTTTTTAAAGTAAATTTAATAACTTTATCATTAATTCGATATTCTTTATTTAAAAGGGTTAAACAGACAAATTTATTTAACATTGAAGAATAAGTGTAACTAGTAATTTCACCAATTTCATTATTGTCGATTATTAATTTAGCTCCAGTATAATTTAGCTTAACTTCTAAATTTTCATTTAAAATGATACCAAACATGGCACGAGCAACACTGTTATGAGTTTTAACTCTAGTTAAAAATTCCTGACCAGGGAAACAGCCTTTATTAAAGCTTACATAGTCATGATCTAAACTGGTTTCTAAAAGATTATTTTGTTGGTTAAAATCCACATCAAATTGAGGATAACCCCATTCAACAAACATATTTTGCCAATCAGCTAAATTTACTTGAATCATGTTAAATTTTAGCAAAATGGTACTTAAATAGTCATAAATTTCAGCTAACTTCTTAGCTGGTATCGCAAGAATAATAGTCGTATCATTAAAATATTCTTCCTTATAATAGCTAATTTCAGTTTCAAGCATATTAAATATGCCACAATGATCGCTAAACAATTTAACCGTGTCATAAAGATTAAGATTAAGAGCATAAGCTATAGCATCTAAAAAATTCAAGCCCTGAATTAATAGATATTCACTATCGGGATCAACAGTTAATTTAACTTTTGCATTAAAGATCTGTTTGGCCAAAATAGTATCGGTCTGTTGAATACTCTCTAAAGGTGCGATTAATTTAAAGGCTAAAGTCTCATTACTACTACAATTATATAAAGTAAACAGCGTTTGAATTTGTGCTTGTCGATTTAAAATTGCCTGTTTCTGACTAAAGCCTCGATCCAATTGAGTTAAATCATTAGTCAATTGAGCCTGAAGAAATGTTTTAACATCTGGACCCGATATAGTTAAGCTTTGAAAATCTGGCAACAACATAAAACAGCCCAATTTACTAATATTTTGTAAATTGGGCTTGTTACTCATAATTTTCCTTAAGCTCACGGTTTAAGCTAACTTTAATTAAGCTAATTTATACAGTAAATGATTGTCCGCAACCACAGGATCCTTTAGCTTGTGGGTTTTTAATCACAAAACCTTTGCCTTGGAGTCCACCTTGAAAATCAATTAAAGTGCCTTTAAGATAAACAGCGCTTTTAGGATCTAAATAAACTTTAACACCTTGAGTTTCCATAACATGATCCCCGTCTTTTTCAGTGTCAAAGCCTAAACCATAAGACATTCCCGAACAGCCACCACCTTTAACTTCTAATCTTAGACCCGACATTTGCGGTTCATTTGCTAATAATCTTTTAACTTCAGCGACGGCTTCAGTTGTTAAAGTCAAAAGTTCGGTTGCGGTATTAGTTGTTGTTGTTTCCATAATTTATATTCTCCAACGCAAGTTTTACATCTACTATGATTATGCAGCAAAAATAACATTAACCGGAATATATTAAGGTTTTCTAAAGTTTTTGCTTAACAACAAACCATTTAAATCATTATAGCATTTAGCTATAGCTATAGCTATAAAATACCCACAATGATTATCAGCTCTAAGTCCTAACTGATTGGCAAAACTTTTTCGAGCCGACCCAAGTATTTAGCTGAGACGATTAAAAGGCTTCAACAATTATTTGCGCTATAGCACCCAGATTTTTAAAACTTTCTCTAACTACATCAATATTTAAATTATTAAATGTGGTTGGTTGTTGAAGATAAACACCATTAGCCAGGTTAACTACCAACTCATTAAAATGACATTCATGTTGTATTTTATCAACCATATTTATAAGACCTGGATAAAGCAATAATCTTTCAGCGTTATTTTTATGATCAAAGCTTAAAATGTATTTATTATCAATTTTCTTATCACCAATTTTTTGGCCACCAGGATTTACGAGTAATAATCGGCCAATAAAACCTAAGATTCCACTTACCATTCGTGGTCGGATCGTAACCAAAGAAGACTCAACCTGTTTATCAGGATCATCAATTAAATTAGTCTCAATATAATAAATTACGCCAAATGGCCAAA
>DAHXLC010000078.1 GCA_027371815.1 Candidatus Melainabacteria bacterium | reverse complement strand
TGGCCGTATTGAACGCGGTCTGGTTTCAGTTTCATATTCAAC
Source organism: Candidatus Melainabacteria bacterium (assembly GCA_027371815.1). GTDB lineage: Bacteria > Cyanobacteriota > Vampirovibrionia > Obscuribacterales > JAKAZS01 > JAKAZS01. Next base: position 37,852 of record DAHXLC010000078.1, on the reverse strand, counting down.
GTGGGCTGTATTAATTGTAATACCGCGAGCCTTTTCTTCTGGGGCGGCATCGATTTCATCATATTTTTTAAATTGCGCTTTACCTGATTTTGATAAAATAAAAGTAATTGCAGCAGTTAACGTAGTTTTACCATGGTCTACGTGTCCAATAGTACCAACGTTTACCGTTGGCTTATTTCTTACAAACTTTTGGCGAGCCATTCTTACACTTTCTCCTTTAATTTAGTTGTTGTTGTTTAGATGGAGCCCATGACGAGAATCGAACTCGTGACCTCCCCCTTACCAAGGGGGTGCACTACCGCTGTGCTACATGGGCGCTAGCATATTCAAATTATGCACCATGATTAGGTTATCATTTCTAACTTATAAATTTCTTTAATAATTCTTGTTATGAAATATTAAAGAAATGGGCAGAGCTGGATTCGAACCAGCGTAGGCTTTCGCCAGCAACTTTACAGGCTGCCTCCTTTAGCCACTCGGACATCTGCCCTTACTTTTAGCCGGTGATGGGATTCGAACCTACGACCTACGGTTTACAAAACCGTTGCTCTACCGCTGAGCTACACCGGCATAAAATATGCGATTAAAATTTTACTATTAAATAATAACATATGTCAAACTAGTATTAACTAATATTAGCGCATATTTATTAGCAATAATTAACTTATATTTTAAAGTTTTAGACTAATTCTTGTAACAATTCTGTAAACAATTTCTTGTCAAGACCAAGTTTTTGCTTGACAAGTGGGCCTTGACTTAGAACTGGATCGCTGTCTTCATAAATAGGATGATCAACTTCATATAAAACACCAAGCGGAATTTTATCGCCCCATTCAAAAGCCTTAGTTAATGAAGCATGAAAATCATTAGTGGTAAAATCCGTTTCTTCAAGTTTGTAAACTCTTTCTTTAAACCAGGGATAGGTGTTTACCTTATTATAAGTAACGCAGGGGCTAAAAATATCAACTAAAGAAAAGCCTTTGTGAGCTATGGCTTTAGCTATTAAGTCACTTAATTGCTTTTGCTCACCACTAAAACCACGGGCGACAAAGGTGGCTCCACTAGTTATAGCTAAAGCTAAGGGATTTAAGGGGTTTTCAAAATTACCAATTGGTGTAGATTTAGTTTTCTGACCCAGCCCAGTGGTCGGTGATGCCTGGCCGGTAGTTAATCCATAAATTTGATTATCCATGACTAAATAAGTCATATTTAAATTACGACGCATGGCGTGTAGTAAATGGCCTAAACCAATACCATAGCCATCACCATCACCACCAGTTACTACAACATGTAAGTCCGTATTAGCTAAATGTGCTCCGGTGGCTACAGGAATTGAGCGACCATGCAAGGAGTGAATACCATAAGAATGTATAAAACCTGGCAGGTTTGATGAACAGCCAATGCCCGAGACAATAAGCATATCTTTAGGGGCAATGCCTAATTTACCACTAGCCATTTGGAGGGCTTTTAACACCCCAAAATCACCACAGCCTGGGCACCAATCTGGATCAACTGGGCCTTTATAAGTTTCAACCGGAAGTTCAATTAAAGTTGACATAGTATAATTTCCTCTTAAAAAAATAATTATTATAGTTTAACAAATTCGTGATTGCTACCGGTAAAGGCACCTAGTTTAAGCTTAGCTGTTGCATCTCCGGTTTTCTTATCAGCAAATTCGACCAGCCAAGTTGGTTCATTATGACCATTCGTTGATTCATGGCTAAATTTAACTGGACGCATACTTTCTAAGCCATGGGTTCTTAAGTAATGATAGGCCATATCCATTGCTTCGGCTTCAGTTAAATGCGTATTATTTGGCTTATTAGTTAAAAGCCCTTTAACTTTAGTTACAATGAAAGTTGGTTCAATCGGTTCACCATCATATCGGTTAATATGACCATCCATTGCTATACCTGTTTCACTCCGGACAAAACGAGCCATCTGCGAAGTAAAGTTAACTTCAACTGAGTATTTCTTTTTAGCCTTATTTAAAATTTCCATAACTTCTTTAACATGGAAAGGCACAATGTATTTTATGCATAATAAATTGGCTTTAATTCCTACTTTATTTAACAGCTCTAAAGATTCTTTAACAACACCATAGGTTGAACCCCAGCATAATAAGGTTACATCAGCATCGTCAGGGCCTTCTAATTTTGGCGGGGTAAGATCTTTTAATAAATTATCCATCTTACGCATCCGTTTTTCCATAATTTTCTTACGGGTAGCTGGTGTCGTATACATATCTGAAATTAAAATTGACTCTTCATCGTGATCATCCGATGGTGATACGTATAATGTATTCGCCGTACCGGGGAGTGCTCGAGGTGAAACCCCGCTATCGGTAAACTTATAACGTTTATATTTACCCATTGATTCGTTCCAGGAAGTGACCAATTCGCCACGATCAATCTTGACATCCATATTAAATTTACTAGCTTCAACCGTTTCAGGATGTTCAGATAATAACAAATCGCTAATTATAAGCGCCGGTAATTGGTATTTATCTGCCATATGGAAGGCTTCAACCGTTGCATCATAGGCATCACTAACCGTAGTTGGCGCCACGATTAATTTAGGAAATTCACCTTGACTGGCTCCATAAACCTGGAATAAATCAGCTTGTTCAGTTTTAGTTGGCAGACCCGTAGAAGGACCGCCGCGTTGGACTTCAACACAGACGACTGGGACTTCCATAATTCCGGCCATACCAATAGCTTCAGTCATCAAAGCGAAACCACCACCAGCTGTTGCGCACATTGAACGTACCCCACCAATTCCAGCTCCAATAGCCATATTAATGACTGACAATTCATCCTCACATTGCTTAACAGCTACGCCAACCTGTTTAGCATGACTGGCCATCCAGTGTAAAATGGTTGAAGCTGGTGTCATGGGATAAGCTGAATAAAATTTACAACCACTAGCCACAGCGCCTAAAGCAATAGCTTCATTGCCAGTTATAAATGGCAGCATGGATTTTTTAAGCTCAGCATTTATATTCCATTGTGACATAATTGGCTTAGTCTGTGATTTGGCATAGGCATAGCCATCATTTAACAGACTAATATTTAAATCAACAATTTTTTGGTCTTTATGGGCAAAGGTATCCATTAATACCGCTTTGGCTTCCTCAACACCTAAACTGCACAAATACATAACTGCACCTAGAGCTATGGTGTTTTGCATGATTGGTTGCAATGGACCATATTTAGCGACTGTATCTTTGGTGATTTGTGCCATCGGTAAACCCAAGGAAAAAACCGACTTTTTCTGTAAGGCTGAATCATGTTTAAACTTATCGCTATTAAAAATTACTACGCCACCATCGTTTACTTCTAAACTATGACGTTCTAAAGAATCTTGATTAAGCGCAATTAATACATTTAGATTATCACCATGATTATAAACTTTTTCATTGCCTATTCTGACTTTAAGCCAGATATGTCCGCCACGAATAATGGACTGATAACTATTGTAAGCATAAACATGCAAACCCATCCTACCAGAAGATCGAGCCAGGGTATCGCCTGACTTATCTAAACCATCTCCAGCTGCTCCAGCTATTCCAACCGTAATCTCTTGCATTTAACTTATACTCCTAAAAAATTTAAATTAAAATTTAATCTACAATATTGATTTATACTAAATCTTTTTTATGAATTTTTTGTAAATCATAGTAATTTATAAATATTTATGCTTAAAATTAAAAATATCGAACTAATTAAAAATTATTTATGCTTACTTAAGAACCTTAAAAATTCAAGCTGTAATTATTATTTAAATAATTTACATCAATAACTACTTGTCAATTTTAAGCCATATATGTAGATTTGAACAATATCAAACTTAATTAAAGTAAACAAACTCTATTTACTGGCTAATTTCTTTAAGTTAAACCTAATAATATTTTAAAAAAATGTTGAAAATATCTGGGCTTACGTTGGCAAAGTATTTAAACCGATAGGTTTTGTAATTGACTTGTTTGCAAATATTGGTTTAAATATAGCTATTAAATTTTAAAAGCTAACTAATTAATTGTTATTTAATTTTTATAAGGCATAATTCACAAGTAAAAATCATAAATTGTGTGCAAAAACTTAAGGCATAATTACAAAGTAATAAGCATAAGTCGTAAGTGCAACAATACCAAAGAAAATAACAAAGGCATAAAATTGTGCCCGACCGTTTTGGAAATAACGCATAACTTCACCAAGTCCAAGGGCTATAAGACCAGATAAATTGACCATGCTGTCAACAATTAAGACGTCAACAGTTTCCCAAAGTTTTTTATAAACCGGTAAAATACAGTTTTGCAATATGCTTAAATACAATTCATCAAAATACCATTTGTTTAAAGAAAATTTATAGGCGGTCTGGACTAAAGTATTTTTACTTTCAACGATAGCTGTATTAAAGCTTAACGACTTAGCCTTGTAAATCATAAAGGCTAAAACAAAACCCAGTATTGCAGCTATGGTCGAATAAGCCATAACGCTTAAGTTAGGCTCTTCAAAAATTGGCGTTGAGCCAAAGTGAACAAAACTTGGGAAAAAACTTGTATCAGCTCGTCCTTGGAATAACGCTGGTAAATTGACCCCTAAATAGCCAGAAAATATTGAAGGTATAGCTAAAGCCATAAGCGGTCCAGTCATTGACAATGGTGATTCATGCGGATGACCATGGCCACGGAATTCACCAACAAAAGTCAAGAAAAACAGTCTAAACATATAAAAGCTAGTCATAGCTGCGGTCACAATCATTAGTATGCCTAAGGGTAAGTTATGTTCGATCGAAGCACTAATTATTTCATCTTTAGAGAAAAATCCGCTTAATCCAGGACAGCCAGAAATTGAAAGGGTGCCAATTAAAAAACAAGTTGCCGTAATGGGCATGGATTTAAACAAACCACCCATTTTACGAATATCCTGTTCACCATGTAATCCATGAATAACCGCACCAGAACACAGAAACAGCATAGCTTTAAAAAAAGCATGATTAAATAAGTGAAATAAGCCACCGCTAAATGCCCCACAACCAAGACCTACAAACATATAGCCTAACTGGGACACTGTTGACCAGGCTAAAACGCGTTTGATATCAAATTGACTTAACGCTATCGTTGCCGCCATAAATGCTGTAAACCCACCAACCCAAGCAACAACTGTTAAGCCAAGGCTATGTAGCGAGCCATCTGGAGTCAGCCATAATGGGTAGGCTCTAGCAACTAAATATATACCGGCAGCCACCATGGTAGCAGCATGAATTAAAGCGGATATTGGAGTTGGTCCTTCCATTGCGTCTGGCAACCAGACATGAAGTGGAGCTTGGGCTGATTTGGCCATAGGCCCCAAAAAGATTAACAAGGCAATAACTGATAGCATTGGAGCCGTTAACAGATGGGCGTTATAAGCCTGGATAATAATTGAACCCAAATCTCGGCCACTGTTAGAAACATAAGCTAAGATAGGAGATTCGCACCATAGTGTGCGCGTAACACTTAAAAACATAATAATTCCTAGCAAAAAGCCAAAATCGCCAATACGATTTACGATAAAAGCTTTTAAACAGGCTTGCGCAGCTGATTCTTTTTGCCACCAGAAGCCTATTAGAAAATAACTACAAACACCAACAAGTTCCCAGAAAAAATAAGTTTCAAATAAATTAGTTGATACAACCAACCCGAGCATTGATGCCGTAAACAAAGATAAATAAGCATAAAATTTGCTATAACCTGGGTCATCCTTCATATAGCCATGAGTGTAAATCTGTACCAAAAGGCTAATGGCCGTAACCACAACTAACATCATCGCTGCTAAATTATCGACTAAATAACCCATGCATAAACGCAAATTTGTAGCTGTAAACCAGTCATAATTTGCCTGCCAAGGTCCAAGATCGCTATGCTGAGCCAAGCAAAGTACAATTAATACGGCATGAATAAAACCATAGCCAACAGCACCAATTGAAATCATCATTGATAATGGTTTGCTTTTATGTAAACCCAAAATTATCAAAAAACCAACCAGAAATGGAACAGCTACCAATAACCAAGCTGACTCAATTAAATGTTTTGCATCATTTATAGATATATTCACGTAACTTGAAACCTCTCTAACTCTTGATTACCAAATTATTACATTGCAATATTTAACTTTTAGTAATTTTTACTTCTTATGATTTTAACTAAAATACAATATACATTGATATACTTTTTAAAGCAAAGAATTTAAACATAAGTTTAAGCAAACTAAATTTAATTAATTAATCAATAGTTGCCAATAATAGGAGAAATAAAGTGAATACCCCTTTACTGCCTCATATACTTACAACCTTATTTGTAATACCCATTTTAGCGGCAATTTTTATTGCTATTATGCCGGCTAAATTAGCTAGATATATTAGCATAACTTCCTTTGTTGCCATGCTTGGAGTTTCATTAGTTATAGCATTAGGGTTTAATTATAATTTAATGGGCATGCAGTTTAGTGAAGTCTACAACTGGATAACCATGCCTTTTCAAGTCCAGTACCATGTTGGTGTGGACGGCATTAGTTTATGTCTTGTTATTTTAAGTACGTTTATATTTTTATTTTCTGCTTTAGCTAGTTATTCTATTGGTGATAATCGGCCTAAATTTTATTATGCTAATTTAATGCTTTTAGCTTTTTCGGTTATTGGCGTATTCATATCTTTAGATTTGTTACAGTTTTTTGTCATGTATGAATTTGAATTAGTTCCTATGTATTTTTTAATTGCTATTTGGGGTGGTCCTGGTCGCAGTTATGCAGCTATGAAGTTTTTAATTTATACATTTACCGGTGGCGTATTAATGCTGACCGGTCTAATATATATGTATACGCAACTTGGTATTGACAACGCTGCGTCACAAACTTTTGACATGATTCGTTTGGCGCAAATCTGTCCGCTTATGCCTCAAGCCTTTCAAACGGTGGCCTGTTTAGGCTTTTTAATGGCATTTTTGATAAAGCTACCATCTTTTCCGTTTCATACCTGGCTGCCAGATGCTCACGTTGAAGCTCCAACTCCAATATCCATGATTTTAGCTGGCCTATTATTAAAAATGGGATCTTATGGGCTAGTCAGAATTTGTTTAGGTTTTTTTCCTTATTTCTTTTTACATTATGGACCAGTACTAATGCTTATTGGCGCCTTTAACATTGTTTGGGCGGCTATTGCTTGCATGGTTCAGACTGATATGAAACGGATTATTGCTTTTTCCAGTGTTTCCCATATGGGTTTTGTTACTTTAGGAATTAGTGCCGTTTCGGCTGCAGCCTTAAGTGGAGCTGTATTCCAAATGATTAGTCATGGTGTTATTTCGGCGTTATTATTCTTTCTCGTCGGTGTTGTCTATGAGCGAACTCATACACGTGACATTCATGAAATTGGTGGTGGCTTAACAAAGTTGGCTCCGGTTTTATTTTATTTTTGGATATTTGCCTGTATGGCTAATTTGGGTCTGCCTGGCTTAAGTGGTTTTGTGGCTGAAACAGCAGTAATTTACGGCTCATTTACCGGCTTTATGGCTACGGTTGGTAAACATGCTCACCTGTGTCAATGGTCTGTATATCTAGCTGCTACCGGTATGATTTTAACTGCTGGCTATATGCTTTGGCTCCTTAAACGGTTGTTCTATGGAGATACCAAGGAAAAATGGATTAATCATTTTGCCGCTATAAGACCACTTGAACAATTTATTGCTTATGGCCTGGCTGTAGTGGTTTTAGCTTTAGGTATTTATCCTATGCTGATAACCAAAGAATATGTTGTTACTTCAGATGCCATGAATTTATCAATAATACAAAGAGCTACAATTGGCTGTCTTGACAATAATCATAAAATTGAAATCAGCAAAATTAATTTTCCCGCTAAATAAAATTCAGCAAATTAATTTAGCTGAAAAATAACACCCAAAAGCTACAATTATTCTTTAATTGATCTAAATTAAAAGTTATTTTCATTTAGCCAGTAAACCTTTACAAGGTGCTATTGTCTTAACGGCATCAATTAAATATGAAACCAAGCTAAAACCCGTACCTACTACTTTACGAACTGGAATGCATTTTGCTGAAAAGAATTTGCCTAAGCCCAATCAATCATTAGAATGGTTTGCTTTGCCTAGCTAGATGGTCTGGCGGAACCTGGTATCGTAAAAACTTTGCCATAGATAATGAATTGTAAAATATTTTTTCATTAATTAATGATTAGGCAAATTTGTTAATTTAATTTCAGTTTAAACCAAACATCTTAATTTTTATAACGAAAGCAAGATAAAGACAAAAAAGCAAGCTTTTTTAGGCAATTTTATTTTATAATTTCTTGGTTAAAATAGATTTAATCATAAATATTTATGCAAGTTAAAGAAGAAATTGCCATTATTGGTGCTGGTATTGCTGGGCTTAGTGCAGCTTATGAGTTAGATAAACTAATCCAAGCTGCTAACCTGCCTTATAAAATTTGTCTTTATGAGAGCAAGGCTGAAATTGGTGGCAATATAAAAACCACTTATCTTGAAGATACCCTGGTTGAATTAGGGCCAGAAGCATTTATTACTCAAAATAATAAAATCTTAGACTTAATTGAAGAATTAGGACTAAGTTCTGATTTGATTTCGATGAATCCTAATCACCGACGAACTTTTATTTATCATCAGGGTAAGTTAAAACCCTTGCCCGATGGTTTTAGGCTGTTTGCACCTACTAATTTTACTAGTTTTTACTCATCCAGTTTATTTTCCTTTAAAGCTAAACTTCGCGTTTTAGCTGATTTGTTCTTGACACCAGTACCAGCTGAAATTGATCAAAGTGTGGCTGATTATGTAAAACGAAGATTTGGGCAGGAAGTTTACGACAAAGTAGCCGAGCCAATGATATCCTCTATTTATGGTGGCAATGTTAATAAATTAAGTGCTAATTTTGTTCTTAAATTATTCAGGCATCAGGAATTAAAACACGGTAGTGTCGTGCGCGGTCTTTGGAAATCAGCCAAATCAGGAATTAAAGAATCAGGACCACGTTATGGTTTATTTATGACTTTAAAGTATGGACTAAGCACATTATGTAATGCCTTGGTAAAAAATCTGCCGAGTAATAGTATTCAATGCAATAAAACTGTAAACCAAATTACCCTTTGCCAAAACGGCTATACGATAGAATTTACTGACAATAGTAAAGTGGCTGTTGCAGGCATTATCTGTGCAACACCAGCTTATGTAACTAGTAATATGATTAAATCCTGGAATCCTCAACTAGCAAATAAGTTAAATCAAATTGAATATTCTAGTGTGATTATGATTAATTTAATTTTTGACAAATCATCTATAGGGCGTGATATTACTGGTTTTGGCTATGTGGTTCCTTCCCTTGAAGAAAAATTTCTTAAAGCCTGTAGTTTTAGTTCCTGTAAATTTCCCGATCGTACTGCTAGTGATAAAATTTGGCTAAGAGCTTTTATTTGTGGTGATATAGCTAAAGCCAATCTGCATAAATCAGAGCAAGAATTGTTGGCTCAGGCTCAAAATGAGTTAAGTGAAATTCTTGATTTAAAAGCTAATCCGATTTCCGGTAATGTGATTAAATACCCTGATTCCATGCCACAATACCAAGTGGGTCACTATAAGCTTATTGAATCAATTAACAATGAATTGAATAAATATCCCAACATTAAACTATGTGGCAATGCTTATAATGGAGTAGGTATTCCCGATTGTGTTGCCAACGGGGCACAATCTAGCCAGGAACTGATTAAGGCTCTTAAGTCCGCTAAGCTTAAATGCTAAATGCTTAAATATACTAAGATAGTTTAGCTAAAGCTGCTGGTTTGAAGCATTAAAATTTAGCTGTTATTTTATCAGGAAAATCATTTGTTGTAATAGTAATGTTGAGGGTTGGGCTCATTACTGCTAAGCTATGATGCTTGATGAAGGATACGGCAATGGTAATATAATTTTAAATTGCTTAATAATAAAACCTATAAGGATAATAACCATAATTATATGGATAGTAGCCATAATTAGAATAATAAAATGGATTAAATAAATTAAAGAGCATAAATTTTCGGTAATGCCTAAAACCTGGAATAAATCCCCAATAAGGTCTTGGATAATAATGGTGATAATAAAACAAATTTCGCCATAACCCATAACTGTAGTGATGATAACCACCATGACTACAATTACCATGACCATAACCATTTGCATGGGCATAAGCCACATTCATGGAACTAAAACTTAATATTATACTTGCGGTAATAACATATAAAAATTTAAGCGTGATATTTTTCATAGTCTCACTCTCGCTTTTATTTAAATTTATTCTAATTAGTTAATTGAATTATTTGTTTTAATTACTTATACAAGACATTAAATTTTCGCTAAAGTTGCGTATATAATTAAAAATTAACCGGAATTTAACACATAAACTAATAGGCTAAATTAAGTTATGTTTTTGGCAATATAAATTTATCTTATTAATATTAATTATATTAGCTAGTTACTGTTATTGGCGTGCTGTTGGCTAAAAATGATCAAAACTATTTTGCAAATTTATTATTTACAATTTAAGGCTTTTTTTAGTTTAGATGATAATGTTAATTTGTTATAAGGAATAATAATTTTTTGTATTCCATGGCTAAAGGGCATAATTTCATTAGGATTAAAATAAATAACCAGACCGTTATGGGTAATTTGAAAATTGTTAATATTGGTATCATAAATAGATTCTTTTAAAGCTGCATGTGAAAATTGATAATTGATTTTAATAAAATTATTTAAAATTTCCTGATAACAATAATTATGAATAAAGCTTAAATAATCAAAGTCATGACTAAAACAGTCTGATAAAAGAATTTTTTTTTGATTGTTAAGATAGTAATTAAACGATATTATCTTAGGGCATTTAACATGTGTAGTTGGATATTTTATTTCATCAATTATTAAAGTGAAACTTAAAATGTTTCCGGTATTATAAATAGTATGATAATTCAAATTAAAATAAGAATGATTGAGGATTGTTTGTTGTTTAAAGCCATTGGTTTTAGCTTTAAGCTGTCTCAAATAGGTATTTTTTATTAATTTAATACAATCATCTATATCATGATTTATCGTTATTAAAGGTAAGATTGTATTATGGTAATGGGGATAGGTTAATTTTAAATTGTATTTTTTATTATTATATTGTTGATTTATAGCTTGAAGGTAGGCTGATTGTGCTTGAGCATAACTAATCAAAAATATCAGATGAAATATTATTTTAAAAATATTGCTGGAGATTTTAATCATATTGCATTATAATACCACTTTTATTTATAATCCCTTGATTATGAATATTAATACTGTGTCATTTAAAGTTGTTAAAATCTGGTTTCCCATTGTCATTTGTAGAATAGTTTTCGTGTTTGCTTTCATATTAGTGGCCATGTAGAATTGCTAAAATCTCAGGTCTTACATATTTAGTAAGGGATTTTAAGTCGATATTTACTTTTTGAATACCCATAAAATAGGGTAAAACCTCATATTCATTGAAATAAATAATTATACTGGTTCGGGTAAGGGTAAAATTTCTAAAAGTTTCATTTTTAGCTTCAATTAATGTTGAAATTGTATTTATGTTAAAAGTTTTGTCTTTGGCTAACTGTCTAGCTAAGTCAGCAGCAGCTAAATTTTTGATAGTAGTTAAATAGTTAGTCTTAGGTCTAAAACAGTCCTGAATACTTAAAATTTTATCTTGAGCCGCAATATAATTAAAAGCAGTTACATTGTCGCTTCCATGAGCCGAGCCATAAACTGAGTTGGTTGAATATACCGCCAATGAAATAAAATTTGGGGTCTGATAGGCAATATTAGAGGATATGTTTAAGCTTGAGTTTTGGTAGACTTCTTGAGTGTTTTTATGCGGATAATTGTAATTTAGGTATTTAAGATAAAATGATTTTTCTTCATTAATTAATTTATTTATAGCAATGTTTAATTTTGAAGGTACATTAATTTGAGGGTATTCAATATCGATGTTCATTTTTTTGTTTATTAAAGTACTATTTTTAACACAAATTGATTTGGCCAGGAGATTTTGGTTGTTAAAGCTAATTATTAAATAAACAATGGTGTATAGCTTAAATATTTTTTGAATCATATTAATTAAGTTTGGGTAATCTTTACTATAAAGGACAATCGCTAATTGTAAGAAAAATGCCAAAGATAAAAGAAATCTAATTATTGACCAAATAGCTAAAAAATATTTAATTTTTTCTTGCTTATTTTAAATTTAGGCCTATACTGGCTATATAGGTTATTGAGAAATAGATGATGTTAAACCCTAAAATCAATATTATTAATATTATTGTACCGCTTTTAATTGTATCTCATCTAGTTAGCCAAAACCCTAATTCTTATCACGTTCAAGCTACTGAATCAGTAAATATCGCACGAAGTATAACTTTGCCAAGTAACAGTTGTCAAGATTTAAAAATCAATAAGACTCGCCATTTAATGTTAACTGGTGGTGCTTCGGCTTTTACTTATTAATTGTCAAAAATTTTTTAAAGCCTTATCTAATTAAGCTATTACTTTAGTATAATGTTAATTCTGTGTGTTAAACATAGGGTAATGTTTTTTTTAGTTAAACTTTTTTTGATGCTGTCTAAACTTTCTTCGATATTATTAGTAAGACCCGAGCTTTTAAAGCAATATAAAGATTATTGTGATCAATTTCATTTGGCTGATATTCCCACTTCGGTCGTTAATCAAATTGATTTAGTTGAAACGATTGTTAAAGACTCAAATGTTAAAGTTGTAGTTGCACATAATAATATTTTAAATGATGATTTTACTTTGTTTCAACAGGTTAAAGTAGTTAATCCTGGCATAATTAATATTTTACTCGTTGATAAAGCGAATAATTTAATTGAGGATAAAATTATCCAGGGCTTCAAGCAAAATTTAATAGATCTTTATTTGACATTACCCGCAAGTAATCTTGAAATGATTAGTCATGTTAAGCAAATTTCGCAATTGATTTCTGGTTTAAGTAACAATTCAGCTGAACAGCATAATGTAAAACAGCGCTTGCCCGTTCAATATGTTATTGAAGCCCTAAGTTGTGCCTTGGATGCTAAATGTGGCTATACTGCTGGCCACAGTCTTAGGGTTGGTAAACTGGCAATATTTATTGGTAAGTCTTTAAATTTACTTGATGCTGATTTGTTTTATTTGGGTCTGGGTGGCGTTTTACATGATATTGGTAAAATTGGGGTTCCAGAATCAATTCTTTGGAAGGAATCAGCTTTAGATATTACTGAAAAACAGATAATGAATTTACATCCAGTTACTTCGGCTCACATTGTCGAAAATTTAAAAATGTTGGATAAGGTTAAAGACTATGTTTTATATCATCATGAATTCGTTGATGGAAGTGGTTATCCGGCTAATTTGCTGGATGAAGAAATACCTTTAGGATCAAAAATTATTTTGGTGGCGGATGCTTATGACGCAATGACATCAGATCGCCCCTATCGTAAGGCTATTGGTCATAATTTAGCCGTAGCTGAACTTAATAAATTTAAAGGCAAACAGTTTGATATTAAAATTGTTGATTGTTTTCTTAGCGCTATGAGTAAAATACCTGATTTTAATGTTGACGACTTGCCTTTAGACTTATTTGAAAATTGAAGACTAGATAAGTTTTAAAGTTAATATTTTACCTTATTCAAATTGCTAAAAACTTAGATTCGCTAATTGATATTGTGTTGGTATTATTTAGAGAAAACATTTAATTTCTTGGGTTAATTCTGCAGCTTTAATTGTAAGTGGTTTAGCCTTAAATGAAGTATTTTCGGGTAAAAGTTTAAGTGGATCGGTTGGTCCAAATAAGGCAATAAGTTTCTTGTTTAGGCCACAGGCAATATGCATTGGTGCTGAATCTAAGCAGATAAACAGAGAACTTAAGTTTAAGAGGTTAATAAAACTTTTAAGTCTTAATTGAGGATTATAGATAATTTTAAAGTTACTACTAGTTTTGATTTGGGTTTGTAAGGCTAAAATAATATCACTATCTTCTGGCCCACCGGTTAAGACAATTTGATATTGTTGAAATTCGTCAATGAGATTGTTAATTAAGGCAGGCCAGTTGTCATAGGTTTTAATGATGCCTTTTTTTAAAGATAATTTACTGGTACCAGGATGAATTAAAATAAAAGGTTTATTGGTTAAGTTATTATCTTGAATTGTTTGATTGTCAATATTGGTTAAATGAATTTCGGGCTTTAGAGTTTGCTTTGGTTTAGCGCCAAGACTTTGAGCTAATGAATAATACATAAGTCCAGCATATTGATTTTGATTTAGCTTGGCTTTATGGGTTAGGAGTAGGTTGCTTACAATATTGCAATTGAAACCCACTCTAATTGCTATACCAGATAAAAATAATAATATAGCCACAAGCGGGGAAGATCCTGAAGATATAACAATGTCATATGATTTACTCCGTAATAACCCGAGTAAATCAAGTAAATCTTTAACTAAAAGAGGTCTTTTCTTAATGTCAAAGGTTTTAACTTCATCAATATCTGAAGTTAATTCAATAATACTTTGAGCTCGTGGCTCAAGTACTAAGGTTAAATAGGAATTAGGGTAAAGGGTTTTAAGGGATTTTAGCGTTGGTAAAAATAATATTTCATCACCAAGGCCGCCAAAATTTAAAACGAGGATTTGTTTCATTGTGTTAAGGGAAAGTTGTTTACAACTTGGCAATAATTTTCAGCGTGATAATTTAAGAGGTAAAATGCATATACTATAAATATGCTTTAGGCTAAGGTTGAAAATTTTTAAAATTGATTTTAGGAAAATCATTGAAAATTAATTAATATTTTACACATTAAAGTACATATTAACTATAAGAGAATATATTATCTTAAAATGTCGGGAAAAACTTTTACTTGGTCTTTAATTTTTATCATTGCCGCTTTAATTGGAATAGCTGGCGGTTATTTTTATACCAATTTTACTAATCCTGATCTTTTGCCGCCAATGTTGCGCCTGGGTGGGCTCAAAGAACCAGCAACAATTTTGGTTATGGGTACTGATGTAGTCTATAGTCTGGCCGGTCGTAAAAACGTTGCTGATAAGACAGCGTTTAACGGGCGCTCTGATACTATGATTTTAGTAAGGTTCGACCCATTTCGTAATACGATAACCGCTTTATCGATTCCGCGCGATACTTTTGTACTAGTTCCGGGATTCGGTCATCAGAAAGTGAATTCAGCTAATGCCTTAGGTGGTCCAAGTTTAGCGATGCAAACCGTAAAAAATCTGTTAAATGTGCCTATTGACCATTATGTTGTGTTAAATTTAGCTGGGTTGGTAAAGGCTGTAGACATCATTGGTGGAATAACGGTTCAAATTCCCAAGCCAATGAAATATATGGATTGGACGGCTAAGCTTAAAATTGAGTTAGAACCAGGTTTTCATACTTTAACGGGCAATCAGGCTATGGGTTTTGTGCGTTTTCGCCATGATGCATTAGGTGATATTGGCCGTGTGCAAAGGCAACAGTTATTCATGCATGCAGTTTTAATTAAATTGGCTCAGCCTGAAGTATGGACTCATTTACCGCAATTAATTGAATTGGAAAAACAATACTTGTTAACGGACATGGATTTTTCGGATATTTTAGGCTTAGCTAATTTTGCGCGCGGCGTTCCCAAAAAGAATTTTATGTTGTCAATGCTGCCCGGGAATTTTTCCGGAGATGGAAATTGGCTTGCTGATCGACAAAAACTTTATGACATTAATGCTTGGTTTTTAGGATCGTATCAAACTAATATCGTTAATCGTAATTTTAAGGTAGCCATTGAAAATGCTAGTTCAACCCCACATCTAGCTAGTAAAGTATCAAGTTATTTACGCAATAAAGGTTATAATACTTATATTATCAATAATGATAATTTTGATAAGACTAAACCTTTGGTAAAATCAAAAATAATTGCTCAAAAAGGTAATCCACAAGAAGCCTTATTAGTGTTAAGTGATTTAAATAATCAAGGTTCAATCGTAAATGCTTCTATTGGTGATTTAGATGCTTCGGTAACTATTGAAGCTGGCGAAGATTTAGCTAAAATTGTTCAAAGCGAAGAATAAACTGTTTCAATTATTCAAAATTTAAAATTGTTGTAGGCTTAGTTTAATTATGCTAGTTGTTTTATATTGGTTGGCATAAGTTGATAAATAAATTTTGGTTGAGCTGTAGGTAAATAACTTTTTTGTTAAGCTAAATTAGCGGCTTAAAAACAATAGCTATTAGTAGAGTTGCGCTAATGTCGAAGTTTAGTAATTTTACTAATTTTAATCAGAAAAACCAAGTGATAATTTTGGTAACTGCATAAAATAGTAAATTTTATTAATTTATTCAAAAAATAAATTTTGATATTTTGATTCAAATTGTTAGGATGTAAAGTATAAATTTTTTATTTTTTATTTTGAAGGAAAGCGCTAATTATTTAATTTTTTGATTTCAACTGCAAGCAAATAACCCCAAATATTTTGGGCAAAAAGATAAGGAGAATTGTTATGAATACGAAAAATCGTAATTTCATGTTTGGTTTTTTAATTGCAGCCGTTTTAATCTTTGTTGCAATCGGACAAGCTAATGCAAGTACGCCTAGTTTCTCGAGTGTTCGTGGTATGGTTGGTGGGTCTAGCGCAAGCTATAATAACCATGCCGCTGTAATTAATCGTGTTGGCTATCGTGGTGGTTATGTTGGCGGCTATCGTGGTGGTTATTATGGCGGCTATCGCGGTGGTTATGCTGGCGGCTATCGTGGTGGTTATTATGGCGGTTATCGTGGTGGTTATAATGGTTGGTTTCCGCATAATGTTTTTGGGGATAGGGATTTTAACCATTATTATTGTGATTCTTATGGCCGGTACTTTTATTTCTTTAATGGTGGCTGGAATCCTCTGCCTTGGTATTTCTGGAGCATAATTAATAGCTATGGCTATCTGCCTTACAGCTATTATAATTATGTACCGCCAGTCTACTATCAACCTGTCTATCCTTATGGATATTATCCTTATTGATAGATAGTTTTTGAAAATAGAGGTTCATTACGAGCCTCTATTTTTTTGCTTATTTATACTATATGAAATAATAGAAATCCTTGATCTTAAAATACTACAATTATGTAAAATATAAATTTATTTAGATGAAATTTTAAATTTTGTTTGTATTTTTATAAATACTCTTGAATAATATTATGAGGAAAGCTCATTGGCTATTGACATTTAAGGATTTAATATGAATTATGACCAGGCATTGAAATACTTACAAACTTTGCCCGATATGGAAACCGGAAACCATCAAACTAGATTGCCTAATATGACGTTAGGTTCAATGATGGCATTGTTAGAAAAGCTTGACAATCCTCAGCTTAACCGAACCACTATTCATCTTACGGGATCTAAAGGTAAAGGAAGTACAGCTCATTTTTTAGCTAATATTTTAAAAACGGCTAAATTAAAAACCGCCTTATTTACTAGCCCGCATTTGTCAAGTTATCTAGAGCGGTTTCAAATTGATTTACAGCCAATCAGTCCTCAATTATTTGCGGATACTTTAAGTGAAATAAAACCCTTGTTAGATATTGAAATGGCTAAAAATGACAGGTCATTATCTACATTTGGGGTTTTAACACTAATGTTTTTTCAAATGGTTAAAAACTACGTGCCAAAGATTGATTGCCAGATTATTGAAGTTGGAATTGGTGGCCGTTATGATGCTACTAATGTTTTTAATAGTAAAGATATTGCGATAATTACTCCGATTAGCCTTGAACATACCGAAATTCTAGGTAATACAATTACTGAAATTGCTAGTAATAAAGCTGGTATTATAACCAAAAACTGTTCCGCCGTGTTGGCGTCTCAAAAAGATTCGGCCGTAGCTACAGTAATTTCCCGTAAATGTTATGAAGTTGGTGCTGACTTTATTGAATTAGGAAAAAAATATAAAATTGTTTCAGTTGCCAGTAATATAAATAGCCAGCGGTTTCAAATTGTTCCTACTAAACCACGAGACGCTGCTCCTGAATTTGAGTTTGAGCTTTCGATGAATGGTATTCATCAACAGGTTAATGCTTGTACAGCAGCTTTAGCTGCCGTGGCCTTACAAAAAAAAGGTTTACCAATTACCCTTGAGCAAATTCATACCGGATTGAAAAATACAACTGTACCAGGCCGATTTGAGATTCTTGAATATGTAAAATCAAATCAGGAGAAGTTTACCGTAATTCTTGATGGAGCTCATAATCAAGATTCTAGTAGGTGTTTAGCGCAAACATTAAAGTCTTGTTATCCTAATACTCAATTTACTTTCGTTATTGGTATTAATAATGATAAAAACGTTCATGCTATTTGGAATGAATTAGCAAATTTAGCACAAAATGTTGTTATTACTAGATCGAAAAATGCTCGAGCCTTTAGCACTAAAACTATTAAAGAAGTCGTAAGCTTCTATGGTTTAAGTGATGAAATGATAATTTGTAAGGAAACTACCAACGAAGCATTTGAAGCAGCACTAGCTTCAAGTCCTAATCATATGATATGTGTGTGTGGATCATTATATGTTGTTGGTGAAATGCGTGAATTAATTACACCAACTTATTATAGATAATTTTTTTGCCATAATTTATTTTTAATAATGTTTAATTGTTAAAAAGTTTGTTCGTGATGTGTTTTACTTGTAACGTTGATTTATGATGACAAGGTCAAAATTTAATTAAGTTTTTTCAAAAATTTTAATTATTGCTTTAAAATTAGTGAATAAAATAACTTATGTTTAAGTCTAACTTATAAAAGTGGTTTTGATTATGCTTAAGAGTAATTTGATTAAACTAATAGTATTAATAAGTGGTTTAATAATTAGCCAAGCTAATTGTGTTTTGGCTAAAGTGGCTACGAGTACCTCGATTGATTCTAGTAAATTAATTCCGGATAACCAAAAACCTGAATTAAATATCCCTTTAGCCGCAGTTAATCCAAATGATACAAGGCTTACGTTAAAAAATAAAAATGTCTTTTTGGTTATGGATACTACGGGCAGAATCCCCAGTCGTAACAATAATGGTTATGGCCTTTATGCTAATGATACTCGATATTTAGATGCTTGGGACTGGTTTTTTGAAAGTCAGCCGATTGTGAACTTAAAAGATGATACAGCGGTTGGTTATTATGCTGAATTTACTGCTTCAAACTCAAAAACAGAGAATTTACCTCAACAAGCTGTACTTTTAGAAAGGCAAGTCATCATCTATAATGGTTTGAAGGAAAAGTTAACGATTACGAATTTGCATTCTGACAATATTGATACCAAAATTGAATTGTATTTTGGATCTGATTTTGCTGATATGTTTGAAGTTAGAGGTAGTGTTAGGCAGAAGCGTGGACAGGTTTATTTACCAGTAATTAGTGAAAAAAATCATAAAGTAACTTTAGCTTATGAATCATTAGATAAAAAAATTGTTAATACGCAAATTTTATTTAATAGTATACTGCCTGATGTTATTGAAAAACATAAAGCAGTTTTTAAAATTAGCTTAAAACCGCATGAGGTAAAAGAAATTGAAGTTACAGTTATTCCTTCAGCTGTAAGTAAACAATCACAGCTAAATTTAGCTAGGTATAATTTTACTGATACCTTAAAATTAGCTCATCATAATTATCAGATTTGGCTTAAAAATTGGCCTAAGATTTCAACCAGTAATGAAAAATTTAATCGGATTATTGATCAAAATATTAAAGATATATTTATTCTTCAAGAACCTACGCCTAAAGGCTTAGGTATTGCTGCAGGAATCCCTTGGTTCAATGCTTGTTTTGGACGGGATGAAGCAATTTTAGCATTAGAAACTTTAGTCTTGAATCATGAATTATCCAAGAAAGTTATTCTCTTATTATCACATTATCAAGGTACTAAATTTAATGAAAAGACCCAGGAATGTCCTGGTAAAATTATGCATGAATTAAGATTAGGCGAAATGACTAGACTTGGCGAAGTACCGTTTGGGCCTTATTATGGTACTATTGATGCTACGCCATTATATCTTATACTTATTTCTCGATATTTTAATAATACTAATGATTTGGCTTTAATCAATGAAATATATCCAAATATTGAATCCGCCTTAAAATATTTAGCATGGGAAGTTGATCAAAGCACGGTTGGACCATATCTTAGCTATGGTCGCACTAAGGATGCGCATTTATCTAATCAGGGTTGGAAAGATTCTTTTGATTCAGTGATGTACAAAAATGGTAGACTGGCTGCGCCGCCTATTTCTTTGGCCGAAGTTCAAGGGTATTTGTATGAAGCATATGTTGGTCAAGCTAAACTGGCTTTGGTAATGCATAAATATAACTTAAACAAAAAATTGCTTGCTTTAGCAAGTAATTTGAAAAAACATTTTAATGTTGATTTTGCTTTTAAAGACAATAGTTTTGTTGCTTTAGCCTTAGACGGTAAAGGTAATCAGTGTGAGGTGATTGCTTCTAATCCTGGTCAGTTATTAATGACGAATATTTTAAGTCCCAAACTAGCTAAAGCCGTAATTAGTAAATTACAAGATACTGATCTGTTTAATGGTTGGGGTATTAGGACGTTAGCTAAAAGTGAGAAAAACTATAATCCGATGAGTTATCACGATGGATCGGTTTGGCCACATGATAATGCTTTGATTGTTAGTGGACTTTGTAATTATAATGATAAAATAGCAGCTGTTAAAATTTTTACCGGAATGTATAATGCCTGTTTAACTGAACCTAAATTACGATTACCAGAATTATTTTGTGGTTTTGATTATAAGTTAAATGATGCACCAGTTAAATATCCTGTTTCTTGTTCGCCGCAAGCCTGGGCGGCTGGATCGTTATTTCTAATGTTAACTTCATGTTTGGGTTTAAATCCTGATGCTAATAATCATTGTTTGAGAATTAATAACCCGATGTTGCCAGCTTTTCTTGATGCAGTTGAATTGGATAATTTACAAATAGGTAAAAATGTAATTAATTTAAAATTTATTAGAAACCCTGTTGGTTATGCTAAAACAATTGTTATATCTAATCCTGGTAAAGTTAGAATTGTAATTGATAATTCTAATATGTTAGTAAAAAAAATTAGTCGTAAAGAAAGGAAAATTTTGTAACATTAAATTTTTATTTTTTACTTTTTAAACACGTTAAAATTAAATAAGGTTGTATATAATTCCCCTGATTATTAATTATGAACCGATAAAGTTAATTTTGTTAGGTAAACTAATATAGTTATTTAAAATATAAGTCAACATTATTGAGGTTAAATTATGCCAAATTCACAAACAACCAAGGCTCGTAAAGTAACTAGTAGTAATAAAGCTGTTAAAACTACAATTGATAGCAATGTTGATTTGGATGCCAAAGAATTGCTTAAAGCCTTAAGAGCTTATGCTAAAGGTGATTTTACGCAAAGGTTACCACTAGATCAAATTGGCATTGCTGGTGAAATTGCTATAGCGTTTAATCAGGCTTGTGAATTAAGTAATGATTTAGAGCATGAGTTGGCGCGTTTAAGTCATCAAGTTGGCAAGGAAGGTAAAATTACCCAAAGAGCAACTTTGACTAATGCACCAGGATCGTGGGCCAATTGTGTTAATTATGTAAATTCAATGGTTGGTGACTTAGTGCGACCGACTACTGAAGTGGCAAGGGTTATAGGTGCCGTAGCTAAAGGTGATTTGTCACAAACCATGCCTTTAGAAATAGAAGGCTTTCAATTAAAAGGTGAATTTTTAAAATTAGCTAAAACCATAAATATAATGGTTGATCAATTAGGTTCTTTTGCTAGTGAAGTAACTCGTGTGGCTCGAGAAGTTGGCACTGAAGGTAAACTAGGAGGTCAAGCCTATGTAAAAGGTGTATCAGGAACATGGAAGGATCTTACCGATTCGGTAAATTCGATGGCCAGCAATTTAACCAATCAAGTACGTAATATTGCAGATGTGACCACTGCTGTAGCTACTGGTGATCTTTCTAAAAAAATTACCGTAGATGTGCGTGGCGAAATTTTAGAATTAAAAAATACCATAAATACGATGGTGGATCAGTTAAGTTCTTTTTCTAGTGAAGTAACTCGTGTGGCTCGAGAAGTGGGTACAGAAGGTAAACTTGGTGGACAGGCTTATGTTAAAGGAATATCGGGGACATGGAAGGATCTTACTGATTCAGTAAATTCCATGGCCAGTAATCTTACCAGTCAGGTGCGTAATATAGCTAGTGTTACCACAGCTGTAGCTACTGGCGATCTTTCGAAAACTATTACCGTAGATGTTAAAGGCGAAATCTTAGAATTAAAAAATACCATAAATACCATGGTGGATCAGTTAAGTTCATTTGCTAGTGAAGTAACCCGTGTGGCTCGAGAAGTAGGAACTGAAGGTAAACTTGGTGGACAGGCTTATGTTAAAGGGGTATCGGGAACCTGGAAAGATCTTACGGACTCAGTAAATTCGATGGCCAGTAACTTAACCGAACAAGTGCGTGGTATAGCTGATGTCACTACTGCTGTAGCTACAGGCGATCTTTCTAAAAAAATTAGTGTCGATGTTAAAGGGGAAATCTTAGAGTTAAAAAACACGATAAATACGATGGTAGATCAGTTAGGTTCATTTGCTAGTGAAGTTACCCGTGTAGCTCGAGAAGTTGGCAGTGAAGGAAAATTAGGTGGTCAGGCTGATGTAAAAGGAGTATCTGGCACTTGGAAGGATCTTACAGACTCAGTAAATTCGATGGCTAGTAATTTAACTGAGCAGGTGCGTGGTTTAGCTGATGTCACAACTGCTGTAGCTACAGGGGATCTTTCCCGGAAAATCACGGTTGATGTTAAAGGGGAAATCTTAGAATTAAAAAATACGATAAATACAATGGTGGATCAATTAAGTTCATTTTCCAGTGAAGTAACTCGTGTAGCCAGAGAAGTCGGTACTGAAGGTAAGCTTGGTGGTCAGGCTGATGTAAAAGGGGTATCCGGAACCTGGAAAGATCTTACTGATTCAGTAAACTCAATGGCTAGTAATTTAACTAATCAGGTGCGTAATATTGCTGATGTGACAACAGCTGTAGCTAGTGGCGATCTTTCTAAAAAAATTACCGTCGATGTTAAAGGGGAAATCTTAGAATTAAAAAACACGATTAATACCATGGTAGATCAGTTAGGTTCATTTTCTAATGAAGTTACGCGTGTAGCTAGAGAAGTCGGTACTGAAGGGAAATTAGGTGGTCAGGCTTATGTAAAAGGAGTATCCGGAACCTGGAAAGATCTCACCGACTCAGTAAATTATATGGCCAGCAATTTAACTAATCAGGTGCGTAATATTGCTGATGTCACAACAGCTGTAGCTACTGGTGATCTTTCAAAAACTATTACCGTCGATGTTAAAGGGGAAATCTTAGAATTAAAAAATACCATAAATACCATGGTGGATCAATTAAGTTCATTTGCTAGTGAAGTCACCCGTGTGGCTCGAGAAGTAGGTACTGAAGGTAAACTAGGTGGTCAGGCTTATGTAAAAGGAGTATCAGGCACCTGGAAAGATCTGACCGATTCGGTAAATGTTATGGCCAGCAATTTAACCGAACAAGTGCGTGGTATTGCTGTTGTTGTATCAGCTGTAGCTAGTGGTAATTTAAAGCGTAAATTGGTTTTAACTGCTCGGGGTGAAATAGCTGAATTAGCAGATATTATTAATGAAATGATTGACAATTTGGCTACGTTTGCAGAACAAGTTACGACCGTAGCTCGTGAAGTAGGCGTTGAAGGTGTTTTGGGTGGACAGGCTAGAGTTCCTGGAGCAAGCGGAACCTGGAAGGATCTTACCGATAACGTTAATCAACTAGCGGCTAATTTGACGACGCAGGTACGTGCTATTTCGGAAGTGTCTACGGCTGTTACTAAAGGTGATCTTACTCGATCTATTTCGGTTAAAGCTAGTGGGGAAGTGGCTTTACTTAAAGATAATATTAATGAAATGATTCGCAATTTAAAAGACACTACACAGAAAAATACCGAACAAGATTGGTTAAAAACCAACCTGGCTAAATTTACCAAAATGCTTCAAGGCCAACGCGATCTTTTAACTGTAGCAAATCTAGTTTTAGCTGAACTAGCACCTTTGGTTGAGGCTCAATTAGGTGTATTTTATATTAAAGAAGAAAATGATTTAGGTGAACCCGAGTTAAGACTACTGGGTAGTTATGCCTATCAACGTCGCCGTCATTTATCGGATCGCTATGGACTTCGTGAAGGAATTATTGGTCAATGTGCAGTAGAAAAGCAACGCATACTTTTGCTAGAAATTCCTGATGACTATATTAAAATCAGTTCTGGTTTAGGTGAAGCGCGGCCGGTAAATTTAGTTGTCTTACCAGTATTGTTTGAAGGTGAAATTAGAGCTATTATTGAATTGGCTTCGTTGAATATATTTAGTGATATTCATTTAGCTTTTCTGGATCAGTTAACCGAAGGCATTGGTATCGTTATTAATACTATTGAAGCTAATATGCGTACGGAAAATTTATTAATTCAGTCACAGTCGTTAGCTCGTGAATTACAGCAACAACAGCAAGAATTAACCGAAACAAATAAACGGCTTGAACAACAGGCTTTAAATTTACAAGCTAGTGAAGAAAGACTATATCAGCAACAAGAAGAACTTAGAACGACTAATGAAGATTTAGAAGAAAAAGCCAGATTGCTAGGTGTTCAAAATAGTGAGGTTGAGACCAAAAATCGAGAAATTGAACAGGCGCGATTGTCGATGCTTGAAAAAGCTGAGCAATTATCTTTAGCTTCTAAATACAAATCAGAATTTTTAGCTAATATGTCTCATGAATTAAGAACGCCACTTAATTCACTGTTAATATTATCGCAAATGTTAGCTGATAATATGGAAGGTAATTTAACGGCAAAACAAATTGATTTTGCGCGAACGATTTATAATGCAGGTTCTGAGTTATTGGCTTTAATTAATGACATCTTAGATCTTTCAAAAATCGAATCAGGAACTATGTCTTTAGAAATCAGTGAAGTTAATTTAGAAGATTTGTTGCAGTATGCTGAACGCAATTTTAGTGAAATAGCTAATGACAAAAAACTAGCATTTGTTGTTAGTATGAAAAACATTTTACCTAAAACAATTTTTACGGATAGTAAAAGATTAATGCAGATAATTAAAAACCTGCTTTCTAATGCCTTTAAATTTACTGAAAGAGGCAGTGTGACTTTACAGCTAGAGCAAATTAGTAGTAAAAATTTAAATTTACAGTCACCTGCATTACTGAATCAGGAACATATTCTGGCGTTTAGGGTAATTGATACAGGTATTGGTATACCTAAAGATAAGCATGGGCTGATTTTCGAAGCTTTTCAGCAAGCTGATGGTAGTACTAATCGTAAATATGGTGGCACTGGTTTAGGTCTACCCATCAGCCGTGAAATTGCCAGGATTTTAGGTGGTGAAATTCATTTGTATAGTAAAATTCAGGAAGGCTCGGTGTTTACCTTGTATTTGCCCAGAGTATTTACGGGGCATAGTGTCAATGACAGTTTGACCTTGTTAGGAAAATTACCAGAACCATCAATTATCCCAAAATTAAATTTAGAAATGTCTTCTCAGACCTTATTGAAAAATGATTTGATTAAAGATGATCGCTTGAATTTATTAGAAAATGATCAGCTTATTCTTTTAATAGAAGATGATTTAAGTTATGCTAGCATGTTTTTAAAAGTCCTGCATGAGAGTGGTCTTAAAAGTATTGTAGTAAATCCAACAGACAATGTATTTAAACTTTTGGACAAATTTGCTATAAAGGGAATAATTCTTGATACTGATATTAGTCTGGCTGATGGTTGGGCTTTATTTGATCAGTTAAAGCATAAATTTATAAGTAGGCATTTGCCAATTTATATAATTTCTTCGCAAGCCAAAAAACGCCGAGTTTTATCCTATGGTGCTTTAGGACTTATGCAAAAACCCACTACATTAGATCAGATCCAGGAGATTATCTTAAAATTAAAACAAGCTATTGAACAGAATAGTACCAGTATTTTATTTTATACCAATAATGAGCATAATGAAGAGTACAAAGAACTTTTAGAATGTTTGGGCAGTGAAATGTTTTTTGTTGAAAATCCTGATGAAATAGTTAATGTTGCCGTAGCTAAATTTATTAATATATTAATTTTAGCTAGGCAATTAGAAGTTGATGAATTTATAAAATTACTCGAAGCAATACATAACAACGAAAAAATTGACAAGTTAATAATTATTATTGCTGGCTTTGATCTTGGGGCTATGATTCTTAATGAAAATGAATTAGAAGATTTAGCTGCTAAATACACTGATAAAATAATCTTAAAATTAGCCAAGTCAAAAGAGTATCTATTAGATTTAACTGCTTTATTTTTGCATAAGGCTGAAGCTAGTCTGCCTAATGTAAATCGACAAATGCTTGAAGAATCCAAGAAAGCTGATCCGATTTTAAGTAATAAAACGATTCTCATTGTTGATGATGATATTCGTAATATTTATGCCATAACGGCTATTTTAGAAAAATATCACATGAATATTTTAAGTGCTGAAAATGGTTATAGTGGTATTGAAATATTAAGGAATCAGGAAAATATTGACATTGTCCTAATGGATATTATGATGCCGGAATTGGATGGTTATAAAACCATTAAAAAAATTCGTGAATTGGAAAAGTTTCACGATTTGCCCATAATTGCTTTAACAGCCAAGGCCATGAAAGGAGATAAGGAAAAATGCCTTGATGCTGGTGCTAGTGATTATATCGCCAAGCCTGTAGATATTGAATTATTGTTATCACTTTTACGCGTTTGGCTGTATAATAAAATCCCCAGCATAACCTAAACAAAAATGTTATTGACTGTTTGAATGTTTTTAATCAATTTGTTTCTAAATTTGGTAAAACCCATTTTTCAATAGTTTCTTTAAGCCTTTCCATTGTTGCTGGCTTACTTAGGTAATCGTCCATTCCGGCTAAAAGGCAACGCTGCCGATCGCCATCCATCGCTTGAGCTGTTAAACCAATAATTTTTATATTTTTAAGGTTAGGGTTATTTGAATTTCGAATTTGTCTTGTGGCTTCAAATCCGTCTGTTTCTGGCATTTGACAGTCCATTAAGATTAAATCGTAATGGTTGTTATTGATGGCGGCTAAGACTTCTTGGCCATTAAAGGCAACATCAACTTGGTAGCCTAGTTTTTCTAATTGGAGTAAGGCGACTTTTTGATTTACTAAATTATCCTCAGCTAGTAATATTTTTCCACCATGAGTGATTTTGTCTTTGGGCAACGCCGTTTTAGGTAGTGGTTGTGTAGTCGAACTGGGAGTAAGTAAATTTAGGATATTATCATAAAGTTTAGATGAACGAATTGGTTTTTGGAGGATTATTTTCTTGTCATCATTGTGAATACTTTCTAATTTGCTATTAGTTAAAATTATAAGTTTAGCCTTCTGATTAAGAAATTCAATTTCTTGGCAAATTTCTGATTGATTATCTTGAACTGTAAAAGTGTTGTCCAACAGAATTAAATCGATGTTGAGGTTAAGTGGATTGGTAAGAAATTGGATTGCTTCAGGTATATCGGTAACCGTAAAATTGGTAAATCCCCAGGACTTAAGATTATTGTTTATCACTTTATTTAAGTTTTTATTATGGGAAATAAGTAATATTTTTTTTCCTAAAATATCACTTTGATTCAGTTGTTCAATTCTCGGCAGTTCATTAGAGGGGTCTGAATTGGCTAATTTTAGCATAATTTCAAACCAGAAAGTAGAACCACGATTTTCATTATTTTCAATACCAATTTTGCCACCCATTAGTTCAATTATTCTTTTGCAAATTGACAAACCAAGTCCACTACCACTGTGGCTAGTTTCATTTTGGTGATTAAATTGGGTAAAAGGGGTGAAAATTTTTGGTAAATCCTCTTGGGTAAAACCAATACCGGTATCAGTTATTGAAAAGCGTAAAATGGGCTTTTCGGGATTGCTATCATTAATGTTAGTTACATTAATGATAACTTCTCCTTCATTAGTAAATTTAATGGCATTGCCAATTAAATTAATTAAAACCTGGCGTAAACGACCAAAGTCGCCTTTAAGTATTAGAGGGGTATTGGGTGTTATGGAGCTAAGTAAACTGATGTTTTTGGCTCTGGCGTTATTAGCAAGAATATCCATACTGCTTTCAATTAATTTGACTAAATTAAAATTGATTTCATTTAGGCTAAGTTTGCCTGATTCGATTTTAGCTAAGTCTAAGACATCATTTATAATATCCAGTAAGGCTTCAGCTGATTCTTTGATTAAATTAAGACATTCACTTTGTTCTGTATCTAGATTAGAATTAAGCAACAAATCGGTAAGTCCAATAATACCATTCATTGGGGTGCGGATTTCATGGCTCATATTAGCCAGAAATTCGCTTTTGAGTTTATTGGCAGTAGCTATTTTACGATTTTTTTCTTCAAGAATATTGGCTTCAATTTCTTGTCTTAATAATTCCTGCCGGATTTTATTGGTTTCTGTTTCAGCCTGTTGTTTAGCTTCATTAATGCGGTTTTCATATTCACGGGCTTTGAATTCACTGATTAACAGTGATTGTTTGCGATTATTTTCAGTTTGCCGGTAAAGTTCAATAAACACCTGGGTTTTGGCTTTTAAAATTTCTGGAATAAATGGTTTGTTAATATAGTCGATGGCTCCCAATTTATAAGCTTCTTGTGTTAGTAAATCATTATTGGCTGCATAGCTAGCGGTTAAAAAAATGATAGGGATGAATTTGGTTTTTTCCCGTTGGCGAATTAATTTTGCCGTTTCAATCCCATCAATTTCTGGCATGCGTACATCCATGATAATTAAGGCAAAATCCTGGTTAAGTAGTTTTCTTAGTGCTTCTTTACCAGAACTGGCCTTTACGATGTTGATATTGAGTGCTGTTAAAACTGATTCTAACGCTAAGAGGTTTTCTTCTTGGTCGTCAACAATTAAGATACTAATAAGTGCTTCATTTTGCATGGGATTTAGATTAGAATTAACATAGGGGCTTACTTGTATTATAATTAAAATAACTAATTTCTATACCTTGTTTAAATAAATACATTATTAAGGTTAAGAGAATTTAATAAAAATCTGTTGGTTGCTGGTGAATTTCATATGGCTAACTTATCTTCAAAGGCTTTAATTCGAGTCGATATTCAAAATGATTTTCTTGCCAATAGTAGTGTTGCAATTGCTAGGGCTCAAGAAATTATTCCTAACGTTAATGAGTTAAGTTGTAATTCTTTCTTTAAGCTAGTTGTTGATATTCGTGATTGTCATAAACCTACCCATAAAAGTTTTGCTAAGTGGGGGCAGCATTGTATTGAAGGCAGTTATGGCTATAATCCTCCAAGTACTCTTTATGTTAATAGTAATATTAAACTATTTCATAAAGGTATGGACGATAAAGTTGATACATTAAGTGGCTTTGAAAATCCTGAATTATTACCATATTTATTAGCGCAAAAAATTCAATCTATATATATTGTTGGTTTGGCATTAGATTTTTGTGTTTTGAGTACAGCAATTGACGCTGTTAAGTATAATTTTGCAACCTATATAATTCTTGATGCCTGTAAAGGTATTAATGTAAATATGGATAATTTAACTTTTCAAAAAAAACTAGCTTCTCAGGGGATTAAAACCTTAAAAACCGCTGATATTCTTAGCTTAAAGTAAGTTAAGGTGGTAAAAGGAAATTTTCATTAGTGAAAATACGCAAAAATAGATTAAATTATGAGAAATTTTACATTGTTTTAGCTTAAATTTTAGATTAAATTTTAAATGTAAGTTTAATACATGTCTAACATGTTTAAATTTTGGGTAGTATAATATATACAGCTTAACAAAAGGAATTAAAAACTATGGGTAAATTTGAAGAACCAGTTCCAAACAAAATTGAAAAAAATTAAATCAGATGGTAGTGAAGGTAAACAGAGTAAATTAAATGGTTTTGGTATTGCGGCCAAACAATTGATGGATGGTAATAAGAATGCTAGTTCAGGTGATGGTTCTGCAGTAGCGAAAAGTGCTGATAAGACCGCTAATTCTGGAGTAGAAATTTTGCATAAAGACGGCAAAGGTGATGATATTAAAGCAATTGCCGGCCCAGAAATTTTGCATAAAGACGGCAAAGGTGATGATATTAAAGTAATTGCCGGCCCAGAAATTTTACATAAAGATGTTAAAGGTAATGAATCTTCGAATGTGTCACCAGATAAAAACGGTATTGATGCGATTACTGCTCATCCTAATGGACCAGAAGCTGGTTTAAAACAACAAAGTGAAGATTTCATGAAAAAATTTAATCAGGCGCTTGAATTGCCCGCAGAAAAAGTTCCTCAAGCCTTAGAAGTTTTATACAAAGATAATCAGGCTCAAGTAAAACAAGTAGAATTAAAAATTGCCAGTATAACTAAATCTTTAGCTGAAGCAACTTTTATGCCGTTTTAGTTAGTTGTGCGGTTAATAAAAAAAATAAAATAGCCAGATTTTTTGATGATTTCTGGTTATTTTTGTTTTAATACAATTTAAATAAAGCCTAAATTACTATTGCCACCGGGCAATATTTTCAAGCGACGCATGGGTTCATCACCAATGCTGCGCGAACTTAATTTATGCTGTTCAACTAATTGGTGTTGTAGTCTGCGAATATAGGCTCTACGCGGGGTTAATTCCATTGGCTCTTGTTTATCCATAACTTTATTAATGATTTGACGGGTTTCTTCTAGGGCAATTTCGGTCTCATCAATATCACCTTCTAAATCTATGGAAGTTATTGAATCATCATCAAGTTTTAAGGCCATGCGTAAAACTTTTTGAATTTGCGGTAAACTATTGCTTTTTACAATATAAATGGGAATTTCATTGGCTTCAGCTAAAGAAAAGATTTTAGCTCCAGAGCGCGCATAACTTTTTAAGGCTAAGATTGCATCGGCTTCATCAATAGTTTTAACGACGATAGCTGGCAAACCTAAAGATTTAATTACTCTTTCTAGTAAGCCTTTACTTACGGCATAGGGATAAATTTTTAATTCGGTATCACCGGGATTAAGTGTAATAGCTGGATTGTCTAAAGCGCCTTGAATTAATTCTAGTGAATTAGGGACAATGGTGTTAACTTTCGGCTGAACGACACTAACCTTGCCGGTACTATCATCACGCCTACGGACTTCAGGATGAATTTTCCAACCTCTAAGTAATTGATCAACCGCCTCACCCACGTTGGGATGAACTGCTATAGTTAGCCGGTCAATAATTTCTACGCAGATTTCAAAAGTTGGTTTATTAGAACGTTCCAGAACCGTTTTTTGCGTGCCACGTCGCCTGGCTTCATCGTCACCTAAAGTTACAGCCTGAATCCCCCCAACTAAATCAACCAGGGTTGGATTTTTAATTAAATTTTCTAAAGCATTACCGTGAGCCGTACCAATTAGCATCACACCCCGTTCGGCTATAGTGCGAGCTGCACTAGCCTCTTCCATAGTGCCAATTTCATCAATGACAATCACTTCAGGTGTGTGATTTTCAACAGCTTCAATCATAACATGATGCTGGAGTGCTGGACATGATACTTGCATTCTTCGGGCTCTGCCGATAGCCGGATGTGGGACATCCCCATCACCAGCAATTTCATTGGATGTGTCAATCACAATAACCCGTTTGCCAATTTCATCAGCTAATACGCGGGTAATTTCTCTAAGTTTAGTAGTTTTACCGACCCCAGGAGGCCCTAAAAATAAGATTGATTTGCCCGAAGAAATTAAATCAGACATAATTTCAATAGTTCCGGTAACTGCCCGCCCAACTCTACAGGTTAAACCAATAACTTTACCACTGCGATTGCGGATAGCCGAGATGCGATGTAAGGTGCTTTCAATCCCCGCTCGATTATCAGCAGAAAAATCACCAATTTTACTAACGGCATAATCTAGATCGCTAAACGTTATATTTTTATCAGCTAAAAACAAGGTATGTTTATCTAAGTATCTAGCTTCAGGTTTGCGTCCAAGATCTAAAACTACCTCATAAAGACCATTGATATTTTTTTCAAGGACTTTTTTTATTGGTTCTGGCAAAATTAATAAAAATGAATTTAAATCATCTGGTGGTGGTATTACTTCCATTTGTTTGCTCCTGAGGTTGTAAATTTATTATACATTAACAATTTTAATTGATAAATCCTTGATATTATTTTTAATTTCTTGAGTAATGATAGCACCTGGTACGATTAGAGGTGTACCAGGAGGGCAAATAGATATATTTTGGGCGCTAATTTTATTAAGACTATCCGCAACTTTGATCGTTTTGGTTTTAGCAAAATAGGCTTGTCGTGGTGACATTACCTGGTTAAACAAAGGTAATGGTTTATTAAATTTGGGACTGACTGAATTTGTTTGGGGTTTGGATTCTTTAAAGGCATTTAATGCTTTGCGTAAAAATTTACTATCATTATTTTGAGAACCAAGACCGAGCATTAATAACACTCCATTACCGATTAAACCTTCCGGATAAATACCCTGATTTATTAAAAACGATGCTAATTTATCACTAGTAATACTGTTGCTTTTTATTAAAATATGCCATGAATCTATTTGGTGATTTGGTTTATAATGATAAATATGGTTTAGTGATGCTAAATTTTGGTTGATTTCAGTTTGAATATTATTTACTGATATGAAATTTTCCGAATTTAAATTTTTCAAACTTTCTTCAATAGATAACATGATCAAATAGCTAGGACTAGATGTTGAAATGAGTTTTAAATTGTTTTTCAGATCATTGGTATTAAAAGGTAATTTTTGATTAATGTGAAGGCAGGCTGATTGGGTTAGTGCTGATAAGGTTTTATGTAACGAGTGGATAACAATGTGGGCGGTAGTTTTAAGGGCGCTAAGAGACTCTTGACCATTAAACAATAAATGACTGCCATGCGATTCATCAACAATAAGGTAAATATTAGCTTCTTGACAGATTTGAGCAATTTGAGAAATATTGCTAACGTCTCCAGCGTAAGTTGGTGATGTGATAATCAAACCCGCAATTTGTTCGTTTTTGTTATTACTTAAAGTATTTTTAAGTTTTGTAATATTTATCGTGGTATATAAATTCCAGTTTTCATCATAATCAGGTTCGAGCCAGATGGGTTCAAGGCCAGTTAGAATTAAGGCATTTATTACGCTTACATGGCTATTTACTGGGACTATAACCCTAGTACCAAATTTGGCTATTTCAATTAGACTGGCAATAATAAGAGAAGAAGCACCATTGGTTGATATAATGCTTTCGACTGAGCCAAATTTTGAACTTAAATCAGTTTCGATTTTTTTTATCGTTGATTGGGGATGGTATAAATCATCTAAGTTCACTAACTCAGTAAGATCGTAGCTTTGACCGTTAGATAGGAAGTGGTTAAATTGTTTATGGCTTTTATGGCCAGGGATATGAAATGATGCTGATTTTTGCTTGATTACTTTAGTACAGGCTTGAATTAAGCTATTGGTCTTATTTATAACTGGTGGCTTGGTTAAGGACAAACTTGACAATATACCATAATCTGGACTTTACGACCAAATAATAATATATTTTGTTGGATTTTACATTAAATTTAGGGATATTTTGGCAATTTAATTTTGGTATAGCCTTTGGAGTTGTGATGGATATGCAAACGTGTGCTATTTCAGTCTAGTGATTAAAAAGTAAGCTTAATTGATATGGGGTATGTTGAATTGGTAAGCATAAGTTTAGCTTAAGTCTATTATTAACGAATTGACAAGCAAGGATGTCATTGGCATAAATCATCCTTTGGAAGGATTTGTTTTAGACTTTCTATTGATTTAATGAAAGTAATTATAAGTTAAGTAGTTAGTGGTTAGTTGCTTAATATAATTGTATTGATTAAGCTTTTTTCAAGGGATTTAATTATATGGATATACACAATATAATTCCTAATTATCAAAATCTTCCTATGCCGGCTCCAGTTTGGTTTTTAGAGCTATTATTAGTATTGGGATTTTTTTTGCATGTTGTTCCCATGAATGTATCTCTAGGGGGATCGCTTTTAGCGCCAATATTTTTATTTTTTGGACGCAATAACCATGATTCAAATATTTATCAATTAGGACGAAGATTGGCTTATTCATTGCCAATTTTTATATCTTTTGCCATAACTCAAGGCATTGTTCCATTATTGTTTATCCAATTGCTATATGGGCCAATGTTCTATACTGCTTCAGTATTAATTGCGGTTCCTTGGATTTCGATATTGTTTTTATTGTTGGTTTCATATTATATTACCTATATTGTAAT
Source organism: Candidatus Melainabacteria bacterium (assembly GCA_027371815.1). Taxonomy (GTDB): domain Bacteria; phylum Cyanobacteriota; class Vampirovibrionia; order Obscuribacterales; family JAKAZS01; genus JAKAZS01. The sequence continues at coordinate 3,381 of DAHXLC010000078.1, read as the reverse complement.
TTACCGATATCTTAATACGCAGAAAAATGATAAGTCTCCAGCTGACGTTAAAGCTGTCATATTATTATTTATTGGTTTTATGGGTTTTTTAACTATTGCTTTTTTGTTTACCAATAATACTACATTAATGTTAACGCCGCAAAAATGGTTAGCTATGTATATGGCACATCCGACTGGTTTAAATTTAAATCTTCATGAGCCACAATTGCTTGCTCGTTATAGTCATTTCGTACTTGCAGCCATTGCTATAGCTGGTTTGGCTGTTGCTGGTTTGGGAGCTTATCGAGTCGACAATCAAGATGAATTTAGTAAATTTGCCATTAAACTTGGTTCGAAAATATTTTTAGGTATAACTTTATTACAAATTCCTGTGGGCGTTTGGTTTTTATTTTCGATACCACATGATATTATGGTAAATTTTATGGGTCAGGATAAAATCAGTACGCTGGTATTTAGCTTGGCAATGTTTTTAGCTTTGTTAGCGCTATTAGCTAGCGCACTAGCTAGTTTTAGTGGCAGTGTTAAAGCGTATTATGCTGAATTGACACTTGGTTTGTCGGTTGTTTTGGCTATGATAATTAATCGTCATGAATTACGTTCTTTTTATTTTCAAAATTTAATTAAACCAGAATTAGTTCCCGTTAAAATGCAATGGGATTTAATTATAATCTTTTCCATTTCGGCTATTGGGCTAATTTATTATTTTTATTGGTTAAGTCATTTGATCTGGAATGCATTTCATCAAAAAAAATCAGTTTAAAATTATTGAGGAAGTAAATCATGGAAAAAGTCTCTAATGAATGGAAAACAACCGAACCAATTCAACCAGTAGGGCGAAAACAGTTTTTAAAAATGGTATTGGGTGTGTTTTCTTTATCCTGGGCGGGCATGGCGCTTTATCCTATTTACAGGTATCTTGCTTCAGGAAATAGTGATGCTACATCTAGCGAATCTAATGTAAGTAGTGTGACAGTGTGTAAAGTTGCTGAATTGCCGGTTAATACGGGTAAAAATTTTCAATTTGGCAGTTCACCAGCCATAGTTATTCATGCTCAAGATGGTAGCTTTCATGCATTTAATGCTGTGTGTACGCATTTAGGCTGTACGGTGCAATATCGATCAGATAAAAGTCTCATCTGGTGCGCATGTCATGGTGGCTGTTATAATCCGGATACCGGTAAAAATGTGTCAGGCCCTCCCCCTAAACCATTGTCGGCGTTAGCTGTTAAAGTTGAAAATGATAGTATTGTTGTAAGCAGAGCTTAAATTTACTTTTTTTTTGAGGTTTAAAACCATGGCTACAGAACTATTGCCCGAAAGTAATGATCCGGAAAAATCAATGAATCCATTATTTAAATGGTTAAATGAACGAATGGATTTAGTTTCAATTTGGCAAATAGCCCAAAAAAAAGAAGTCCCAATCCATAAACATTCAGTTTGGTATTATATGGGTGGAATTTCCTTAATGTTTTTAATTGTTCAGATTATAACTGGTATTTTACTTATGATATATTATGTACCGGATTTAAATTCAGCTCATGCCAGTATTTTAAAAATAAATACCCGTATTGATTTTGGCTGGTTTGTGCGTTCACTGCATTGTTGGGCGGCAAATTTAATGATATTTGTGGTTTTTTTGCATTTATTTAGTACTTATTTTATGAAAGCTTATCGTAAGCCACGGGAAATTACCTGGCTGGTTGGTATGGGTTTATTAGTCTTAGTTATGGGATTTGGTTTTACGGGATATTTATTACCCTGGGATCAGGTTTCTTTATTTGCAACTAAAATTGGTCTAGATATTACCTCTAAAGTCCCAGTATTAGGTGACCAATTGGCTACAGTTTTAAGAGGTGGTAGTATAATTTCGCAAAATACCTTATCCAGATTTTTTACTATTCATGTAATTATTTTACCTTTGTTGTTATTTGGTTTGTTAGGAATTCATTTGTTGTTAATTCAATTACAAGGTATTTCCACACCTAAAAGCATTAAAGTAAATGAAGTTAAGTATGAAAAATTCTTCCCCGATTTTATTTTTAAAGATTTATTAGTTTGGATTTTAGCGCTAAATGTTTTATTCGTATTAGTTACTTTTTTACCTTGGGGTCTAGGTGAAGAAGCTAATCCATTTGCACCAGCGCCTATAGGTATAAAGCCTGAATGGTATTTTTTAGCGATGTTTCAATTCTTAAAATTAATCCCAGCTTATATTGGGCCAATTGAAGGTGAATTATTTGGCATTACCATAATTGGTTTAATTGTTTTAATCCTTGGTTTGGTGCCATTTTGGGATAAGGGAAGATCGCAAAAATTAGCTCAATTAGCTACTTATTTTGGTCTAATAGTTTTACTTTCCATGATTGTATTTTCTATTTGGGGGGCTTTATCATGAATTATCCTATTTGGCTGGTGCCATTTTTAGGTGGTAGCTGGATTATCGGGATAATTTCCATAATCCATATATTTATTTCACATTTTGCAGTTGGTAGTGGTTTTTATTTAGCCTTAACTGAACGTAAAGCCTATAAAGAAAACGATGAAGGTATTTATGACTATTTAAAAAAACATACTCGTTTTTTTGTCTTAATAACTACCGCTGGTGGTGCAATTACTGGAGTGGGTATCTGGTTTTCGGTTAGTCTGGTTTCACCTGATACGATTGCGATTTTAATTCAAAACTTTGCTTTTGCTTGGGCCTGGGAATATTTGTTTTTTGCGGCTGAAATAGCTACAGCTTTTGCTTATTATTATACTTGGGACAAAGTTTCTAAGGAAATTCATCTTAAATTAGCTAATTTGTATTTATGGTTTTCAGTGTTTACCTTGGTTATTATTAATGGCATTTTAACTTTTATGTTGACCCCAGGAAAATGGATTCAAACGCATAATTGGTTAGATGGATTTTTAAACCCAACGTATTTTCCGTCTTTATTTATTCGTATTTTAATTATGTTAGCCATAGCTGGTATTTATGCTTTAGTTACTTCTAGTAGGATTAAAGATGATAATTTAAGAGAAAGAATGGTGAAATATAGTGCTAAATGGTTAATGCCTGTATTTATTGCTGGACCAATAATTGGATTTTGGTACTTTACCCAAATTCCGCATGAAACTATTATGACTATTGCTAATGGTATTCAAACGTCAGGGGTAGGCAATTTTTCTATTTTAACTAGAGCTACTTATTTGAGTTTAATTTTATCCGGTACTATTGTTGTTTTTGCTTATGTAGGACCATATCTTAATCCTAAGGGCTTTACCTTTGGTATATCGTTAATGTTCTTATTATGTGGTTTCATGGTTACTGGGACTACTGAATGGATGCGCGAAATGTTACGTAAACCCTATACTGTTTATAATTATATTTATTCTAATGGG
>DAHXLC010000051.1 GCA_027371815.1 Candidatus Melainabacteria bacterium | reverse complement strand
AAACCAGCGATTAGCTTCAGTATAATTTCCTAAGCGATCATTGACAATGCCTAAAGCATTCATTGCCTGAGCCTCGTTAATCTTAGCTCCGGCTTCACGTAATTTCGGTACCGCTTCTTGTAAATGGGACAAATGAATCCCTGATTATTTTACCTGATGGGGTTTTATTCAACTTACCTTTTCCAGCCTTAGTTGATAATAATAATAAGTTCTTGATTGAAACCAAACTTATGGCCGAATCATCAACACTTAGAGCTTTAATCAATGAAAATAAAAACACGGCTGGTACTGGTGCAATTTTCATTGATAGCGATCCAAATCAAAATGATGTTAATAGTTTAAGCAAGTTATTTGCCCCTGGTTTAGCTGAAATTATTAATCAGACATCCATAAATATTGCTTCACTTAGTGAAAAAGTAAAAGATAAAGGTATTTTACAGATTTTTGCTAAAATCAACTTTAACCACGAAAGTCCACTAAACAGTGATTTTGACATAACTAATGAAAATAACAGTCAGGAAAAAATCAATCTTCAGGATTTTGTAACCATGGATCTTCCATCCGATGCCTTTATTTTAAGCAAAAGCTCACTTGGCAATGACATTGAAGATGGGCTGGCACTTAATGTAATTAATCGTTCCTTGTCATATGCCGGTGCGCGCAATCAATTATTTACCCTTTGGTTTTTACCAAACTCAACTAAAAACTTACTTTTATTAGAATTTTTTAAGGAAAAGTTATCCGGTCAAAGTACTTGTAAAGCCTATCAAACGGCCTTGAACACTGCAATTAAAGCAAATCCTCGACCAAGTCATTGGGCAGCATTTAAATTTTTTGGGCAACTATTTTAAGGTTTAAAAAATATATTTCCTGTCTATAATAAAATTATGATGAAAAAGAATTTATTTACAAAACTATCCCTTGTCCTCTTGTTAACAGCAAGTAATATATCGCTTAACCTTATCCCTTACCAGTCAGCCCAAGCGATTGAAACTGCCAATACTGCAAGTAACCTTGATGCTATTCCTTTAGCCTCGTTTAGTTCTCAAGAAGTTGATAGTTTTCTCAATATCCAGGCTAGTCGCTTAGCGGCAACAAGCGCAAAATTTCAAGCCTTTTTTAATTTTGCCAATTTACCAATTATCAATAAATTTATTGACAAAAATAATAATGTCAATAAAATCAATTATTTTAACAATAATAAATATCTAACCTTAAATGAGTTACCAACCAATTCAAATTTATTTATTGATTATTATAATGCCAATTCCAATAACATTATAATAATTGACAATGATGAAGAAGTTGATAAAGCCACCAAAATCACCAAAACAATTGAATTCAAGGATTTACCAACTGACGAAACCCGAACCAAAATAATTACTGGCGCCACTTTTCCAGTGGTATTTATCAGTGAAATTTCCAGCAAATCTGCCAAAAAAGGCGATCCGATCGAAGCTCGCTTAAAATATGACCTTAAAATTGGCGACAAATTAATTGCCAAAAAAGGTGCCACCATCAATGGTCATATCAATTATGTCTTAAAAGCCCGATCGCAAATGGTATCAGCTCTTTCTAAAGCAAGGTGGGGTAGGACTTCAGGCTGTCTAGGTGTTGCCTTTGATGATTTGATTAATATTAACGGTGAACATGTTCCTTTAGTTGCTACACCGGCTCGCTGTGCTTTAGTTATAAATAACAAGGCTGAAGGTCGATTATTGGGCATAAATCATAATGGTCAAATA
>DAHXLC010000046.1 GCA_027371815.1 Candidatus Melainabacteria bacterium | reverse complement strand
CACCAGTAATTTTAGCGGCTCCACCACTAGCATCAGATCCAGTTGACAAAACGGTCATATTGCCAACTTTGGCTAAAGGACTAGCAGCTGCTTCAATAACTTTAGGTAAACTTTCAATAATCATTGAAGTCACTGCAGCATCATTATAGTGACGGAAAGCTTCTGCTTTTTTATACATTGATTCAGCCTCAGCCTGCCCTTTAGCAGCAATAACTTGCGCATCAGCCATACCTTGAGCCTTAGTAGCTTCAGCGCGACCAATACCCATAGCTTTTGTAGCTTCACTATCGGCGATAGCTTTTAATTTTGTGGCTTCAGCCTGTCCGCTGGCATTAAGTTTTATCGCTTGGGCATCAGCATCAGCTAAAATTTTGCGTTTTTCATTTTCGGCTTGAGCCATTAATCTTATTTTAGTTTGTTCAGCTTCAGCTGGTTTGGTAATTTCAGCTTCTAAGGAAATCTGACGTTTTTGTACTTCAATTTGTTTAAGTTCAACTTCTTTTTGAGCTTCAACAATTTTAATTTTTTGGGTTTCTTCGACCAATTTTTGCTGTGCCTGGGCTTTCACAATGTCATAAGCCATATCACTAGAAGCTTTTTGCTTAGAAACTTCAGCTTGATAAAGTGCTTGTGACACTTGAAAATTTTTCGTAGCTTCAGCTACCCTCGTATCTGCAAGTAATTTAGCTTTAGCACCTTCTTCGCTAGCTTGAGCCTGGGCAATTTGCGAATCTCTTAAGGCATGGGCTTTAGCAATTTGCGTTTCCTTTTCGGCGTTTACTGAACCAATATCAGCCGAACGCTTTACTTCGGCTATTTGCTGACGCCCTAAAGATTCTAAATAACCAACCGTATCTTTGATTTCTTTAAGGGTAAAAGATACAACAGTCAAACCCATTTTGTTAAGATCATTAATGGAAACTTCTTGAACACGTGTAGCAAAAGAATCAAAACTTTGAATAAGATCTTCAACACTCATAGTTCCGAGAATAGCTCTTAAATGACCAACTAAGCTTTCATGGGCAATTGAAGATATATCTTGTGTACTTTTACCGAGAAACTGTTGCGCAGCTGTAGCTATTGATTCAATGTCACCTTGAACCTTAACCTGCGCAACACCTTGAACAAAAATCGGAACACCAGATTTGGTGATAATCGGTGCACTCGTTTGAATTTCAATAGTCATAATTTCTAGACTTAAAAAGTCCCGTTGCTGAATTAAAGGCAGGACAACAGCACCTCCACCAACGACAATTTTAAAATTATTTTCACCTTGCGAAGCATTAAATCCGGTAATTAACATGGCTTGATTGGGACCACATTTTTGATAAAAATTAGCTACAATATAACAGATGATAAAAAATACCAATGAGGCTAAAACACCTAAAAACACTGTTGTCATTAACTTCTTATGCTCCTTATCCCAAATTAACGCTTTACTTGCACATATTTAAAAATTATTGCATACATCTATATATATTACATAAAATGCTTAAGCAAATGACATTCAAATTATATTCAACCAATAACTTTAAAGTATTCCGAACTCAAACATTTTAAGCGGTTAGGGAGGCAAACAGCTTAAAAATATTTTAATCAGAATCAAGTATTGTCAAGTGCTGGTACTTTCATAAAAGGCTCACCCTTGAAAACAACTTAGCGGAATTTATATTCACTATATAAGCTTTAACTTAACCCCATACCGACTACTACAATGTAACCTATAATTCAAACTTAACGCCTGTAATTATCCAAAGAAACAGGGCAAAACCATACTGACCACCACCGTCAATAATTCAAACCTTACTTTTAACCTCAAACCTTACCAATTAACAATGTCCACAACTTCTAAATCGCTTAAAAATTTAGCTACTATATACATCAATGAGAAACTTGGATTTAACCAAGAACAACACTACAACTATTTAATTCCTGAACATTTAGTAAAAACCGTAAATATTGGTAGTTTAGTATTAGTATCTTTTGGCAAAATTGACAATATAATTGGCCTGGTTATTGACATAATTCATCAAGAAAACAGTGATTACCAAGGTAAATATAAAGAAATCAAAGAAGTCATTCCGACCTTAATGCAATTAAACAGTAAACACCTTGATTTTTACCAATGGATTGCCCGACAAACCTGTTCAAGTCTTGCTAGCGTTATCATGACGGCCTATCCTTTTGATTTATTCTCTAAACTAACTTTAAAAGTCAAACTAACTGATAAAGGTGAAAATAATTTCTATAAAACAATCCAAGACACCAAAAATAGTATCATTCTTAATGCCTTAAAAACCGAACCCTTAACGATTCAAACCATCATAAATAAAACCCAAACAACTAAAAGCGAATTATTGAAAACTCTTAAACAACTTAAAAATAATGAATTAGTAGAGATTATTTCCGTTGTTGACCTACCCCTAAAAATCAAATATCAAAAAGAAATTGAATTATTAGCTACTACGGCAAACACAGCCAAAGAACAAGCAATTTACCACTATTTAAAATCTCATAATCATAAAGCTATCCTTGAAGATTTAATTACTGATTTAAAAACCACTAAAGTCTATATTGCAAAATTAGTAAAAGAAAACTTTCTTAAAATTAATATTATTGCTAAAACTAAAACACAAAATAATACTGTCCCCACAGCAACTATTCCTGAATTAAATGATAATCAGCAAACGGTATTCAATGAAGTTAATCAAGCCCTGATTAAGCTAATTCAGGGGTCGCCTTTGGCGAATCCGGATTTTCATACCAATGCCTGGCTCTTATATGGAGTCACCGGATCCGGTAAAACCATGGTTTATCTTAAATTAATTGAAACCTGCCTTACCCAAAATAAAAATGTATTAGTCTTAGTTCCCGAAATAAGCCTAACACCCAGTTTAATAAATTTATTAGAATCATATTTTCCAGATCGAGTTCATCCTTATCATATCAAATTAAATGCCAATCAAAGATATGAAACGATCAAGGCGCTAACTAATGACACACCTAAAATTATTTTAGGGGCAAGATCTGCTATATTACTGCCAATAGATAATTTAGGTTTAATTATCATGGATGAAGAACATGATAATTCCTACAAACAGACTGCACCAGAACCACGATACCAAACCCGGGATTTATGCTTTGAATTAAGTTTAAGACATCGAGCCTTACTCCTACTGGTCAGTGCGACTCCAGATCTAATCACTTATTATAATTTCTTAGCCAAAAATAAAATCCTCTATCTCACCAAGCGCTTTAACAACCAAGTATTACCCAGTATTGAATATGTTGACATGCGGAATGAACTAGCCTACGGCAATAAATCCATTTTATCCGTAAGTCTAGAAACTAATATTAGGGAAACCTTAAAAAATGGGGATCAGGTTATTTTGCTTTTAAACAGAAGAGGCTATTTTAGCCATGTTTTCTGTCGCGCCTGCGGCTATGCTGTGACCTGCAACAACTGCAGTATCGATATGGTCTTTCATCAAAATGATTTATTATCCCAAAATTATAACCAAGGAATTTTAATCTGTCATCATTGTGGCTCTAAGACAAAAGCCATTGAACGCTGTCCTAAATGTAATTCCAATAGTATTCGCCATTATGGCCTAGGCATTCAAAGGGTTGAAGAGACCTGCAGACAAAGCTTTCCCGAAAGTAAAATTTTACGGATGGACAGTGATTCTATTTCAAGAAAAGGTAGTTTTGAACAAATTTTACAAGATTTTAGTGAGGCAAAAGCTAATATTTTAATTGGCACACAATTAGTAGCCAAAGGATTAAATTTTCCTAATGTAACTTTGGTTGGTATCATTCTAGCTGATAGCGCCTTTAGCTTTCCGGATTATCGATCTATGGAACGTGGCTATCAACTCTTAACTCAAGTAGCCGGCCGCAGTGGTCGTGCCCAAAAACCTGGACGGGTAATCATGCAGACCTATAATCCTGAATTACCCATTTTCAACTTTATTAAAAATGAAAATTTCTCAGAATTTGCTAAGTATGAAATTGATATTCGCCAAAAATTTAATTATCCACCTTTTACAAAATTAATTCGCATAATTAGCGCTCATGAAAATTCTAATTTAGCTGAACATGAGTTAATTAAACTAGCGGTTAATTTAGGTGACTTAAACCATCAAGAAGAAAATTTTACCGTACTTGGTCCAGCAATTTGCCCAATTGCTAAATTACATAACAAATCCAGATTTCACTTAATAATTAAAATTAAAGATTTAGACAGTTTACATCAGGTTTATACTGCTTTTAAAACGTTTAAAAAAATTAGCAAAAGTAACCTGGCTTTAGACGCTAGCCCTGTAGATTTAATCTAAATCAAGACTTATATTATCATTGTCCACGTTAAGCAAAGCCTAGAATTAATTGATTCAATTGGAGCTAATATAACAGATTGAGCATATTTATTAAAATCAGAAAAATGTTCAAAGATTTTTTTTATTTTCCCAAAACTTGGGTATTTTGAATCTCTATGTAAATACCAACTATACAAGGTAATTCTTTGATTTCAGGAAAATTTTGTCATCGCGTTATTAATAGTCTTTCAAAAAGCCTTAAGCTTGTTCCAAATAACCCTCAATTTCCAGGTCATAATTTAAGACTGAGTCACTTCCTTTAAGGTATTTAAAGCTAATTTACTATTACCACATTGTTTAATAAAATTACGAGCATGTGCTTCTACAACTTTCATATCTGTAAAATTAGGCAAGAATCCACTCATAGCAGCCTTGGAATTGGCCAGTAAAAACCTAACAAAGCGTAAACCATCTTCATGAATTTCACTATTATCTTTACCACAGGAACCTTTAACAATTAACTCAATTATTGATTCATAAGCTAACGTATCAATGCAGGTAGCTTTCTCAATTTTATTTTCACCATTATTACCATCTATAGATTCCATATTTTTACTCCACTTTAAATTATAAAGAAAACATTAATTTTTTATATCATGAAATATTTTTGTAAGCTTAGCAACTAAATAATAGTTAATCTTTGCTAATTTGCCACACCAAAACATATCCAGCAGAGCCATTTTAGATATAAAGCTTGCGTGTCGACAGCTGTTTTGTCAAGAAAAACTTTTAAATTTAAGATTTTTTAGCTAATGACAATAGCTTTACAAATTAGAACATCTCAATAAAGTGCTAAAATATAAAGGCTTAAAATGAAATCAATTATCTGCCTTTATCCATTGTCAAACCCAACTAAATACTCTTAAAAAACCGAATCTTGTGGAGACCCTATCTATATGCAATGTCTAACTAAAGAAGATTTAAATCAAACCGGGCTTAGCCTAAAAACTAATTATGGCGAACCAGTCGTTGGTATAAATGATGTAAAAATAAAAGTTTTAAATGCCAGTGTTTGTGGCACTGATAAAAGTATTTTTTTAAGCAACACCAATCAAGGTATTCGCGAAGAAATGTTGCGTTATACGACCAATAAAAATGAATATAAACCCATTGTCATTGGTCATGAATTTTGTGGAATTGTTGAAGAAATTGGTGCTGGGGTCAATAAAGAAAATTTTGCTAGCCTAGTGCCTCAGATTGAAATAGGTGATTATGTAACTGCTGAAATGCATTTAAACTGTGGCAGTTGTAATTTATGTGCCAGCGGCCAAGCGCACATCTGTACTCATGTTTTAGTAAAAGGGGTTCATCTGGATGGCTGTTTTGCCGATAAAGTGGTTGTACCACATCAAAATATTATAATGCTAGGTAAAGGTGGCCAGACCAAATTAGTTCCGCCTAAAATCGGCTCAATGCTTGACGCCTTTGGTAATGCAGTGCATTGTGTTTCAAAAGTTAATTTAGCTGGTAAAACGGTAGCTGTTCTTGGCCTAGGACCGCTAGGTCTTATGACGATTATTTTGGCCAAGCAATTTGGGGCTAGCCGCATTTATGCAACCGAAACTACCGATATAGCTAGACGTTTTGCTTTAGCTAATGAATTTGGTGCAAGCCATTGCTTTGATGTTAGTTCAGGAACTAGCGAATTTTACCAAACGCTATTAAAACAAGAACGTAAATCTATGGGCGTTGACTGTGTCTTTGAAATGTCAGGCTCACCTTATGCCTACAATGACGCCTTTAATGTCGTGTGTAATGGTGGTAAAGTAATACTTTTAGGTATTTCTAGAGCACCATTGCAAAATTTTGATATTGCCAAAAATATTATTTGGAAAGGTGTTAGTGTTGAAGGCATATTTGGCCGTGTTATGTATTCAACCTGGACATTAATGCTCAATTTACTTGAATCCAGTGGTGATACCATAATTCCCAAACTGGAAAAGATTTTAAGCAGCAAAACCTATACTTTATCTGAATACAATGAAGCTTTTGATAAATTAGTTACTGGTGCTGAAATGAAATTAACCTTTAGTTTAAACTAATTTAAGGAGATTACATGACCGAAAGTACTGAAATAAAGTCTACCCTTAAACCTAATGATTTATACCAAGCCTTACAAGCAGAATTAACAATTCTCAAGACCGAAAATTCTTACAAATATGAAGTTCCTATTGATAGTTTAATGGGGCCAGTAGTTACTGTAAATGATGCTATGGCTATCATGCTAGCGTCAAATAATTACCTAGGCCTAGCTAATCATCCTGATATTATTAAAGCTGCCCATAAAGCTATTGATGAATATGGTTATGGTATGTCATCGGTACGTTTTTTATGCGGTACGCAAAAAATTCACTTACAGTTAGAAGAAAAAATTGCTAATTTTCTAGGTCAAGAAAGTGCGATTTTACACTCATCTTGTTTTGGTGCTAACGAAGCTTTTTTTACAGCTATCCTCCAAAGTAATTATAATTATACTAATTATAATGATTTGATTATTTCCGACAAATTAAATCACGCTAGCATTATTGATGGAATTAGATTAGCTCGGATTGCCTGTAAAAATACCGTAGCTAAACCTTATGAACACAATGATTTAAATCATTTGCAAAAACTATTACAAGATAACACTACCCCTACGACCCGCCTAAAAATTATTGCTACTGATGGTGTTTTTAGTATGGAAGGTGATTATGCTGATCTAAAAGCTTTAAAAGAAATTGCCACTAAAAACAATGCTTTATTATTTGTCGACGAATCACATTCTACAGGAGTTTTAGGCAATTGGGGTCGGGGTACCATGGAGCATTGTAATGTTTTAGGTCAAATTGATGTTATTACCGGAACTTTTGGCAAGGCTTTAGGTGGAGCTCATGGTGGCTTTATTGCCGGCAAAGCCGAACTTATTGAGTATTTACGCCAAAAATCACGACCCTACACTTTTTCTAATACCCTGGCACCAATGATTGCTGCTTCGTCAATTAAAGCTATCGAAATGCTCGAAACCAGTAATGAATTAGTCAGTAAATTACATGAAAATACTAATTATTTTCGTAAGTCGATTAAAGAACTGGGTTTTACCATTATTGAAGGAATTCATCCAATTGTAGCCATAATGCTTGGCCAAACAGCTACAGCGCAAAATATGAGTCGGGAATTACTTAATCATGGTGTCTATATTAAAGGTTTATGGTATCCGGTTGTGCCGGCTGGTGAAGCCAGGCTCCGTGCGCAAATATCAGCCAGCCACAGCAAAGCTCATTTAGATAAAGCCTTATCAGCCTTTGAAAAAGTTGGCAAACAATTAAAAGTCATTTAAATTCAATCCAATTTTTGCTTAGCTGAAAATTCACTAAAATTTCGTAAATAAATTTTCATCTCTTGTTTTAAAGTTTTAATGTTTTTATGCTTCATAATACATTTACGACTGGGGTTCGTGACTTGATTATTCTGCGTACGCCTAAGCAATTCTTGCATCGTCCAAGCACCATAATCTTTTTGTGTACGTAAATATTTCATTTCATTAGTACTGATACCAATACAGCAGAAAAGGCCAAAACCCCCACTAGGCAATTCATACCAGGCATCACTAGCTTCATCTAGATACCAGACAAACAAATTATCAAGATCGGAATAACTGTATGAATCAATCGAACTTTTCAAATCGAGAGTAGCGCCGGGGCTAAAAACACCTGAATGATTTAAAACATGTAAAGCTAAAGTTCTTAAAATATTAACGGGCCACATAGCATCAATTGGTGACTTTATCGCCAATTCAAAACCATAACCAGAAACCTCTTCTTTACTCGTAGCTAGCCAGGGTGTAGACAAACCACTGGTAACATATAACCAATAAGGTCGCAATGGATCTGGTCCATAAGCTAAAATATTTAATTCTTGATCTTTAAATATGGATTTATTATTATCATTAATTAACGCTTCAATTTTGTCTTCATTCTCTAAATCACTAATTTCGTTAAGATTAAAAATAAGTTCGGGTAGTCGATATGTATCCGGTGTTGCATAAATAGGTTGGCCAAATAATTCTTGAAAAATCTTATCTCGCTCTAGCCAAGCAGATTGTACAAATTTTAAGGTTTGTGCATAAGTTAATTCTCTTTCCATAATAATTAATCCTAATAATCAATTTTTAAAGTGTTTAAATTATCCTAAACTTAACCTTATAAATGTATTTAACCAATTTTTATTTTATAATTGTTAATTAACCAAAATTAACCAAAATTAACCAAATTAGCTTTATTCGTCTTCTAATTTTAATAACGCCATAAAAGCTTCTTGCGGAATATCAACTTTACCAACTGATTTCATCCGTTTTTTTCCTTCTTTTTGCTTTTCCAATAATTTCCGTTTACGAGAGATATCACCACCATAACATTTCGATAAAACATTTTTACGCTGAGCCGAAATAGTTTCGCGTGCTACAATTTTACCACCAATAGCCGCCTGAATAGGTACTTCGAACATTTGCCGGGGAATTAATTTTTTAAGTTTTTCGGTTAATTTACGTCCGGAAAAGAATGCATTATCATAATGCACAATAGCGGATAAGGCATCAACACTTTGACCGCCAATTAAAATATCTAATTTTACGAGTTTTGAGGCACGATAATCTTTAACATGATAATCTAAGGAAGCATAACCTTTAGATCGGGACTTTAACTCATTAAAGAAATCAGTAATAATTTCAGCTAAAGGCAATTCATAATGTAAGACCACCCGATTTTTAGCAGGGTAAGTCATATCTATAGATATGCCTCGCCGGCTTTGGCATAATTCCATTACTTGGCCTACGTATTCATTTGGTAACATAATTGTAGCTTCAACATAAGGCTCTTCAATTTTGAGGCGATAATTAGCTTCAGGCAAATTAGCTGGATTTTCAATCATTTCAATTTCGCCATTGGTTTTATAAACTTTATAGACAACTGAAGGCGAAGTTACAATTAAAGTTAAATTATATTCACGCTCCAGCCTTTCCTGAATGATTTCTAAATGCAATAAACCTAAAAAGCCACAGCGAAAACCAAAACCTAGTGCCTCAGAAGTTTCAGGTTCATAAAATAATGAAGCATCATTTAATTTAAGCTTTTCGAGTGCATCGCGTAAATCTGGATAAGCATCATTTTCCGTTGGATATATCCCTGCATAAACCATCGGTTTAGCATCACGATAACCAGGCAGATTTTCACGAGCAGGATTATTAGCATTAGTAATGGTATCACCAACTAAATTAGCCACATCTTTAATGGCCGCAGCTAAATAACCAACTTCGCCAGGTCCCAGACGTTTTACCTTTTGCGGGCCGGGTCGTAACACACCCAGTTCGGTAACATCAAAGTCTTTGTTATTAGCCATAAATCGGATTTTATCGCCAAGCTCCACCTCCCCATCTTTAACCCGAAAATAAACAATAATCCCACGATAACTATCAAAAAAACTGTCAAAGACTAAAGCACGCAGAGGATTATTAATTGTATTAGCTGGAGGAGGGACACGTTGAACAATAGCTTCTAAAACATCTTCAATGCCAATTTTATTTTTAGCACTGACAAAAATTGCTTCTTCATGACTTAAACCAATTAAATCTTCAATTTGATTCGCAATACTTTCAGGTTCAGCACTAGGCAGATCAATTTTATTAATTACGGGAATCAACTCTAAATCATTTTCTAAAGCCAAATGTACATTAGCTAAAGTTTGTGCCTGAACGCCCTGAGTGGAATCCACTACCAATAAAGCCCCTTCGCAGGCAGCCAGACTGCGTGAAACTTCATAAACAAAATCCACATGACCTGGTGTATCAATTAAATTTAATACATATTGATTACCATCTTTTGCCTCATAAACCATTCTGGCTGGCTGAGATTTTATGGTGATCCCACGCTCACGCTCTAAATCCATGCTGTCCAGAATCTGATCCTGCATTTCTCGTTTAGTAATGGTATTCGTCACTTCCAGCAATCGATCTGCTAACGTAGATTTTCCATGATCAATGTGTGCAATAATACAAAAGTTACGAATAAGATTAGTGTCCAACATAATATTAAAAATATTACCTAAAAATTAAAATCAAACGAATAAATATTATTATAGAATACAATAAAGTCTTAATTAATTTGCTTGATCCAACTTAAAATGTGACTTAATAAATTTAAAAATTATCAATTTAGCCAAAATAAAAGATTAATTCTTTCATTTTGCTAAGAAAACCCTAATAATTAGTAAAAAACTTATCAACATTTTTCTTGAACTTACGATAAGATTAAAAGTAATTCATGATATTATGTATATAGATATCCATGAAATTAAATAAAATTAACGCAAATTAATTTTAGCCAAGATAACATAAGAGGGTCTTAGAAATGAAAAATTTTCTAAATACAATAGTCAACTTTTTAAATGAAAAATTTTCTAAAAATACCAAGAATAACAATGAAGTTTTCCGCAAAAGTATCATAACTGATTTTGAAATTGAAGAGAATTTTGAACCAAATTTAAAACAAAATTATATAGAAAGTAATGGGAATGACAATAATGAAACTGTTAATGATGTTATTCGGCCATTAGCTCCAATAACAAAAAAACGACCTACTTTACTGGATAAGGCTCAAGAACACATTAAAAGTTCTTACCTATTTAATAAGGATGATTCGGCAAACCAAACTAAACAAACTGTTCAAGATGTTAGTAACGTCTATTTTTCTGATGCCTTAATTGAAGAATCTACAGTTGTTCCACTTGGATTAGCTAGTGATACTCAATTAGCTATGGATTGGGATTGCAATCCTAATATAAGTCTAACTGCCTCAGCCGCATTGTCCTCATTAATTAAAACATCTAATTCTATATCCAAATTAAAAGCTGCTAAAACTAGTAATAGTAAAATTGTTGATACTCAAGAAATTATTCCCGAATCCATTAATTCTCCACCGCTCAATGAAATCAAATCGCACCCTTACCGCCACTTTTCCCAAGAGGCGCTTGAAAAACTGGGTCACAATTTGAGCACCCCTGCTTCAACGCTAGAATGGCTGGCTACTCATGGTAATTGCGCCATTAAAATAATGGTAGCTAAAAATCCAAATTGTCCAATTAATTTAATTAACAAATTATCTCATGATGACGATCCCTTGGTAAGGCTATCAATTGCTGAACGGGTTAATAATTCTACTGAAACTTTACAAAAACTGCTTAATGATCCTAATTATCTAGTTGCCTGGCAGGCTCGCGAAGCTATTGAAAAACTGAATACCGTGCCAAAATCAGCTTTGCCTAAAGTGCTTAAAAACACCTATCCAATTAACACTAATTTAAGTGCACCTAATTCATTTAACCCCGAAATTAATGAAGTTAATGCCCATAAAAATTTAACTGAATCAGAAATATCGAAATTAGTCTTTATTGCCAGTAATAAAAACAGTGCCCAAACCGATCTTATGGAATTAACCAATTATCCTTATCGCCAAATTCATTTAGCCTTAGCGCGTAATGAAAATATTCCGATAAGTACTTTTTGGTTTTTAGCGAAGCTTGGTGATTTACAAATTAAACGTTTTCTGTTAACTAACCCAGGTTGCCCGTTAGAAATTTTAAAATATCTTAAAGAAGATGAAGACGTCATCATTGCCAAGCAAGCTACTAATGTGTTAACCACTATTTTTGGTAAAAAATAAATTTCATTATTAAAAATTTAAGCTTTAATTACTCTTCTAAGCCACGGGCTTTTAAAATCAAATGCGTCTTTAAATTATACAATTCTTCTTCTAAACCAACTGGATAA
>DAHXLC010000022.1 GCA_027371815.1 Candidatus Melainabacteria bacterium | reverse complement strand
TACGTTGCTCACCGATTGAATGGGGTTGATCTGCCCAACCGGCTTCCGTCAGTTTGGGCGTAACGAATAGACGACAGGTATCTGCCTCAGTCATCTTGTCATGCCCAACCATACTGATCATTCCCGCACCCACATTTCATTTTTCCGTTATGCTTTAGACTTTCAGTCAGTGATTTATATAGGCTGGCATACTGCACATGTCTGTATTGGGTAATGGCAGCAGTGTAGAATCTGGGCGGCTCATACCTCTATTCCGCAAGGTGTACACCCCCCCAGCAGGCAGGGCAGTTTTCGGTTGGGTGCGGTGAAGGTGTGACAAGTGAAACGCGGAGTACATCAGCACCAGAGTCGCGCCGAAATATGGCAAGTTTGAACTGCCCGCATGGGCAGATGGCTCAGACAAGCGCGCCGACGAAACGGACGAAGATTACCTCTATTCCGCAAGGAAATTGAAGGCCCACCCGAAGCCAACTCAAATTCATTGGCGAACAATTTTAATGGAGAACACCAACATGCCTCAACCTAGTCCAATAAGCCCAAGTACTAGTCAAACTTCCATACCCGTAACACCTCAACCTAGTCCAATAAGTCCAAACACTAGTCAAACATCGATACCGGTAACACCTCAACCTAGTCCAATAAACTCACGCACTAGTCAAACATCGATACCCGTAACACCTCAACCTAGTCCAATAAACTCACGCACTAGTCAAACATCGATACCGGTAACACCTCAACCTCAACCAGTTACGAATAACGCCCCAACACCTCAACCTCAACCAGTTACGAATAACGCCCCAACACCTAACTTTAATTTAGGGCCAGACTTGACTACGCTTGACAATGCGATTCCTTCAAGTCAACAGTCTAGTCCAACAGGCATTGATCAATCAGCTAATAGCCATAATCCCTTAAATGATGCAAATTTATTTTCTTTTGGACAACAATTAGCAAATTCCTATACCCAACCAGAAAATTCATCTTCAGCAACTCCAAATCAGGTTAATCAAAATTCAACAGACATCAATTCACTCGCTGATGCTTTATCTGGAGCCATCGAATCAGTAACAAGTCCAACTCAGACAATAGCACCAAGTACAACAACCCAGCCCGTTTTAACCGAAACCGCTAGTGATAAAAATAATTCTGGTGGAGAAGATTTATGGTTAGATTTTAATTATGAAAGTGCTGATAATAATGACAACAGTAATGAAGAATCCAAAGAAGCAGCCAAAAGTATGGATGATGCGTTAAGAGGATTGTTTAGATAATTTTTCCCTTTAATAAATATTAGTCTTATCTTATTTTTTTACAAAAAGCTATAATTTCTTTTACTAAATTGGTAATATATCTCTTGTATTTATATAAGAGGATTAAATTTAATGAAACAAATTTCTTCGCATATGGCTGGCGTTGTCATTGACATCCTAGTCGATCTTGGTGATTCTATTTCCTCGGGTATGGAAATAGCAATTTTAGAATCAATGAAAATGCAATTACCTATTGAAGCTGAAATCGAAGGTATCGTTAAAGAAATAAAAGTCAGTAAAGGCGACTTCGTTAATGAAGGCGAACCAGTACTTATTTTGGAATAAAAATCGGCTTTAACTTACAAAATTACAAATTAGGGCTTAGGCTATAGAGAATCTAGGGTTATGAGTAAACAAGAAACGATAAAAATTGTTGAAGTTGGACCACGTGATGGGTTCCAAAATGAAACAGGAATTATTTCAACGACTGACAAGGCGAAATTAATTTTGGCCTTAGTAAATTCTGGTATCACAAATATTGAAATAACTTCATTTGTTAGCCCTAAGTGGATTCCTCAGCTAGCTGATGGGCTTGAATTGGCTCAAAGTCTGAACTTGCCAAATTTTGTCACCACTACCGCTTTAGTACCCAATCTTAAAGGATATGAATCAGCTAAATTAGCTAATTTGCCTGAAATATCCTTATTTATGTCAGCCACTCAAAGTCATAGTAAAAAAAACATTAACAAATCTATTGAAGAAGCTTTAATTATAATCAAAGAACTGACTCAAATAGCTCAAGCCGACCAGAAAATTATCCGCTGCTATATTTCCTGTGCTTTCTTCTGTCCTTATGAAGGTTACGTAGACTTTGCCAATGTTATAAACTTGATTTTAAAACTTGTTGAGATGGGTATAGATGAAATTTCAATTGGTGATACCATTGGCTATGCAACTCCTAAAAATGTCAAAGATCTGCTCAGGCCACTAGTGGCTCAAATAGGCACAAAAAAAATCGCCATGCATTTCCATGATACATACGGGATGGCCCTAAGCAATGTCTATGCATCGCTTGAAGAGAATATCCGTATTTTTGATTCGAGTATTGGTGGCATGGGTGGTTGCCCATATGCACCAGGAGCTAGCGGAAACTTAGCTAGTGAAGATTTAGTCTATTTACTTCACGGCTTAGGGTTTAATACCGGTATTAATATCGACAAACTTGTCGAAGCTGGCAGTTTTGCCCAGACTATTATTAAAAAAAAATTACCTGGTAAATATTTACAAGCAAGTCTAGCCAAATGTCTTAATGTACAGGAGATAAAATAATTATGGAATCTAAAGTATTAGTATTTGAAAAAGAAGGCCAGATTGCCTGGCTTAAACTTAACCGACCAGAAAAACTTAACAGTTTAAATAAACCTCTTCTCGAAGCCTTGCTTGAGGCCTGTGAAACTATAAAACAAGATAAATCAATTAGAATTGCAATTATTATTGGTTCCGGAGGCAGAGCCTTTTGTGCTGGCGCTGATCTAGCTGAACGCAAAGGAATGACTGAAGCTCAAGTTGTTGAATATCATACGCTAATTCAAAAAACTTTTCAGACTATTGATGAATTACCAATACCAACTATAGCTGCCTTAAATAGCTCGGCCTTTGGCGGCGGCGTTGAACTAGCCTTAAGTTGTGATTTAAGAATTATGGTTGAAGATTCAATTTTTAGGTTAACTGAAGTAAGACTAGGAATTATCCCGGGTGCTGGTGGTACCCAACGCTTACCTAGACTAATTGGCAAATCCAAGGCCAAAGAAATGATTTTAACTACTAAAGCTTTAACCGCTAAAGAAGCACATGAAATTGGTCTGGTTCACAGGATTATTCCTGGTATTGATTTTGGTGATGATAAATTTCATTTTGGTTTAACTAATAATGTTCGTTCCTGGGCTAAAGAAATCATTCAAGCCGCACCATTATCTCTAGAGCAAGCCAAGTATGCAATTGATTCTGGATATGATTGTGATTTAAATTCCGGTTTAGCAATTGAAACCCAAGCCTATTTAAAGTTATTAAATACTGAAGATAGACTCGAAGGTCTAAAGGCTTTTGCTGAAAAACGTGAACCAGTTTATCAAGGAAAGTAATAATGGTAAATAATAATTACCCACTATCTATAACTGCTGCTATAATTTGTGAAGATAATATAGCCGATGAAAGTAAATTACAGCCTTATGAAAGTAAAGCTGATGTGATTAAATTGTTTTACAGTTTAAAAGAATATTTTGCTGAAGTATTTATTATTACTTCCAATCCTAAAAAATATGAAGATATCGGTGTTGATATTGTCAGAGAGATTCTTCCTGGGCGGGGTTCATTGGGTAGCATTGTTTCAAGTCTCCTGGTTGCATCATGTGACTATATTTTTGTCCTACCCAATGATCTAAAACCAATTACCAAAGATATTCTTGATGATTTTCTTAAGCATATTAAGGATAATGATATTTTATATCTAAGTACGGATAATAAAATTGAGCCAAAATTTGCTATCTATTCAAAGGAATCGCTTAATTACCTTGAAGAAGCTTTATTTGACAGCACATTAACTTTAAGTTCCATTTATGAATTATGCTCAAAAAATCTTAAAATTGATACCATTAATCTAGAACAGAACGTATTTGCAAAATAATTAACTAAAAACATTTAATTCGTTCATTTTCAAAATCGTTTCCAGAAAAACAACTATTTTTATTCTTGAATTATACTATCAACTAATTGGTTCTTTAAATGCTTTGCCAAATGATATAAATTTAAATTGCCAAAAACAATTTTACTTAAAAGCACCATAACTAACATAAAATTCAATTTAATCTCATTGGCGCTGACATATTCAATAAAAATATTTTTGAATAATTTCAAATTAATGTAAATTAAACTTTAGCGGCAATTTACCATGAATGGGCTTTCGTTTAACCAGTACTTCAGCTAAAGCTTGCATAGCCAATCTACTTGGATCAAGGCAACACAATACCATATTGGCATCAGTAAATTTTTCAATACCAAAAGGAACATCAATTAATATAATATAAAGATTTTTACATAGCTCTTGAATATTATGAGCTAGTTTCAATTGATTCTGATTTAATATTGGTCTATACAAAACCAATAAAATATTTTGATTTTCGCTTAAGCGCGTTAATTTTTTTAAAGTACTATTATTAAGATCACATTTATAAAATTCAGTCTTAAATGAATACGGATAATACTGCTTAACCATATCTTCAAGATTAAAATTATAGCGATGGTGGGTAGGAATATAAAGAAAATCAATTGACTCCAAATCAACTAACTCACCTTTAACTAAACATAAACCACTTCTAGCAGCTGCAAGATTAATTTGATAGTGTTTTTGGAAAGTATAACTGTTAATTAGACTAAAATTACTTTGCCGATTAGGTTTAAAATAAGTTTCAATTTTGGTCAGGGATTTATCGAGCATTTCAATTAACTCTTGACTAAAAGAAATTTTTATATTCAGATAATTACTAACAGCATAAATGTTATCTATATCATCACACAACATTAAATAATTAGCACCAGCTTTAAATGCTTCAAAACATGCCTCATTAACACCATAATTTTGTTTAATTGCTCCCATTGCCATATCATCAGTAAAAATAATCCCGTTAAAATTTAACTTATATAACAAATAATCATATACAGTTTTTGAAATTGAAGCTGGTTTTTTTTGAGGCTCGATGGCGACTGTCCAAACGTGTGCCATCATAATTCCATCAGCTAAACTGGCTAATTTGGTATAGGGATACAAATCTGTTTTCAAAAGCTTGTCAATATTATAAGGATTTATGGCTAAATCCAAATGTGAATCTTCAACTGTGCTTCCATGTCCGGGAAAATGTTTGGCTACAGTTAAAATATTATATTTACGGGCAATTTCCAGATATTTTCCCACATAAAGACATACCGTATCCGGATCATCGCTATAAGCTCTCGTACCAATAATAGGATTAAGAATACTGGTAACGACATCAAGCACTGGAGCCAAAATACAATTAATACCAATTTGACATAATTCGCTTAATACTACATCAATAACTTTAGCAAACGCTTCAAGATCGCAAGCTGCACTTAATGACATTGCTGAAGGAATTGGTGTCAATACTTCAAAAAAACGATCTACCGCCCCACCTTCTTGATCACAGGCAATAATAGGATAATGATAAGAATTCTGGTATATATCTTGGATTAGGTTAAATAACTGCTCTTGGCTTTGTACATTATCCTGAAATAAAATCACACCACCAATAATACCATTATTTAAAGCCTTTTTCAGTTTGTGATCCAATTTAGTTCCGCTAACCTTGGCCAGGATAGTTTTACCAATACTTTTAGTTAAGTCTTTCAAAAATACAATCCTAAATGAATTCAGCTGATAATTTTAAAGTAATTTAAGTTAAATCTTTCGATTTTAACTATTTTACGTTAGAAAGCTTTCCCAAATGAGAATTTAAGGTATCAACTTTGTCAAGATTTTCCCAGGGCAGATTAAGATCTTTGCGGCCAAAATGACCGTAAGCAGCTAAATTTTGATAAAATCGGCCTTTATTGATTTGCGGCAATAGCGTTAAGTTAAATTGCTGAATAATGGATTTAGGCCGTAAATCAAAAGTTTTTTCAATTAATTCTTTAATACTTTCGTCACTAATTACTCCCGTACCAAAAGTAGTCACATTAATGGCTATTGGCCGAGCGACACCAATAGCATAGGCAATCTGTACTTCACAGTGGGTAGCCAGTTTTGCCGCTACGATATTTTTAGCTACATAACGAGCAGCATATGAAGCTGAGCGATCAACTTTAGTTGGATCCTTGCCTGAATAGGCACCACCGCCATGGCGAGCATAGCCGCCATAAGTATCAACAATAATTTTACGGCCGGTTAAACCACTATCCCCACATGGTCCGCCAATAACAAAACGGCCGGCAGGGTTAATTAAAATTTGCGTAAGCCTATCTGGTTTTAGATTAAATGAAGTAAAGGCTTGATTAATTACATATTCTTTTAAATCATTTTTAATAATTTCTTGAATCTTATCATTATCCGTTTCACCATTAATACAATCATCATGCTGTGTTGAAATAACAATTGAATATATTCGTTTAGGAATTCGATTTTCATATTCTACCGTAACCTGGGTTTTGCCATCTGGACCCAAATAGGGTAATTTCCCTTCTTTGCGAACATTACTTAATAATCGGGCAAGTTCATTAGCACAGGCAATCGGCATTGGCATAAATTCGAGAGTTTCATTACAGGCATAGCCAAACATCATGCCTTGATCACCGGCACCAGTATCATCAAGACTATCAGAATTATGATTAACTTTATGTCTAATTTCTAAAGCATTATCCACTGCTGCAGCAATATCCGCTGACTGTTTATTAACATGAACTAAAACCTCTAAATTATCAGCATCAAAACCAGACCCATTTTTACCGGTATAACCAATTTCCTTAACAACTTTGCGAGCTAGACTTTGATAATCAACCTGACAATTACTAGTAACTTCACCAGTTAACAATACAAGCCCACGCGAAACCACACTTTCTAAGGCCACTCTGGCACCAGGGTCTTTAGCGAGGATATTATCCACAATAGCATCCGAAATCTGGTCACAAACCTTATCAGGATGACCTTCGGTAACAGATTCTGAGGTAAACAAATAAGTATTTAACAATTTCCATACTCCTATACGAATAATGAGGACTAATATTTTACTAAAACTTCATAACTTATATATTGGTTAGCTTGAAATATGAATATACATTATATAAATTTAAAATTCTCAAACTTGATTTTTGGGGATACTAATGATTTTAAATTTTGGTCTTAATTTAAAATCGACATTTTACAAAATTTATTTTGATAAAATGATATTTTATTTAAGAATAATTCTATAATAATTTAATTAAAAGTGTCATGAACATCATTTTTATTTAAATTATCGCCGTTGCAAAGGGGTAGTATGGCCGTAATATATAGCCAAAAAACAGATCGTGAATTAGTCATCGCATGTCAAGCAAGGGATAGCGGAGCCTTTGAAGAATTAGTGCGCAGGCATCAAAAGACCGTATACCATCTTTTATACCAATTAGCTCCAGATTGGACAGATACCGGGGATTTAGCGCAGGAAGTCTTTATTCGCGTCTGGCGTTCCATCAATAACTTGAGGAATCCAGCAGCATTTAAAACATGGCTTACTCAAATTGTAACAAATTTATTTTATGATGAATTAAGAAAACGACCTAAACGAATTGCTACAATATCCATGGATGATAATGAAGACTCAGATGGTTTAGCTAAGGCGAGTAAAGAGATTCCGGATAGTCATGTCAATCCTGATGAATTGGCTCTCAACCGTGAAATTTCAGTTGTAATTAGAGAAGCCATGGCAAAACTTCCGGAACAGTTTCGCGTCGCTATCGTCTTAAGAGAACTAGAAGGGTTAACATACGAAGAAATTGCCGTTATCACCAAAACCGAAATGGGGACTGTAAAATCAAGAATTGCTAGAGCTAGAATGAAATTACAAGATTTGTTAACACCTTATATAAATAGTTCAATTCAAGTAAAAGAAATTAAGACAACTTAAAGGTATATTCACCAATGAAAAATAATAACTGCCTTCATATTGATGATATTTCAGCACTATACGATAATCTACTCGAAAATAATGAACGTCATTTAGCATACGGTCATTTATCAAACTGTGAAAAATGTTCTGGGCTTTTTAATGGTTTTAGTAAAACCAGTGCTACTATCCGTAAAGCTTTTGAAATTTCGGATAAAGCTATCGACATTTCCCTAGTTGAAAAGTTAAACTGTCATCAAGATATCTGTTCAGCAATAAATTACGATTTATCAGCTTTTGTTGACAACGAATTAACTCAAGCCGCTCATGAAGGCATAAAATCACATTTAAAAACCTGTAAAAATTGTCTTAACCAATTTAATCAAATTCGCAATCTCAATCAAAGTATACATAATGCCTTTAAATTGCCGGCTAATTTAGAAATTAATTTATTGGCCACACTTAAAGATAAATTAAATAATGACTGTAAACAGTTGGCGAGTGATTTTTCACCATATTTAGACTTGTCCTTAAATGTTGGGCGTCATTATGAAATTACCCGACATTTGATGATTTGCTCAAATTGTTCGAGCCAAATTAATAAAATGATGGATTTAAGCAATCTCCTAAAAGAAGAATATATTCCGAAACAAGAAATTGATTTATTGCCCAAAATTCAAGAAAAACTAAAACTTAAAGTTGTTTCAGCGCAAGTTAAGAATCATGACAAGTCTAAGCTTTTAAAATTTCCCCATCTGGTAACAGCAGCGGTTGCTAGTTTTGTTGTATTATTAATAGCTGGAACTAGCTTATTTTATTTTTCTAGTAAAACTGATGATATTCAACCTCAAACAGCTGAAAATTATTTGCTCGATTCCTCATTTTCGAATAACAACGATTATGACCAAGCCAAAAACTCCGAGGTAGTCTTATATGAACAGCCTTAAGATCGCCCTAATAATAATAATGCTATTTTTCAATCAAAGCGCATTGGCTTATGATGTTCAAAAATCAATGATTGACTGGTCTAAACTTAACCTTACTAAAGATCAAAGTCAGGCCATTGATGATCTAAATAATAAATGGCTTCATGACTATAATGAAATCCAACCATTAATTAAAGATGATCAACGTAAACTAACTGAATTACTAGGATCGCATAATAGTGATCCGGTAGAAATAATGTCCGTGCAACAGTCTTTAGCGCATAAACGGGAAAAACTTAAAAATATAGCAATGGTAAATTATTTAAAAAAACGTCAAATTCTTACTGATACGCAAAAGCACGATTTAGACCTTATGGTTCGTGATGTAATAGCGCAAAAACAAAATAATAATTCGGCCAATGTTAATCTGGTTGGTTCGGATCGGATTCAGAATTTAATTGAACGCGTCCGCAATATTATGCCTTCGAATACACAACATTAATAAAAATTTATCTATGGAATTAATTTTAACTGACTTAATTTATAAAGCCTGTTTAGAGGTTCAAGACAAACATTATGTAAACTTTAACCTTAAAGAAACCAGTATTATTATTGAAAAACCTAAACTAGCAAGTCACGGTGATTTTTCTTGTGGTATTGCCTTTAAACTAGCTGGCCAGTTAAAAAAAACACCGTTAGAAATAGCCAAGCTTATTTATGAAATAATAGCCAAGCAAACTATTGGTAAATTGATTGAAGACATTACCGTAACAAGTCCTGGTTACCTTAATTTCACTGTAAGTAAATTATATCTTTACCAGATTTTAAAGGAAATTCTTGAGCAACCTAATAATTATGGACGCGGTCAAAATCAACCAAGTGTTTTAATTGAATATGTTTCAGCTAATCCAACTGGTCCATTACATATTGGTCATGCCCGAAATGCAGTATTTGGTAGTTGTCTAGCTAATTTGTTAAAATATGCTGGATATAAAGTTGAAGAAGAATTTTACATTAATGATACCGGCCAGCAAATTACCAAATTAGGACAAAGTTTATTAGTATGCTATAAGCGACAATTAGGTCTGTCTAACTACAATTACGCTATCGATAGTTACCCCGAATGGTTATTGCTAGAACCAATCCAGCAAATAATTAAAGAGCATGGCCAAGAATTAATCAATCTTACTGATCTTGAAATTAGTGATAAATTAGCTACTTTATTTATGGACATTACTATCAACAATCAAAAAGCTGAATTAAACAGCCTTAAAATAGAATTTAATACTTGGTATAGTGAAAAAACTTTGCATGACAGTTGCAAAATTAAAGATATGCTTAAACTGCTTGCTTCCAACAATCAGACTTATGAATCTGAAGGTGCTATTTGGTTAAAATCTAAAGAATTAGGTGATGAACGGGATCGGGTTCTGGTCAAAAGCAATAACCATTTAACTTATTTAGCTACTGATGCTGCCTATCACTTAGATAAATTCAAACGTGGTTTTGACTATATAATTAATATTTGGGGTAGTGATCACCACGGCCAAGTTCCTAGTCTAACAGCTATTCTTAAAGCCTTAAACTGTGATATTAATAAATTTTCGGTAATTTTAACGCAAATGGTTAATTTGTCCAAAAATGGTGAAATCGTTAGAATGTCAAAGCGCATGGGTACAGTCATTACCCTTAAAGAAGTTATTGATGAAGTTGGTGCCGATGCCATCCGTTATTTCTTAATTGAATCAAGCCCTAACAATTCAGTAAATTTTGACTTGGAATTAGCTAAAAAAGCTTCCAGTGAAAATCCGGTTTTCTATATTCAATATGCTTATGCCCGAATGTCATCAATATTGCGCAAAGCCACAAACTTAAGCCCTGACTTTGATTTTTTTAATTTACCAAGTGAACAGATCTATTTAAAATGTAACAAAAAAAATACTCTTTTTGCGCACTTGTTTGACGACAATGGTGAAAATTATACCTTGCATAAAAAATTAATCTTAAAATTAGCCAGTTTTAAAAATTTAATTACTGAAGCCAGCCAAAGTCAGCAACCTCACAAGATTGCCCATTATGCTTATGATCTTGCTAACGACTTGCAAAAATTTTATGAAACAGCCAAAGTTTTAAATATTGATGATTTAAATCAAAGCCTCGATCGATTATTATTTATCTTAGCAGTAAGAACTGTGTTAGCTAATTGTTTAATTATTTTAGGCTTAAATACTCCGGAAAAAATGTAATAAAAAAAAATTTTATCTAGTTCTATAGACTAATTATTTAATAAAAGGGTATGATAGAACTATATGAAAAAATTATAGGCTTAATCTAATGAATTATAATTGTAATTTTGAATTATCTCAAGAAGAATGCTTAGTCTTACTGACCAGTTTAAGACTGCTCGACAAATTGGTTATGGGAATGACCATTCATAATGAAAATCAAGATGAATTAATTCAAAATCTCATTACCAAAGTTTCGCAATCTTTACCGCACAAAATGACTACAGTTTCTAAATCACTTTCAAATGCGATTCTTGATTCATTACTTACGATAATTTATGAAGAGTATCTCAAGAATGCTGATGTTCAAAATAAGGCACAAAGTCTAAATTTAAATTTTAGCGAAGATGATTTTCCACCTATGTATTCAACTGATAGTACTTTACCTCAATTACAATCAGCCTTAGTTAATCATGATCAAGTCAAAGTAGAATACTATAGCTTAGCCAAAGAATCAGTAGATAGCCTTGATTTAAATCCGCTAACAATTATAGCTGAAAATAATTTATGGAAAATGTTGGCCTTTTGTCATCAAAAGGAGGAAATTCTTAATTTCCGGATTGATCGCATTAAAAGTGTTGAAACCTGTAATCAAAAATTTAATA
Organism: Candidatus Melainabacteria bacterium; assembly: GCA_027371815.1. Classification (GTDB taxonomy): domain Bacteria; phylum Cyanobacteriota; class Vampirovibrionia; order Obscuribacterales; family JAKAZS01; genus JAKAZS01. The sequence goes on along the minus strand of DAHXLC010000022.1, from coordinate 14,678 downwards.
TTCCTATTAATTTTAATCTTGAAAGCAATAGCCAATATGCTTTTTATCACTAAAGCTCTGATTTTAAAATTTAGTTAGTTAATATCAATTAAACTTTAAAATGCAAATATGGCCAATAAATTTTTGACCTATTTACTACTATTACCTATAATAAAAGTTAAGTTTATAAATTAGTCAATAACAGAATAATATTTATTTTTTTGATGCTATTGGTGCACCAAACTTTTGATAAAGCTCTTCTACTAAAATTTTTATATCTGCGTCAGGAATGGGAGCCCCATAACTGGATTTCATTTTCAATACTTCTTTTTCCCACATATTTCGCGTTAGGGCTGGCTGGTCATTAAGATATTCGCAAGAATGACAGATCAAACAGTATTGGTTTAAGTGATTGGAACCAACACCAGTAAAAACCTTACTATCTTGGGGTAAGTTTATTTTTTCTGATTTTAAGGTTATTTTTGTCGATCCTGATATAGCTTTTAACGGTTCAGCTAGAATACTTAAAGAACAAAAGATTTGTAAACATAAAAAGCTCAAAGAACTATTAATCAACAGATGTTTCATTATTTAATCCCCTTAATTTGCCTTAATAGTTATGCGCTCAATGGCATTATACATATAACCACCATAATTCCAGCAGCCAAACATCGGCTGTTCTTCATTGTCAGTATTAATGGCTTTTACCATTAAAGTATAATCCTTATGTTTTTTAGGAGTAAAATTAATTTCCCATTTACGAAAACTATACTTGCCATAGTCAAAACCAAGCTTGGCTTCTTGCCAGCTTGAGCCAGCATCAGCTGAAAACATAACTCGAGCCAAGCCAGTATTACCACCAAAAGCAATACCACGAATAACCGTCAAGTGATTAACCTTTAATTTTGCACCATTTTTGATACCTGTAAAGAAAGAACGAGGATTCATTTTATTAACTGGTACCATTTTACTACAAGTTGCACCAGGATCAATAAAACCAGTAGGTGTATCTGGAATTAGATAACTTTTAACCATCCAATAATTTGTTTCGGGATGGTTCATAACTTCAATTTCAGTTAACATTTTAACCCAATAAGTTGAATACCAGCCAGGCACAACAAGCCTAACCGGAAAGCCATTAAGCACCGGCAAAGATTCATGATTCATGGCATAGGCTACCATAACTTCACCATCAAGAGCATGATCAAGCGTCAACACCTTTTCAAAACGCGTAGGCGGCGGAAATGGTTCTATGCCAGTTTCTAAACTACGAAAGGCTATATGCGTAGCACCAGATTTAACACCAGCCTTAGCCAGCAAATCTTTGAGGGAAACTCCTGTCCAAATCGCATTGCCCATTGCCCCATGAGCCCACTGAGCTCCAGGAACCCGCGGTTCCACAAATCCGCGGCTGTTACCAGCACACTGATTAACCGCTGCCATTTCAGCCGACTTAAAATCATGCATCAGTTCATTAAGGGATAGCTCAATCGGATTAGCTACTTCACCAAAAATCCGGATTCGGTAAGATGTTACATCTACGGTAAGGGGAAAATCTGGCATATGCCAGCGCACATAAAATTTATCATTAGGTGTAAATATATTATTTTCAAAAACTGACCAAGGTGTTTCTAATAATGGTGGGCGCATACGCTGAAGAATTAACTCACCTTTTTGCGGGAATGTTCCAGCTGACACGATTTGACGAGCACCTTTAGCAAAAGGCAAGCTAATTACTGGAGCTGATTTAGCTATTAGGCGCTGAAATCCATAAAAACCAGTTGTTGTTAGAAACGCCGACATCTGGATGAATTGGCGACGATTGATGCGAGTAAACAGATTATTCATTTTTCTAAATTCACCTTAGAGAGAAGATAATTAACTATTTAGACTAAATTAAGTACTATTCTGCAAGAATTACCAACTATAAACAAATTAAATCTTGATAATTGTAAGAATTATTACCTCAAGCTGCCAATGGCTCAGCATAATAAGAAACGAGAATATTTAACAAGCCATAGCGATTTGAACCCGGATGAATTTAAACCAGCTAATGATCAAACCCTTAAATTGTCCATAATTTTTCTAGCTACTCTGATTCGTTAAGTTAAGGTTATTCTTGCTCAAGAACCTAGACTAACCTTAACTGATTTTTTCTAAACATAAATTACTAATTAGACAAAGTTGTCCTTGTGACTACTGGCTCATTAAGCTAAAACCTCCATATAGCATAAGACTTCAACTAGTTTGATAATAAAAGACTCACTTGATATAAGTTATCTTTGTAACAGTTAGAGCTTAAATTATATTTAATAACCGATTATTAGCTATAATAAATTTACCAGTTATTAAATGTTATCGATAGTGTTTGAGCAACTGTAATTAATTGGAGCCAAACATGCCTATAATAAATTTAACAGATACGATCTGGTCAAGCTTTTTTTTATTTTTATTATTTTATCTTTATCATGGTATTGGTATAACCCTTGGTTATCATCGACTACTTAGTCATAAAAGTATCGAATTACCTAAATGGCTTACCTATTTCATTGTTCTGGGTGGATACCTATCTTTTATGGGGTCACCAATTGTTTGGGTCGCCATTCACCGACTTCATCATCAACAAACTGATTTAGCGAAAGATCCTCATTCACCTAGACACGGTTATCTACATTCTTTTATAGGCTGGATGTTTCACATATCACAATATCAAACTGATGCTGAAATTAAAAGTCAAACTAAAGATTTGTGTCAAGACCCAGTATGGCGTTTTCTGGGCACCAGTAATAGTTATCACCAAGGTTTATTATGTTTGTTTTGCACAGTTTTGTATCGTGTATTACTTTTTATTGTGGGTGGCTTAAATTTAGTAATTATTAATTTACTAGCTTGTATCATGGTGTTTATTAGTACGCAAATGGTTAATGTGATTTGTCATAAACCTGGATTAGGTTACAAAAATTATCCAACTAAAGATGATAGCTCAAATGTGTGGTGGGTAGGCCTTTTAGCCTTAGGCGAAGGTTGGCACAATAACCATCATTGGATCCCCAAAATGGCTAGACATGGAATTAAATGGTATGAATTTGATTTTACCTATCTTACGATGTTAGTTTTGGCAAAAATCGGCTTAGCTAAAGCTATTTTTACAACTGAAAAAAACAGTTCTCTTTAACCTTGTAATCTCCAACAATGGAATTACTGGCTTTGATTTAGTTAAAACTGCTACCTACGGTTTCACTATGGTGAAATATGCAATGATGCTAACTCTTTGGTAAAGCGCCTACATCATTGGCATGCGCAAGTCTTCACCAAGTTCAATTTTTAATTCATCACCTGGTCTGACTTCAACTTTCTTACCTTTTTTAGCCAAGAAAATAGCCACCCCAATAGCTGCACCAACACCTACACCAATAAGCGCTCCGCCACCTTTACCAATTGAACTGCTCGCCGAACTACCAGCCAAATAACCAATGCCTAAACCTAAAGCTGCTGGAACTACAACCATCGAACTACAAATTGCGACATCTTTTAAACCACGACGTGCATGAACAATACCGCCACGGGCAACTAAATTAGCGACAATTGGTATTTGGCGATTATCGGGTGTAGTTACTGAATCAAATTTTAAAGCTACCGAGCCAGAACGATTAAGATGTTTAGGTGGATTTAGCTTAGCAATACGACCACGAATAATCGATCCGGCTGGAACCGCAACCTGTCCATCTATATCTAAATCTTCAGCAGTCCGAGCCGAAAATTCATCGCTTTCTTGAGATGTATCACTATCTACAGCAGTATCCATAATTATCGGAATTTTCGTACCAACCGGGACAACTCTTACATAGCCTTGCAATACTTTATTGGCAATTTTAGTTTTATCACTGTCAGTACTAGCCATATCATCAGTACTGTTGGCATCAGTATTTTTAGCCAGATCTTTATCAGAATCAGCTGACTCGGAACTAACTGCATCATCTGAGTTAGGTTTTAAGCTTTTCGCCGTATTTTCTTCGCCATCATTACTTGTAGATTCGGCTGAATTTTCAGTACTAGGTTTTAGTTTGGAGTCAGTTGAAGAAGTTAACGAATTTTCAGCACTAGGCTTTAGCTTGGAGTCAGTTGTAGGCTCTGGATTGTCACTAACAGCAGCCGAACTAGCATCACTACTTTTAGTTTGATCATTTTTAGAATTACTTTCGCCAACATTATTATCAGTTACCGAATTATCACTCATCGGCTCTTCTTTAAATAAATTAGGTGGCTTTGCTTGAGTATTATTTGACTCAGGCTCACCAGTGACATCTTCACTAGCATCCGGTTGGTAAACCTTAAAATTAAGCTCATTATTTTTACTAGCCTGAGCCATTACTAAAACTGGTGAATTAGTTAAAAATAAGCTTAATGCTAAAAAGATTAATACTGATTTTTTAAAACTCATTTTTTTCCCTCGATCAAAGTTATTCTATAATGAATATAAATTTATGCATCTTGATTTGAAATTATAAATTCTAAGCAGTCAAGAAGCTTTAGTGAATTCAGTCTAGCATGCTTAAACAAATAATCAAATTAAGAGATTTTGAGAAATCAACAGGAAATATTAATTTTACTAAATTAATTTGATTTGATATATATTAAAGGTCAATAAGACGTCAAAAAAATGTAATTTTTAATACATTTACTTGTATTTTTTGGGTGAACTTACTTGTTTAATGCTTATTTTTTTCTAATAATTTATTTTTTTAATATTCTTTACATCTGTTAATTAATTTTTTTTTAAATTCTGATACAATTAAATATGTGAGGTTTTACTCGTGCTAAAGTGCCATATTTGCCAAGTTTTAAATGAAGATGATGCTAGATTCTGTCTTGAATGTGGTCAAAGGTTTGTTAAGGCAACCAATAATAATTTACCGGCGTTTTCAGCGACAAATACTAGTGTCAGCCCCAACAATCCAACCGAAATTGCCAATCAACCTAAATCATTGTGGACTCAAGAAGATTTTGAAAACGATGACAGTTTAAAGAATCAAAAAATTGATTTCGCCAAAGAATCTACTTATAATGAAAACTTAAATAAATCAGATCAACATTTTCAAGCTAAGGACAATATGAATAACTTTAACAACTCTAATGATGATAATTTAACAAATCCAAAATCTTCCAAAATTAAACTTCATTCTCCTTTACTTGGTAATGATGATGATGATGATGATTACCCTAATACACCTAATAATAGAACTAATTTTAGCGGTAAACAAAAACTTCATTCGCCTTTACTCGGTAATGATGATAATGATGATTATCCCAATATGCCTAATAATAAAACCAATTTTAGCGGTAAGCAAAAATTACATTCGCCTTTACTCGGTAATGATGATAATGATGATTATCCCAATATGCCTAATAATAAAACCAATTTTAGCGGTAAACAAAAATTACATTCGCCTTTACTAGGTAATGACGATAATGATGATTACCCCAATAAATCTAACAATAAAACCAATTTTAGCGGTAAACAAAAATTACATTCGCCTTTACTAGGTAATGACGATAATGATGATTACCCTAATAAATCTAACAATAAAACCAATTTTAGCGGTAAACAAAATTTACATTCGCCTTTACTTGGTAATGATGATGATGATGATGATGATTACCAAAATACAGCTAGTAATAAAACCAATTTTAGTGGTAAACAAAAATTACATTCGCCTTTACTGGGCAATGATGATGATGATTACCAAAATACAGTTAGTAATAAAACCAATTTTAGTGGTAAACAAAAATTACATTCGCCTTTACTGGGCAATGATGATAATGATGATTATGCATATTCTGGCCAACGCAATAATTTAAATAATAAATCAAAGTTAAATTCGCCCTTATTACGAAATAATAATGTCGAAAATGATTATGAGGACGAACCAGTTTTTGAAGAAATCAATGACCCTAATGTTTTAAGATCACCACTGCTTTTATCAAAAATTCATACTAACGAAACTAAACAAACATCAACTAATTTAAACAAGGTAAATCCTCAAAATCCTATTGATTCGGGAAAAATTCAATCACCCAAACCACAAGTTGATAATTACAATACTGGGCAGGTAAATCCCGAAATTATCAACTCAAGCAAACCTGAAAATACTGGTACGCTAGACCAAATATCAACAAATATAGCGCAAACTAACCCCCAATTTAGCAGACCTGGTTTTAGTGAACCCGAATATAATACCAAACTTATTAAACCTGATTCATCTCCTAAAACTAATATCAACTTACCCCTTAATTCTGCAGCCAGAAAAACTAGCCAAACATTACCCTCAGCTAATTTATCTCAAATTACTAATGAAGTTGAGGCTGAAATTGATAATTCAAAAAATTATCGCTCAAGAACTACTAAGCCACCTAAATTAGATAATTATTCCGACAAACCAACAAATCAAAGTTTACAAATAAACCGAATTTTATTTGTAATGATTTTTATAGCGCTGTTAGCAAAATTAGGTTATATTATTTTAACTTTTATTCAACAACCTGCTAGCTTAAATAACTTATTTATAATCAATGAATTTGCTCAATTATTATTATTCACAAGCTGTTTAATGGCCATAAACACTTTGAGCAAATAACTATTAATTTTTATTAAACTACCCTGCTCAACACTTGAATTTAGAGAATTAATGACCAGTACAGGAACCACCTTAAATATGCCTTATTTGACAAATTCTACTAGTTGTCAAATAATACTTTAAGAGTTATCCATTAATGGAGATTTTTTAACTAACTGGATAAACAATGAATACAAAAAATCAGCATACTTTTTAAAATCAAAGTTAGTCAACGATAAATAATTAAACAATAACATGAGCAAAAAAATTCCCGCATCCTTAATAAGCCTATATACAATCCTGTTAATTCTTGAACAGTCAAATTTTTATAATTCATATGCTGCCATATTGCCAGCTTCAAAAAAAATATCCTTTGATATACCATCCTATGAAAAACTTGATCAAGGTTCAGGACCACAAACCAATGACAATATTCCAACTAATAATAATTTACCGCTCAACTCCACTAATAGTTCAACTGATTTAAAGCCAACGACTAACAATATACCACCAGATAAAGACCAGCCTAATTCAAATATAATACCTACAGCTACGGCAATTAATGGTAATGCCTTAAATGAATTAAAGCCCTTAAAGTTAATTGATTCAATTAATGAAAAAAGCTCGTCCAAAGAAGCTCTACCAGAAAATGGTTTGTTAAAATCAACAGTTTGTGCTACTGGTTATGTTCCTAAAGATCCGTTAGCGGGAGCTAATGTAACCGGAATACCGACCAGTATATTTGGCCATAAAAAGAAACCTAATCAAACAATTTTAGAACAGGCTAAACAGGTAAGTGCAATGCCATTACCATTACTGGAATCAGCTGAAGAAACTGATAAAAAAATTGACACCATAATTGATTCTGAACGCGAAGAATTATCCCAGCTTTGGGAATCTACATTAACGCGCTCTCCCGATGTCCAATTTGTTATTCAGAAACTTATGCCAAGCAATAATAAATCTGGACACGCAACGACAATTCTCATGCGAATGCTTAGTACTGCCATGTTTGGTGCTATGGGAGCCGTTACCATGATGTCACCTAGTATTGGAACCTATGCAGCCAGCAGTATGGGTGGCAGCATGGTTATGAATTTACTCCAGCTTCAGGAAGGGAAAAATGCTAAAAAAGCAAAATTAAGCCAGACTGAAGCTATTATGCTCTATAATATGATTAGAGCCAATGCTGATAGACTGGTTGACTGTTTTCGCAATTACAAGAAAAATCTCATCTGTCTGGATCGAGCCAATATTGATCTTACTGATTTACAAGCTATGGTATCCGATTCTCGATCAAATCAAGATAGCAGTAAACAAGTTGATATGGAATATACTTTGCGCAAAGCTCGCAGGGATGTTGATGCGCTCGCTGAAGAAGTAAGAAGATATCGCCAAAGTTTAGTTGATTTAGCCGGTACTGATGCCGTTTGCAAACTTGATAAACAGATTAATGATGAGCAAGTTGCTTTAAAAGATCCTAACGCACCAAATACTGTAAAAACAGCACAAACGGCTTCAGCCTTATAAAAATGTTTCTTAATAATAAAGATCGACTTTTAGTTATTAGCTTAATGGTATTATGCCTTATCAGTATACCTTTAAATAAAATGCAAATTTCTAATCAAGAAAATTGCGAGTCCACTTTTAATATCGCCAACAAAATTTCCCTGATAAGTTTAACCGGGATGATAGCTGATGACAGTGACAATGAATCGTTTTTTGATTTTACCTCTGGTGGTTCACCTTCAAAGGCTTTAAAACTCCTTAAAAAAGCTCTTAAAGACGATAAAATTAAAGCTGTGGTCTTAAAAATTAACAGTCCTGGTGGCACCGTATCAATGTCGCAAACATTGGCAAAAAAAGTTGGCCAATTAGTAAAAAAAGATAAATTAGTTGTAGTTAGTATGGGAGATATTGCAGCTTCTGGCGGTTATTATATTGCCAGCGCCGCCAATCGAATTTTTGCTGAACCCGGAACACTTACAGGTTCTATTGGTGTAATCATGGATTTAATGAATTTTACTGGTATTAGTCAAAAACTAGGTATTTCAGCCAATGTAATTAAATCCGGACCCTATAAAGATATTGGCTCACCATTTAGACCAATGACTCCAGCCGAACATAATATTTTACAAGGTATAGTTGACGACTCTTATAATCAATTTGTTCAAGCTGTAGCGTTAGGTCGCAATTTGCCAACTGCTAAAGTAAAATTACTAGCTAATGGATCAATATATACTGGTAAACAGGCTTTACAAAATCAGCTTATTGATGAAATTGGTGACTGTGATGATGCAATTGAGTATGCTCAAACATATTGTCAAAAAAAATATCATCTTAAAGAAAAACTTAAAGTCGACAAAAATCACAATTCAATATTTTTAGATAGTCTTGAAACAAGTATTAAAAGCCTAAAACTGCCATTAAACAGTAATTCTAACAATCTATGCCTAGATTATAGCAATTTATTAAATCGTTATAACCGTATTCCTTTATGGCTAATGCAATGAATAAAATCATTCAAAGTTTAAGACAAAAAACTGAATTATTCTTAACAATGTTTGTGCTGACTTTGACCAAACCAAAACAATTATATAAATTAATATTTTATAGTAATTTTTTCAAGAATGATGACTGTTTAATTTTGGCAACAATTAATTATTTAATTTGTTATTCAATACTGATAGTTTTAAATAATTATCTTAATGGTTTTATCTGGGCCGTTATAGCCCTAAGATTAGGGTTTATGATACTTTTGCTGTTTGTAAATATTAACCGTAAAATTCATATAGACAATTCGAAAACTTGCTACTATTTAGCGAACTCTACAGTATTAATACCAATATATTTTACCGGACCATTAACAATGGCTAATTCTGGTTTGGGCTGTATACTTTTATTCGGCCTGATTTTGCTTTTATCCATCCAAGAATTTTTATTTTTAAAATCATATAACTAGAGCCTAACCTATAAAATTATTTCATAATTAAAATTATTTTTTTAATTTTAAACAATATTCATATAAGGATTTAAACTCATCATTATTTTTCACAATGTTAGGAAACGCTGGCATCATTCCTGTTCCATATTTAAGTTGATCAGCAAATAAATTTATATCTTTTAAGGCAGAAGAACCAATAATTGGTTTGTGTGGATCTAATTTGTTTGAACCCAGTAAATGACAAGAATAACAATTTTCTTTGTAGATTACTTCGCCAGTCTTAGCTAACGCCTTCTGCTGAACTAAAAATACACTTATGATAATAAACAAATAGTTATATTTTAATTTCATAAAAACCTCAGCAATGAATCAATATAATCACTATTTAATTAGTAATACTTTCCTCTACTTTACAGACATGTAGTTTATTGCGACCACGGCGAGAAATATTTGATTTAAGCCAGTCATAACGATCCTGGCGATCGCTAAATATAATAATTTGAGAATCCGACAAGAGATTTCTGGTTATAAACTCAATAAATTTTAAAAAGATTCCAATATCAGAATTACAAAATGGCTCAATAAGAATTAATGGTAAGCTTTGATTCTTAGTAAAATTTTTAAAAATTGCTAATCTTAAAATAAAATCAATCAATTCTAAATTTTCAATTGGTAAATTACGAATTTTTTCATCATTAATTGAATATTTCAAACCACTGGTGTCAGTTATTTCAACATGCAAATGACTATCAAATGAAATAGTTTTAATATTAAGATCATGTTCAAGATTAGCTAATTTATCACAAAAATAAGTCAGTTCAATATTTAAAGCATTAGACCAGCTTTTAAAATCGGGCTTACTTATTAACTGAACTTTATCTTTAGCTAATTTAATTGCAGTAGCAAATTGAGTTATATGGATATATTTATTTAGATAATAATTTAAAGAATAACTTGAATCATTAAATTTTGAATCAAACTCTTGTCTTCGGCTATTAATGTTATTAACCAATTCAGCTTTTTTAATCTTTAAATCAGCTAAAGACAACTGACTAGAATCTTTGGATTTTGGAGAATTATTAAAACTATCAATTGTATCAATTTTAGTTTGCAATTCATTGATTTTATGAGTTAAGTTACGACAAAGGCTTTCAATATTATTAATATCATTAAGCGTAATTTCAGGATGGAAATCCAGTATATCATTCCAGGTCGTAATTACTTTAAATCTATTTTTATAAATAGCATAAGCATCTTCATAAGAATTCAAATTAATTATATTAAACTGTGAAAAAATTTGAGCAAGTCTTTGGTTCGTTGAATTAATTGTATTAATAATTAAATTTCGTTCTTCATTGGCTTTATTGATACTATCTTTTGAGCTATTTAGAACTTCATGATATGATTTGAATTCTTTAAAATTTTCAGTCAACTTATCTAAATATTGAATTGTTATATCTTGAGATTCAATCTTATTATTCTTTAAGATACTCGTAATTTTATTAATAGTATCCTTAATTCGTTCCTGCTTACTTACAATTAATGGTGAAAGTAAGTTAGTAGAAGACTTAGAGCTAATATTTTTAATATTAACTAAAGAATTGGATAATTTCTTTTGATTTTCGTCAATTAAAAGAATTTTCTTGTTAATAACTTCTTTGCTAGAATATAAACCTTGTAATTCACTTTCAAGTTCAGTTCTTAGTTTAAGATTAGTCTTATTTTTAAGAAGATTAATACTAGTAATAACCAACAAAATAAGACTAACTAGAGCTACAGCCGGAAACAAAAGGACATTAACAAAACTAACATGATTAACAATGACTTGAAACAAAAAATAACTAATTGAAACTAGAGCCATCAACCCACAGATAATAATGATTAATGGGAAAAATTTGATAAGAACTGAATTTTTATTTTGATTAAGCTTCTCCTGTATTTGAATTTCTTGTTGTTGAAGATTTAGAATCTGATTTTGAGCAGCCTTAAGTATTGCTTCATTGGCTTTAAGACTGTTTTTAACATCTAAGACAAAATCACTGTCAAATGTTGGCGCTAAACTACCGGTTGCATTATTTGCCATACTTTCATTATTTTGATTTTGCAATTCACTTAATTCATTGTATAGTGTCTTTAATACAATTGTATTAGTTGCTATATCATTAATATCAGCTTCACTGATATTAGCATACTGCAAATTAGTAAATTTATTTATGTTATTATCATACTCATTTTTAGTTAAGTTCAATTCATTATCTAAATTAGTAATATCATTAAGACAACTACCTCTTTGATGATGTAATTTTATTACTTCATCATCAATAATTTTGAGGACTTTATTGTCAATAATTATATCAGCCCAATTAATTTTAGAATCAAGCATGGAATTTTGGATAAACTCCAATTGAGTATACAATTCTTTCTTTTCAATTAAATCCTTTTGCAAAATAAAGAAATTTTGTTTTTGATCAATTATTTCAACTTTCTTAATATCCTTATCCACAGCTAATAAATCATTAATTAAAGGTTCCATTTCAAGTTTAAGATTTTGTAAATTACTTAACTGAAAATTAAAATGTAAAATTTTGGCTTTATATTCTGCAGCAAGACTGTTTAAATCTTTTTCAAATAATAAATCTGTATCATTTAATAATTGCAGCGGTTTATTAGCATTGGCAGTATACTCCATAATGATATTTCGATAAAAATTTACACTAAGGCAATTCAATTTACGCTGATCAACATAGGCTGTTTTTAAAAATATTTCTTTATTCAATTCCGTTATTATTTGACCAATAATATTTTGCGAATTTGCAAATAAATTTGAGGCAGTTAAATTGTTATATGGCGGTTCTAGAACCATAACTTTTGAATTGTTAAAATCACGAATTATTCTAATTTGCTTTTGATTAAGATTAATATCCAGGGATAAAACCGGTAAATTGCTTTTTGCTTTTAACTGATTATTTAAATTGTGATTTTTTAAATTTTTATCAAAGAGCACCTGATATATTGATTCGGCAAGTAGTTCTTTATTTAATTCATTTTCAGTAACAATAAGATTAATCTTATCAGAGTACAAATCGATACTCATTTGCTTAAAATCACTGTAATTTTTTAGATTAATCGCTTCAATCCACATTGCAACCTCTGATTTTTTTATTATTTAAAGCATCTAACCCATAAAATAAAGCATCATCAAGAATAGCTCTATTATCCAAAGACAGTTTCTTATTCTTTATGATTGTAAGTATTTCTTTATCAGTATTTACTAACGAATTTTGTAAATCTTCAGCGCCATCTTTTTTTATTCTTTTAAGCTCTTCAATATATTTTAAATTTAAACTATTCTCAGCATAATCTTGAGCCAAATAATCTGGTTTAGCTTCATTAATTATTTCACAATAAAAATATTCATTTAAAAAACTTTTAATTGGTTTTAAATAATCAATTTCATTAAAATCATAATGACCATAAATCCTTAATACAACCAGATCTGTCTCTTTACAAGCTTGAACGTCGTTAAGCAGGGCTCCAATTTCATTAACGAGGTTTTGACTGCTTAAACTACTAACATCAGTTGATAAATGGATAATTTTTCGCCACGAATCATAAATAGGTTTATGCTCGATTGTATATGAACCATTATCACCAGACACTGTAACGAGACAGAAATTAGACAAATCATCAACAAATTTACTTGTTATATAGGTATTTGCGGAACTTACCAGATTTACACCAGTAGCATTAATAATTGGGTTTTCTAAATATGTTCCTAAAGCAATGTAATTATAATTTAACTGCTTAAGAGATTCGATGTCATAATTATATTTAAATTTCAAATCATTTAAATAGCTATTACCATAATACTTACCGATAGGTACGGGTAACATTAATATATTAAAGCCATTATTAGCCTTAAAATTTAAATCTGTTTTATGTTCATAATTGAAATTTGCTCCATGAATGAAAATATTGTTTGGTAGAGTAAAAGAATTTAATTCCGGAGAAGTAAAAATCGAAACATTATCGCTCCATGGTTTTAACCCCAGACTCTTTAATAGCTGGTTATCATAGACAAGTTTGAATGTGCTAAGATTACTATTCATTGGTGCAATATAAAAATCAACTTTTGGTAAATTGCTCATGATTTCAATAAATTTAACGAAAGTTTCTTGTTTAACATTATCAGTATCAAAAATGCCACCAGGTATTAAAACCTGATTAACGTTATAATTACTAATATTAGCCAATAAATTAACCAGGTTATCGATTAATTCATTATTTAATTTATTGATTATATTGGCACTTAAATTAAAATCGCTAAACAAATCAGGATTATCAAGCTGGGGACATGTTAACTGAATAAATTTATAACTAATCATAAAATTTTATCCTAGGCCTTATACTTTACTAATAACAGTAGCAATCCCTTGGCCAACACCAATACACATTGTTGCCAGACCATAATTATATTCATTTCTTACCATTTCATATACTAATGTTGAAAGAATTCGCGCTCCACTAGCTCCAAGAGGATGTCCGATAGCGATAGCGCCACCATTAACATTAACTATTTTGGGGTTTAACTGTAATTCCTGAATACAAGCTAAGCTTTGTGCGGCAAAAGCTTCATTAAGCTCAATTACATTAATATCACTAATTTTCAAATCGGCCTTTTTTAAACACTTTTGCGTTGCCGAAACTGGACCTATACCCATTATAGACGGATCAACACCAGCAACACTTGAAGCCACAAATTTTGCTAAGGGCTTTAAATTATATTTTGCAACAACATCTGCTGATACAACCAATAATACGCAGGCTCCATCGTTAATACCAGAAGCATTTCCCGCTGTAACGCTGCCATTTTCCCTAAAGGCTGGTTTTAATCTTGTCAAATCTTCAATTTTGCAATCCAACCGAGGGTGTTCATCATGGTCAACGACAAACGATTGTTTTTTCTGAGCTACGGTTAGGGGAATTATTTCATTCGTAAACCGATTGTTACTTTTAGCAATAGCATATTTTTGCTGGCTAACTAACGCAAATTCATCTTGAACTGACCTCGAAATATGGTATTTTTGCGCTACATTTTCAGCCGTCTCACCCATTGTATAAGGATAATACATTTGCGCTAG
>DAHXLC010000332.1 GCA_027371815.1 Candidatus Melainabacteria bacterium | reverse complement strand
AACACCAAGACCATCTCCGTCAATCATACAGATGACCTGGCTAAAAGCTGTGGATTCAGAATTGTTTTCGAGATGAAAAAACTTCTTAATTCTATTTTTAGCACCACTAAATATAGTATCTTTACCGCCTTGTTTTTCTACTTCTATCAGAACCTTAGTAGCTTTTTTTACATAATAAGGTGCATTACTACCCACAAAACCACTGGCAAAATGAAAACCCAAATCTAAATAATCAATAAAATCATTTGGTGTTAAGATACAAACGTCAAGTAGACCATCTTCAATACTAGCTGTTGGGGAAAGCATACCCATACCAAGATCACCAACATTGGATACAAAAATACCTGAAGCTGTCACACAAAAAGATTCAACATCATCAATAGTTACGCGAAAAGGAATTGGAGTAACAGCTAAATTGCTAATCATCGAGCTTACATAAGCCAACATTTTCCAAACCGCTTTATCATTAGCTTCAGGCAGCAAAATAGCATCGGACAATGGTCCGACTCCGCTAGCTACAGCAAAAATACGACCATTCATTAAACCTAAATCAATTTTTTTAGGTTTACCAGTAATTAAATTTTTAATACTTTCTTCAAGTGGATTACTTAATAAGTTATCCTCGAAAATCCCCAAATTACGTGCCAATTGATTACCGGTACCAAGAGGCAATAAACCAATTGGCATTTGGGGAAAAGTATTATAAGTATCCTCAATAACTTTGCGAATAGTGCCATCGCCACCAGCAGCAATAACCAAATCAATTTCCAAAGACAAATCAACAAAAATGGATTGGGAATCAAAAGGATTTAAAATTGTTTTAGTAACAATGTAACCCGAGACCTCACTACTTAAGGAATTTACAACTTTGCCCAGCCATTGATCTGAAGCCATGGCCGAACTTGATTTAGGATTAAAAACTAGTAAAATATTTTTGAACATTTAAAAAATTTAATTTAAAACCAGCCTTTCTTAATTATTTTTCCTTTGAATATATGACAAGTTAATTGTATACTAGCCAAGTGGTTAATTCAAATACTTCAAAACTAATTTTTTGATAGTATTTATATTATCTATAGTTATCAAGCGCAAATATTACATTTTCTTGACGATAAAAAAAGTAAACAATAATATTATATTTTAGGTTTAAATTGTATTAAAAACTTACTTTAATTAGAAAACATAAAGGTAAATTTAATTCACATGAATAATAAAGCAAATATACTTAAAGCGAAGCTTACTTCAGTTATTTCAGTTATTGCAATCATAACAACTTACAGCCAATGCCAAGCAAGCGAAGTCGTTAAAGTTTATGAAAAAAATATTAACAACAAATCTTATTGCGTATCCGAAATCACAGTAAATACTTCACCAATTAATGTCTGGAAAATTATCACTAATTACAATCAGGCTAATCGTGTTTTCCCCCGATTAAAAGAATGCGAATTACTAAAAAGCCAAGGCAATGTCAAAATTGTGCGACATTCTTTAAATCCATCAGGCATGCCTACTAGATTTAACTATATTGTTGAAGTTACCGAAAATTATGGCAAAGAATTGACTTGGCATCGAAAATCCGGAGATTTTAAAGAAGTCGATGGCTTTTGGCGCTTAGAATCATTAAATAATGGCAAAGCTACTAATGTTGTTTATGCAAGCCATGTAATTGGGACATTTTTACAGCCCGAAATTTTAATTAAACGACAATGTAAAATGGATATGCCAAGCACCATGATTGCCCTTAAGACCACTGCTGAATCAACTAATGCTGCTGGTAATAGCAGAGAAATTGCCAGTAAAATGGATAGTAATGTACATTAGTTAAACAATATTTAATAGAAATATTAACTTTTTAGCAATATATCCAATATTGGCTTGACTTGATATATATATGATGTGATAATCATTAGTCTAAATTGAAAAATTTGGACCGTAGATAGATTGGTGCTAATCAATTAGCTTAATAGTTGTAGTTTTACTATACTACCATCTGAATGGCCAAGATCAAGAAGACTCTTGACTACTTCTTAGGGCTACGGTTTTGGAAGTGGTTTTTTTATTGGAGGTTTTATGCCAACTCGTCAGGATAAAGCTAACGAATTAGCGCAAATAAAAAATATGTTCGGTAATGGGAAAGTAGCTATTGCCACTGACTTAAGTGGTTATACCGTTCATGAAATAACTCAATTCCGCAAGAAACTAAGTGAGTCAAAAAGTAAATGCAAAGTTGTAAAAAACACTTTGGTTAAGCTTGCGACCCAAAATACTGAGTTTGCTTCAATTGAAGGCTTTGCTAAAGGCCCAACGGCCGTAATAATAGGTTATGAAGATCCAGTATCTTCAGCAAAAGCAGTAGTTGAATACTTAAAAACTCTTAAAAAAGGTGAGTTAAAAGGTGGCATCCTCGATTGTAGTATTTTATCAGCTGCTGAAGTTAAAGGTCTTGCTGAATTACCTTCTAAAGAAGTATTGCTATCATCAATTATGGCTGGCCTTGATAGTGGCGCATCAGGAATGGTGGGCATCTTTGAAGGGATTATCCGTGATATTGCCTTACTGGCTGAAGAAGTTGCCAAAAAACAGGCTAATGGATAATTTCCAATTACAAAATTTTATTATTAAGTTTATATTTTTAAAGCAAGGAGATTTATATGACAACTAAATTAGGCGTAGATGCACTTTTAGAACAAATCGGTATGATGACTTTATTAGAAGCTGCTGAATTAAAGAAAAAAATGGAAGAAACCTTTGGTGTTACAGCAGCTGCACCAATGGCAGCCATGGCCGTTATGCCAGGAGCTGGCGGTGGCGCAGCTATCGTTGAAGAAAAAACTGAATTTGATGTAATTTTAGCTTCGTTTGGTGAAAAGAAAATTGAAGTACTTAAAGTGGTTCGGGAATTAACTGGACTTGGCCTCAAAGAAGCCAAGGATTTAGTCGAAGCTGCTCCAAAACCAGTAAAAGAAAAAATAAAGAAAGAAGAAGCTGATCAGATGAAAGCTAAACTTGAAGCTGCTGGAGCTAAAGTAGAAATCAAGTAATTGTTTTTAATTTCTCATCTTAAATAAAGAGACAAGAATAATTAATTAATCTTGCCTCTTTATTTTTTGGATTACTTAAAGAAGTAAATAAAAAATCTAATAAATTGTTTAAGTTTATTAATTTTGAATAGTTTTCAAGTATAAATATAATTATGTATCAAAAATATCGAAAAATTAAGGCTCTGTCAGTTCCATCAATTCTTAAGGGTGGACTAACATCCATTCTAATTGCGGGCTTGTGTTTTGGCGCAACAATCCTCTACTTAAACTACAACAAAAACCTAGACGCACAATCGCTTGACAATGGACTGGCGCAGATTAATCGCGGTGAATATGCCCGAGCCGTAAAATCACTGACTAACTCGCTTAAGCATAATGCCCAAAATCCAGATATTTATTTAGCGCTAGCTCAAGCCTATGTAGGCACTGATGAAATTGACCGAGCCTGGGAATGTATTGAACAGGCAAGATCCCATGGCAAATCAATTGCCAACTGTCCTCAATTAGCCACTCAATTAGCCAACTATTATAGTAAAAAAAATGAGTTTGCTAAAGCAATTGATATATTACGCCCTCTAGTCAAAGAGACCACGCCTGAAAAGAAATCTGAATTAGCTGATCTAGATGCACTTTGGGGTGACGAATGTTTAAGCAATAATAAATTAGAACAAGCTTTAACCTGTTGGGAAGAAGTCAAGCAACTCGGTTGTGGAACAAGGTTACCTGAAGCCGACCAAAAACTTGCCACAATATATCAACGCCTAGCCAATAATTTTGCTAATAATAAACAGGATAAAGAAGCTCTTTCGTATCTCGCAAAATTAAATTCAGTAAGCCAAAACTACAAAAGTCATGAAATGGCTGCTGACCTATACGAACGCGATGGTCAAACTAGTTTAGCCATCACTGAGTTAAAAAAAGCTCAAGAACTAACAGACTCATCCCTAGTTAAAAGCAAACTCGTGAATCTACTGGTATCATACGGCAAAAGCCTAATTAATAATGGTGACAATGAAAACGGTTTAGCCTATTTACAAGAAGCTCAAAAACTTGACAATAATATTGAAATTCCGGAACTTGTGCTAAAAAATGTGATCATAAATTCTAGTAATAATAAAATTTCTTTAACAGGAACAATTTGTAACAATGGAGAAAATCCGATAAACAACTTAAGCATTAAAGTTGAATTATCCTCAAAAAACACTAACGAACCAATTTATAAAAACGAAAAAGACCTCATTGATCAGTTTAGCCAAGCCTTAAAGCCACAAGAAAGCAGGGATTTCGAATTTATTTATCAAGATTCAATACCAAAATCTCCAAAAGGCTTATTTTTTAATGTTTATATAAATAATACCTTTTATCAAACTTATGCCTTAAATCAACCAATAACACCAGGTACTGAACAAAAAATCGAAACCTCTACTACAACAAATACCCAAACTAACTCATCAACCGATTCAAATATTAAAAATATCAATTCAACCAAAGCCTCAAATCAAGAGGCTACTAGTAATACAACTATAGAAAAAGTCAACGAGCATTCGGTTGATAATGATACTAAAGGAACTCCAACCAATACTGAACCAGAAAATAACGAAGAAAAAACCCTAAAAGATTTAGAACTGTAATTTATTCATACATTACCTGATTGCCACCATTTTTTTGAGCAATGTTTAAGTAGACAATACCTTGAGCAACTAAGCCATCAGCTTCACGACTATGCGATGGGAATGCTGTAACGCCACAGCTAGCAGTAAATGCCTGACTATGCTCTAATTCTAAAAGTTTTTTTTGATTAACCTTATTAATAATTCGTTGCGCCACAACTTTGGCACGTGAACCATAGGTTTCCGGTAAAAATACAGCTAACCTATCGTAACGAATACGAGCAGCAACATCAATATCCCTGATTTGTTTTTCTAAAATATAGGCAAGTTCACGATACAAGTCTTCTACTATATTGATACCATTATTTTTTGCAACATTGTCAATATTATCAATACTTATAACAATTAAAGAGACTGGCCTACGATAGCGCTTCGAACGTTTTACTTCATAGTCAAGCCTTTTAACAAACGCCTTATAGTTAAGTAAATTGGTTGAAGGATCACGCGCGGCAATATTTTCTAATTCATATAAATCGGCTTCGGCCAATTCAGCTTTTCCCTGCATAGATTTATACTGCAACTGTTTAATTTTATCTCGGCTTTCTTTAAGCGAATTAACTAACTGATTAAATTTATCCTGGGCATCTTTATCCCTTAAAAATTTTTCGTTCACTTTATTAAATCCTTAATAAACCAGATATTAACTAACCTTAATAATATTATACAAAGAAAAAGACCTAATTTATGAATTAGATCTTTCTTTAATTAATAAAATTAAAAACTCTTAATTTATTATTTGGCTGTTGCTTTATCAGTAGCAGAAGTACTAGTAGAAGAAGTTCCAGCTGGAGTTGTTTTGGTAGTTGGAGTTGTTTTAGGGGCTTTTTTATGACCTAATTTCTTAATATCATTACCAGCTCCTTTAACTAATTTTTCGCCACCTTTGCCAACACCTTCGACACCTTTTACGGTTTCTTTGCCAACAAATTTAGCACCTTTACCTAAGTCCACAACACCAGTCTTAGCGCCTTTACCTAAATCTTCTACGCCAACCTTAGCACCATGCCCAATTTTCTTAACACCATTTTCCATATCTTTTAATAGACCTGGTTTTTTTACCGGAGCTTTAACAGCTGGGGCAGCAGCTGGGGCTTTAGAAACTGAATCCTGAGCCAAAGCAGCTAATGATAAAGTCGAAGCGACTAAACAACTTGATAATACGATTGATAAGTTTTTATTAAATAACATTCTTAATTCTCCTTAAATATAAAACAACTTGACAAAATAAAATTAATAACTATAAATAATTATGATTAATTCCTAATTTACATAATTATAAAGCCTGATTTAATACAATGAGTAACTTTAACGATTAAACCCTAAGAATGTTAAAGAAAATTTGGTAATTGTAGCATTTTTTTTAATCTAGCGCTTTACAACCACTTCTTAGCATTAGCAAAATTGGCTTTTAACTCATAATTAATTTTTCAATAGCACTATTTGATAAAGCTTGGGGTTCGCCCAAAAGCTTAGCTATTAATAAAGTTTTAGCATAATGTTCGAGCATTTCCAATTTATAAAATAAGTCTAAAATATTATCCCCTAACATAATGATGCCATGATGATCCAAAACCACTAAATCATTAGTTTTAATAATCTCTTGAATACTCTGACGGACTTCACTTGTGCCTGGCGTAGCGTATTTAGCAATAGGAATAGTTTTAAACATCGTAATTATTTCTGGTAAAATTTTATAGTCTAAAGTAAGACCACTAACCGTAAAAGCTACCAAAGTTGTAGGATGTGCATGTAAAACCGCATTAACATCAGCTCTGGTTTCATAGACACATAAATGCATATCCATTTCACTTGACGGAATGTGGTTATTTTTATTTAAACCTTTAACCCGGTTTCCTTGTAAATCTACAAGAACCAAATCGCTTGGTTTAAGAAAACCTTTGCATATTCCTTTAGGAGTTGTTAAGATTAAATTAGCCTTTACTTTAATGCTAAAATTACCTTCAGTACCACAGATTAATCCTCTTTTATATGATAGCCTAGCAACTTTAACCAGTTGAGAAATTATTTTCGGTAAATTTGTCATTTTTGACCTTTAATTAAGTAAATAACAGTTTATTTTAACAAAATGTTGGTAATATACCTTGGATTATATAAACTATATACATGAAATGTCCAAATTGCAATCAACGAAATTCTGTAGCTGCACGCAAGTGTTTTAGTTGTTCTACACCTTTACCAATCAAACCCATGCCTAAAGCAGTTAAAATAACTATACTGGCTGGTATTGCCTTAGTTGTCATATTACCTTTGCTAATTAAATTTGCCCTTTCTAATCTAAACATTAAAACCGATACCAATCAAAGCCTAAAAACCGAACAAAATGAACAAGATTGGTCAAATTTGCGCTTAAAAATTGAGTCTTTCTTAAATTCACGCACAACCCTATCCAAATCAGAATTAGACAGTCAATTAAAAACTTTTCTCAAAGATAGTAATTGTGAAATTCATATTTTTGATATTTCCGGCACCTGTAAAGTAGTGGAAATAGGCAAAAATTTATTTTCCAGCCTCTTTATCCTAATTCCCAATAAGCCTAAAATCATTGACCTTACCAAAATTAATGTTTATGAAGATGGCCGTATCATTGAATCCAACAAGCAAAAACTGTTAATTCTACTAGGTCATACCAGTGCTGATATTGATCGTATTGCCCACCCAGCCATTATTAACCTAGATACAATGGAAGATTTAACTTCGCTTTATTTACCCCATTTACCAGAAAATGCCAAATTTTTCTTTACCCAAAATTCTCCATATTTAAATGTAAAACTCCCTATTTTAGCCCTCTTACAAACCAAGGGTTTAGATCCAGGAAATGTCGTCAAATTTGAAGATGAAACTATTAACTGTATTTTACAACCCACCGCTAACGGTTCGTTTGAATTAGACAGTAATTGGTTTGACTATAAGTTAGGACCAATTTATGTAATTAGTAAATTAATGTTTAATCCAAACCAAATTGATCTTTATAAACCTTGTATTAGCCCCAAAAAGACCGACTTAATTCTTTTAAATCTTAAAATGGCTAATGCTAAATTATCCAATCAACCATTTACCTTTAAATTAGACCTGATTAATAAACGTGTTGATGGCCACAAAAACATTCTAAATTATGGCCTCGCCACTAATGACAACTATTACACAGTCCAAATATTATCCCTTAGTACCAAAGACCAAAAAGTAAAATATTATATTAATGGTTTTAGCAGTGAGAAGAATCCATTTAAATCAATAGAAAATAACGACAATTCTACTAATAACAAGTTTCAACCCCATAATCTTACTCAAAACCCAGACGCTTTAACAACAGCCAAAACTGAAACCAAATTTACGGACAATAATGTTAACCTCAATAACCAAAACAACAACTCAAAGAATCTAAGTGACAACCCTCAAACGCAAAACGTTGCTACCAGTTTTAGTAAAATCAATATCCGTAAATCGGCCAAAGTAGATTCAAAAATAATCAGTATTTTACCTAGTAATGGCAAAATTACCGTTATCAGCAAAGATAATGGCTGGTATAAAGTAAAATTAAAATCTGGCGATTATGGTTATATTTATGGCGGTTTACTTAAAGCTGATTTTAAAGAAGCCTATAAAACAATTAAAATTAATCAGGACAGTGACATAAAAAACGACCAACAAAAAACTATCGGCAAACTCAATACTGGCGATCGCGTTGTAATCCTTCAGGACTTAGGCCAAAATCAGCTAATGGTTAAACTAGCTAATGGCAAAGTGGGTATAATTAACCAGTCTTTATTATTAAATACGCAATCTGCTCCAAAAATTAAATCAGATACTAAAACGTCATCAACTAAAAATCTTGACATCCCGCAATTTGTGCCTTAAAATTTATTTCTTAAAAGAATGTTTTTGATTTCTTACTTAACAATTTAATTTTAAATTTTTCCTAAATACGGTAAAATAATATTTAAGCTTAAGTTAGTCATCCATTTCGGGACGTAGCGCAGCTTGGTAGCGCGGCTGCTTTGGGAGCAGTAGGTCGCAGGTTCGAATCCTGTCGTCCCGATTTTTAAAGTCACGGCTGTTTAATTATCATCTAAATTCCCAAAATCAACATAATTGTCAAAACAATAAGTTTAAAAAGTTTTTTAGACTGGCATTCTAGCGATATCTACTAATAATCCAATAGCTGTAGCTGTTGCCACAAAGGCAATCAATACGGTAACTATGAAAAATTCCATTGACAATAGTCCTAAATGGGCTAATGTTTAGCTTGGCCAGATTTTAACATATAAAACAATACTGGGATAACCAGCCGGGACAAACTAAGTGAAGCCACTTCACCAGCCATTAATGCCAGCGCAAGCCCTTGAAAAATCGGATCGGATAAAATAACACTGGCACCAACTAAAACCGCTGCAGCTGTTAATAACATAGGCCTAAATCTAATAGCTCCAGCATCAATAACTGCTTCACCAATAGAATAACCTTCGTTAATCCGCAATTGCGTAAAGTCAATTAAAATTATTGAATTACGCACCACAATACCTGCTCCAGCAATAAAACCAATCATTGATGGAGCAGTAAAAAAAGCTTTAAGTAAAGCATGCGCTGGTAATATTCCAACCAGGGAAAAGGGAATAGCCGCCATAATAACAAACGGCAAGGAAAATGATTGAAACCAGCCAACAATTAATATATATACTAAAATAAGCACCGCGGCAAAAGCCAAACCTAAATCACGAAACACCTCATAAGTAATATGCCATTCTCCATCCCACTTCATTGAGTATTCACGATCACTAAAAGGTAACGATGTAGTATATTGATTAAACGGTAAATTTAAGGAGTGAGCCCATTTATCAATTTGGCCAGACAAATTTAAAATAGCATAAACCGGACTTTCTTGAGTTCCTGAGACATCAGCAATAACATAGACAACTCGCATTAAATTTTTGTGGTAAATTGACTTATCATTTAATTCCTCAACAACTTTAGTCAACTGGGACAATGGCACAGAATCACCAAAATTATTAGTAATTTTAAGATTAAGTAAATCTTTAATCTGAGATCTTTCAGCTTTAGGCAATTGCAGTAATATGGGAATATCTTCCTTACTTTTGTCAATATGAGCTAAACCACAATTAATACCACTTAAATTAGCTATCTTTAAATTTTCAACGATATCGAAAGTAGAAATATGATTTAAAGCAGCTTTTTCTTGATCGGCAATAAAATGATATTTAGGCAAATTATCTTCATAATACCAATCAACATCAACAATATTTTTGGTATCAGCTAAAATTTGTTTAATATCGCTAGCTATTTTAACCTGACCAGAATATTTAGGACCATAAATTTCTAAAACCAAAGTATCTAATACAGGTGGACCAGGAGGAATTTCCACAATTTTCACACTGGCATCAAATTTCTTCGCAAATTTTTCAATTTGCGGACGGATTAATTTTGCAATATCATGACTTTGGAGTTTCCGCTTATCTTTATTAACAAGGTTAACCTGAATATCAGCCAAATTATCACCAGTACGAAGGTAATAATGACGAACTAATCCGTTAAAATTATAAGGGGCTGCTGTACCAATGTATACTTCATAATTAGTAACTTCATTAATTGAAGCAATGTAATTACCAATTTCAAAAGCTGCTTTAGCAGTATTTTCAATAGTTGTACCATCTTTCATATCTATAACTATTTGAAACTCATTTTTATTATCAAAAGGAAGCATTTTAACAATGACTAACTGAAAATAAATTAAGGAACAAGCGGCGAGGAACAAAGTACAGACGCCTAACAAAAAACCATAGCGATAGAATGGTTTGTAGATAATTGGTGTCATAATCTTACGATATAGTTTAACTGTCCAATCTTCCTTATGTTCATGCTTAATATCTTTTTTCATAATCCGGCTAGCTGCCCATGGTGATACCACGAAGGCGATTAACAGAGAAAAAACCATAGCAGCAGATGCACCAATTGGAATCGGCCGCATATAAGGACCCATAAGCCCACGCACAAACGCCATCGGAAATATAGCTGCAATGACTGCAATAGTTGCTAAAATGGTTGGATTGCCAACTTCATCAGTAGCTTCAATAGTAATTTGTTTAAGGCTTTTATTTTCATTACCAGGCAAACCAGTGTGTCTGGCAATGTTTTCCAAAACTACTATAGTATCATCAACTAAAATACCAATTGAAAAAATTAGGGCAAATAAAGTTATTCGGTTAATAGTATAACCATACATATAAAATACAAATATCGTCAAGGCCAATGTTACCGGAATGGAAATTAATACAATTAAAGCTTCCCGAAAACCCAAGGCAAACCAAATAAGTACGGCAACTGAAAACACTGCAATCAACATATGAAACAATAACTCATTGGACTTATCCGTAGCGGTTTCACCGTAGTCTCTAGTAACCGTTACCTTTAAATCGTTGGGAATAATATAGCCTTTTAATCCGGCGATTTTATTTAAGACTTGTTCGCAAACAATTGCGGCATTAGTAGCCTTACGTTTAGCAATACTGATGGTTACAGCAGGGTATTTTTGTTGCCTAGCAAGATCATTTTGATTAAAGCCAATAAATACATAATTACTAGGTTCTTCACCACCATCGATTATTTTACCTAAATTTTTCAAATAAATTGGCTCATTATTATTTACACTGACCACCAGATTTTCAAGATCACCAACGTTTTTAATAAAATCACCTGCTTCAATTTGAAAATCCAGATCATTAATACTGTCAGTGCCAATTTCTGCTTCAGTATTAGCAATAGTTAAAATTTGCCTAATTTGCATCGGGTTAATATGATATGAATTAAGTTTGGCAATATCTAATAAAACTCTAAACTGACGGCGTTCACCACCAATAATGGTTAGTTTAGACACATCAGTTATTTGCTTAATATCATCAGTAATTTGCGCTGCTATCTGCCGTAATTGATAATGATTATATTTAGACCCATTTAAAGTCAAAGTCATAACCGGTACATCATCAATAGAACGCATTTTAACAATTGGTCCAATTGTACCCGGTGGAGCTATATTTAAATTAGAAGCTAATTTTTGATTTAAGCGAACTAAAGCTCGTTCCTCATTTTCACCCACCAAAAATCTAACCGTAACCAGACTATTACCAGGACTAGATTGTGAATAAACATATTCAACCCCAGGAATTTCCCAAAGAATTTTTTCTAATGGCTTAGTCACCCGTTCTTCAATTTCCCGCGAACTAGCTCCAGGCAATTTAGCAAAGACATCAATCATCGGCACAATGATTTGAGGTTCTTCTTCTCGAGCAATATTAATTACAGCAAATACACCTAAAATAACCGATAGAATTATAACCAGCGGGGTCAATTTAGAGTCGATAAAAAAGCCCGTAATTTTACCAGCCAAACCCAAGGTATTGTTATTATTTTCCATAATTAATTTTTCACCCGAACATCTTGGGTGATTTTATCAAAATCACCATTAATAACTGTTTCGTTAGCTTTAATACCAGAAATCACTTCATAACTATTTTCATTTTTTGAACCCAAAGAAATGATACGAAAATCAATTTGGCCATCATTACTAACTACATAAACTCCAGATAATTGTCCTTGATTAACAATGGCCGTTTGCGGTAATAAAACTTTATTAGTAGTTTTAGTCAAGAAAATTGCCTTACCATACATACCACTTTTAATTTCTGGGATTAATGGTAATTTAATTTTTATATTAAATGACCGTGTTTTAGGGTCAATATTAGGAACGATTTCATCTATAGACAAATTAGTAATTTCGCCAGGTAATCCATTGAGTTTGGCTATAACCGGAGAATTTTTAACGAACAAATTTAAATCATCTTCAGGGATCGAACAAATTAATTTATATTCTGGTTTTTCAATCGTTAAAATTGTTTGTCCAGGCGCAACTAAATCACCAACATTAATTTTTTTTCCTGTAACAATTCCCTTAACTGGGCTTAAAATTCTGGTATAAGCTAATTTCACTTTGCTTTTGGCAAGACTTTGTTTAAGCGTTTGCATAGCAATTATATTTTCGTGTAATTTATCCTGGGCTAAAGATAAATTATTATTTGCTTCAGCAAATGCCACCTTAGCTAATTGTAACTGAGTAGCGGCTAGATCAAATTCATCATCTGTAGCCGAATTTAACTTATGCAAATCATCAATACGTTTATAGCGTTTTTGTTTAAGCGCCAAATCTGCTGATTTTGCTTCAATGGCTAATTTGGCTGATTCAATAGAGTGCTTAGCTTGCT
The DNA here is from genome assembly GCA_027371815.1 of Candidatus Melainabacteria bacterium. GTDB lineage: Bacteria > Cyanobacteriota > Vampirovibrionia > Obscuribacterales > JAKAZS01 > JAKAZS01. Next base: position 18,811 of record DAHXLC010000332.1, on the reverse strand, counting down.
CTATACTACTGTTAGCCTCTTCAATTTGCGATTCAATTTCTTTAACTTCATGAATTATAACATCATCATTAAGACCAACTAAAAGCATACCGGGCTGAATTACATTGCCTTCAGCTACAGTAATAGTCTTAACGACAGCCTCAATTTGTGGAGCTATATTAATTGGTTGACTTGATTCTACAGTACCTACCCAAGTGACTTTTCCGTTGATGGCTTTTAATGAAGTTTTAACCACCGGAAAATTATAATATTTTACCGTACTAGCAGTACTATTTTCTGGTAGTTTAGAACAACCATTCAGCAAGAGGATTATCAGCATACCACTTATACTGGATTTAAAACATTTATCAAAACTATATTTAAACTTCATGTATATTTCTCCAAACCTAAAACATAGTGGTATCATTTAAAATACCACAAGTGAAAAGCAAATTAGCGTAACTAACTTTGGACTCATATAAAGCTGCCAAATAATCAGTTTTTGTACTAAGCTCAGCATTTTGCGCACTCATCAAATCACTAATACCAGCCAAGCCCACGTTGTATCTATCCTGAATAATTTTTAAAGCTGCTTTAGCCTTATTTATTGATTCAAGTTCAACACTAGCTTTTTCTTGATTAGCAATCAATTCATTATATGCTTTAACAACTTCAACATAAATATCTAATTTCTTTTGTTTATATTGCTGATAAGCTATTTGCTTAGCAATTTTAGCTTTGCGTTCATTAGTAAATAAAGTAGCATCAAAAACCTTTATCGACAGATTAGCCCCGAGTAAAAAACTCGATCCTCCATTGACCACTGCATTACCACTATTAATTCCCGCAGCATAAAAATTAGCCTTTGGTAAAAACTTACCATAAGCATTTTTAACATTTTGTGAACTAATGGCAATATCTGTATTAGACATTTTATAATCAGGTCGATTTAATATTGCCAATTTAAAATATTCTTCTTGCGCTAATAGTTTAAATTCAGGCTTGGCTATTTGACCTAAAACCGGAATATCAACAAAACTCAAATCTCCTAAAACACTAGCAAGCTTAGCTCGGGCTATAGCCAAATCACCAGTTTGAATTATTTTAAGCTGTCTTATTTTTGCTAATTCCAACTCACCATTTAAAACATCAGCATTAGTTACCATGCCAGTTGAATTTAAGTCACGAATTTTCTTTAACCTAGCCTTAGCACTATTAATACTATTATCGGTAAGTTCAACTTTTAACTTACTTAAAATAACCCCATAGAAAGTACTAATCAGTTTAAGCCGTGTTTCCTGTTCAATTATTTTTTGTTCATAATTTTTTTTGTCTTTATTTAATTTAGCTATGGCAATAGCGGTTTCAAGTTGAAAACCTGTAAAAATAGGTACTTGCGTATAGACTGCAGATAAAAAATTATTAATGGGATTGGGATTATTTAAATTATGAATAGCAAAATTAGACGTCGAAAAACGTTGTTGCATTAACAATGCACTAAAGACAAAAATGGGATTGTTGGAATAATTATAATTACTAAAAGCCGAAAAAGTTGGCAATCGCTTTAATTTTGCCTCACGAATTGCCATTAATGCGTATTTATAGCTTTCTTGAGACATACCCAGGTTAGGATTATTAGTCAAAGCTAAAAACTCGGCATTTTTTAGTGACAAGGCATTTTTATCAATTTTACGTAAAGTTATCGATTCTAAAGCAACAGCATTTAAAGAATTGACCAGAAACAACCAGAATAATACAACAAGACAATTAATTCTGTTTAATCTTGGAGATTTAATTCGAGGCATTGATAAACCTTAGCTATATTATTGAATTGACTAACAATTATACAACTATATCACTAATTAGTAATATATAAAGTAAAGTTATTTAAATATCGAATAATCATGATAATTAATAGTTAACAAATAATTTCATCCTACGTTACTTAAATTTTTAAACAATGGGTCTTATTACCAGGCATGACGCTTGACTACTAGTTAATACAGCCATCGATACGCTACCAATAAAGAATCTCTCCATCACTGATTTACCATGCGATCCTAAAATAATCAAATCCGCATTAATTTTATTTGCATAATCTAAAATTGCTTCTTTACAGGCTCCTTCTACTACGTCAGTATGGACGGTAATACTAGGTAGAGCAGTTCTAATAATTTGTGCCTTACTCTCAAGTAATTTGCGTGCGGAGTCAATCATTGGTTCACTGGCTTCACTTAACAACAAACTTGGCGCCAATGGACTACCAATCATTGGTGATTCAACTACATGCAAAAGTTTAAAAACAGTATTAGGTAACCAATTATGCTCTTTAATAATGTCAATAATATAATTACTCGTTGAACTTTCTTCAATAGCTAACAATACCGTTAATGGCTTTTGTTCGATTGGCTCAGCTAAATACTCTTGCGTAACAATTTTAGCTGCGTCAGATAAACTTTCCCAGCGATCAATCAAATACGTACTGGGTTTAATGATTAAAACAGAACAAGATGCGCTAGTTACTAGAGCAAGAGATACCGAGCCTAAGAAAAAACGCTTAAATCCTTTAGAACCATGCGATCCACAAATAACAAGCTTTATATCGGACTTTTTAATTTCGGCAAATATTGTCTCTTTAATATTACCTTTATATACTTGAAAAGTTATACTCATTTTAGGGAAAAGTTCTTGAAGTTTATTTTTAGCTTTAGTTAACATTTCCTTGGCCAACTCTTCATAATTTGAATTTGCCTGCTCAATTATATCCAAATAACTAACATCTGGAGTGGCTCCCATATAAACCGGCTCAATCACATGAATTAAATGAAATGAATCGTCATCTTTCCATCTATGATTAGCAATAAAATTAATTATTGCCTCACTAAATAAATAATCATCAACAGGTATTAAAATTTTCATGAACTTTACCCCAAAGATAAAACTCTAATAAATAACAATATTAAATTATAGCTAATATAAATTGCTATACATTAAATCTCTTAGTTAAAACTACAAATCAGTTACAACATATAGTAAAAAAATTAAACCTAAACAACTTTAACCATTCCAAGTATTAAAATAAATTAAAAAATTTAACACTTTACAATCGGTCGAGCTTAATCATTATGAACAATAAATACCTTAAAATATAAGCATTAAAGTAAAAAACTATGCAAACTACCTGGCCAAATATCGGCATATTTACTTTAATTAATCAATAATTCCCAAGGTGAACTTATGTTAACAAAACCACATCCCTTAGACATATTTGCAACTTTTAACGACAAGTTGGATAAATTACCAAAATCCTTACAATTTTTAGATTCAGATTATTTAACTTTAAATAACATAATCAAAACTGAAGTCAAAGATGCGCATAAATTAACAATGGAGGCATCACGGGTAATTCCTTTTTTAATCCTGCACCTAGCTTGCCTTTTAGTATTTGTATGTGGTATCAGCACCACAGCCGTGCTTGTAGCTGTGGGTTTATATTGGCTTAGAATATTTTTTGTCGGAGCCTTTTTTCACCGCTATTTTTCCCATCGCGCTTATAAAACCAGCCGTTTCGCTCAATGTATTTTTGGTTTTTTAACCTTAACCTGTGTTCAACGTGGTCCATTATGGTGGGCATCACATCATCGCAACCATCACAAATACTCAGACACTGAATATGATATTCATTCACCCGTACAAAAAGGGTTTTTCTGGTCTCATGTAGGCTGGATTACCACTAGTGAAAATATGGTTACTGACTATCGACTAATTAAAGATTATGCCAAATATCCTGAACTCGTATTTTTTAATCGTTTAGATTGGCTGGGATCAGCTTTTTTAATTTTCAACTTGTTAGTAGCCGGAGCCATTTGCCAAACATATTTTCCTGAATTGCACACCAATAGTTTCCAATTATTAGTCTGGGGATATTTTGTCAGCAGTGTCTGCCTATTTCACAGTACCAGTATGGTTAATTCTATTGTTCATATATTTGGTTATCGAACATTTCCGACTACTGATAATAGCCGTAATAATTTTATCGTAGCCTTTTTTACCTGCGGGGAAGGGTGGCATAATAATCACCATTTCTATCCTTGGAGAATGAAACAAGGCTATCAATGGTATGAATATGATGTAACTGCTTTTATTTTAAGAATATTTGAAAAACTTGGTATTATTTGGGATATTCGAGAAATTAAAAAAACAGATCATGAAAATAATCAAAAAACCAAGTCCAAAGATTTGGTTAAAAATTAAAAAAGTTGCTATCGGGGTAAAAAATATTGAAGTTACTTAAAAATAATCTAACAATAAGTAACAACCAATACCGACAGGATCTCTTAAAACAAGGATTATGGTTAGAATTCATTTCGATCGCCTGGAACCTGGCTGAAGCAGTTATAGCAGTAGTTCTTGGCTCAAATGCAGGATCAACAGCTCTTATAGGTTTCGGATTTGATTCGCTAATTGAAACACTGAGCGCCATAATCGTAGGCTGGCGCCTTCAGATTGAAGCAAATGGTGGTTCTTTAGAATCTATGGAAAAGGCAGAAATAATGGCCAGTAAAATTGCTGGCTATTTGTTATTTACACTTGCAGCCTACGTCCTTGTTGATTCAATGCAACGCCTATTAGGCTATGGCAAACATGCCAATGAAAGTTTTACGGGAATTATAATTACAATAGCAGCTCTAGTTGTTATGCCATTTTTAGCCAAGGCCAAATTAAAACTTGCTCACGAATTAAACTCTACTGCGCTAAAAGCTGACGCCATAGAAAGTAGTTGTTGTGCCTGGTTTGCTTTTGCAACGCTAGCTGGTTTGGTGTTAAATGCAACTCTTCACTGGTGGTGGGCAGACCCTGTTGCTAGTTTAGTTTTGGTGTCGCTAATGGTGAAGGAAGGACTAGTTGCAGTTAAAAATAAAAATTGTAGTTGTCACAACACTTGCTCCTGAAAAAGTCAAGGATAAAATCAGCAACAACCCAGCAATGACCAACACCAAGGCTCAAAACTGACTAATCGCCACCATAATTACGCTTTCGGTTACTAAAATCATTCATAGCCGCATCAAAATCCACTGGAGTAAACTCGGGCCATAACTTTGGCGTAACATAAATTTCAGTATAGGCTGACTGATACAATAAATAATTAGATAAGCGCATTTGTCCACCAGTACGAATAACTAATTCTGGATCAGGGATATTTTTTGTATATAAAAAATTGGCAACCATTTTTTCATCAATTTGATCAATCCGGATATTACCGGATAAAACAGCTTGAGCAATATTTTTTACAGCATTAGCTATTTCCAGACGTGAACCATAATTAATTGCCACCTGAAGCTTTAACCCTGTATTAGATTGGGTTTCTTGCATAGATTTAAGCATTGATTTATAAAGATTTTGGGGCAACAGCTCTAAATTACCAATAAAAGTTAACCTTACCCCTTTTTTGGCCAATTCATCAAATTCTTCAGTTAAGACTTGCGCAAAGAGTTCAAATAAATATTTAACTTCATCTTTACTGCGAGTCCAATTCTCACTTGAAAATGCATATACGGTCAAGTATTCTAAACCAAGTGAACCAGCATGTTGAACTATATTTTTTAAATTGGCAACACCTAAACGATGACCTTCGTAATTAGCAATTTTATTTTCTTTGGCAAAACGACGGTTGCCATCCATGATAATAGCCACGTGACTTAATGGTAGTTTTATTGTATTTTCTAGTTGTTGAGCTACCAAATTATTGACTTTCAAAAAAATGTTTTCCTTGAATAATATTTAAATAGAATAATATTTTAACTAAAAAATTAGCTATAGTAATCAAGATATATTAATATTAAAGCAGTTTATTCACAATTAATAAAAACCCCTTATTACAAATTTCAATGCTTATTCCTAAACCAAAGTACTTAATTAATGGCAATGTTACCCAAATTAATATTGAACAGTTAAAATTGGATAATATTAAAGCCATAATTTTTGACCTCGATAGCACCATTATGGAGCCTCATTCTGCTCAATTAAACCAGTCTGTTGCTCAATTTCTTGATTTATTAAAACCTGACTTTAAATTGGCCGTGTTAACCAATAACAAAAATTTAAATTACTTAGAACGCGTAAAAGAAGTTCTTGACTTGCCAATCATTCCCCATGCCCGAAAACCTGCCCAGGCTGGGTTTTTAAAAATCCAATCCATGTTTGATCTTGATCCCCAAAATATTTTAGTTGTAGGCGACAGGCCAATAACTGATATTTGGGGTGGTCATTTAGTAAAAATGCCAACGTGCTTAGTTAATCCACTTCAAATTGAACCTAAATGGCTTACATTATTAAGAAATTTAGAGCGGGCTTTAATTAAAAAAAATTAACTTATTCTCTTTGAATTTATCTGAGTTATTTTATAAATTTTGCGAAATCGTGCTTAATTTATCAAAAATCCAGGTGTTAAATTCAACTTCTTTATAATCCATAAAATTATGCCCACCTATTTTAAAAACTTTTAAACTTGAATCAGGAAATAGCTTTTGAAATTCCTTACTATCTTTTAAAATGGCAACCGGATCGATATTTCCACAAGCAAAATGAATAGGTAGTTTAATTTGAGCAAAATCGGCATACTTTGAATGAGTAAAAAAATTAATATCTTTTATGTTTTTTAAGATTTGTCGTAAAGAATACTCATTTGTTTGAATTAAAGTTTTTTCCCGCCAAGGTAACAATTTATATAATTTAGTAACTTTTAAACTTGGGTAAATTGTATTTAAAAATAGTTCAAATCCCCAACAGGTTATTTTAGGAACTTTTACTGGCATACCTACCGCTAAAATACCTGCAATATCAGAATTATCCTGACAGGCCAATTCAAGGCTTACAATAGCCCCAAGTGAATGCCCAATAAATACGTAAGGTTTAGTCATATTTAACCGAGCTAACGTTTCCTTAAGATCATTAACATGAAGCTCTAATGGTGTTTCTTGATATTCTTCAGCACTTGAGCCATGCCCTCGAAACTCAAGGCGATGACAGGTAAGCCCTTTACTGGCTAAAAATTCAGCCGCTTTTTCCCACATTAACGCACTTGAACCTAAACCATGAATAAAGATTACTTCACCAAAATTAAATGGTGAGGTACGCCCTTTAGCCTTAATTAAATGGTTAGCTAAAATCATTAATCCACCTGATTTTAAGTTTAATTAATCAAAACAACTTATCTTGTTACTCGATAAAACATGCACCGGTTTAACTAACCATGAATGATTCTTCTTCAATTAATTCTTGCGACTTCATTAAAACCAAATCTTTATGTAAAGCATTAATAATATTTTCAGCAATTATATAAGAACCAAAACAATCATATTTATTGTTTTTATAATTCTTAGCATTTCGCCCATGTCGATCCTGACATTTAGCAATAATTTTACCAACTTGACTAGGCTCGCTTAACCCATAAGCTCTTTTTTCTTCACATAAATGCTTAATTGTACCTGCCTCTTGTGGCATAGGTTGCGATATTGTATCAAAAACTAAATCCAGATTTTTAGCCAATGCTTCATATACCGTAAGGCCACCACCCTTTGTTATCATCAAATCAGTTATATCCATAATATTTGGCATATTTTCACAATAGGGTAAAATTTTAGCTAAAATTTTACTATTTTTACTAATTTTACAGGCTTCATTGTAAAGCGCTTTATTATTCCCACATATAAAAACTACCTGAATCTTTAAACTGGTTTTTAAGATTTCGCGTAATATGGACAACATATTACCCCCACCGGCCCAACCAGCATTAATACATACGGTATATAGTCGTGGGTTAAGACCAAGACTCATTTTTGTATCCGACTTAGTAATAGTGCATTGATCTAAAAATTTAGGATGAACTGGCATACCAACAATTTTAATTTTTTCTGGACTTACACCATATTCAATTAATTTATTACTGGCCAATTCATTAGGCACATAGACCAAATCTGCTTTACAAGCCGCCCAGCCTTTCCACAGGCCATCATTAGGATCAGTTACTACAACAAAAAACTTTGTTTTATCACGTAAGCCTAATTCTTCTAAACCACGCACCACATAATTATTTAACATAGGATGAACAGAAACTAATATATCGGAATTCAACTCTAAAAGTTTTTCGTGTATATATTTTTTGGTAAATTTATAAATAAACTCATTATTATCAATTCTAAAAGCATTAATAAAATTAAAGTAATAAATCATCCAAGACTGATGATAGCGCAATAAAAAATTATAAAAATCAACTAAAGCCTTATTTGCCGGATGACTTTTTTCGACGACATTATCAGCTGCAAATCTTATATTATTAATACTTCCCGGGAATTTTGCCAGCATTAAACGATTTGCTGCCTCAATTATGGCATTTGCAGCACTTCGATGACCACCACCAGTATCTGAATATAAAATGTTAACTTTATAATTTTTCATTGGTTACCTATTTAGTACTAATACTTAAACTTTACAACGAAAATAGGCATTTCGACAACTTGATTATATATGATTAATCTTAAATAATAAAAATATATGTAAAGATTATAATTAAAATAGGTATTTATATGCGCAGTTTCCAAGAGTTTTTCGTTTTTATTTTATTAATAATGTTAACTTGTGTGACAAATGTTCACGCTAGTTCAATTTGGATTAAACCACTGCCATTTAAGACTTTAAAAAACCACCCTAAGGAAATGGCTATTTTTGAATTAGACCATTCACCGCTTAACAACAAACAACCTCTTTTATTAGTTCATGGATTAGCTGGTGAAAATCGACCTTATTTTCGCTGGGAAAAGGTTATCCAAAAATTTCAATTAAACCCAGAAATGGTTAAGTCTTATAAAATTTATTTACTTCGCTATAATTCAAAAACTAGCTTAACTGAAAGCGTAAACCAATTTCAAGATATTCTTGATAGATTTAGTAAAACCACCCATAATCAGCCAATTACGGTAATTGCCTTAAGCATGGGGGGAAACCTCATTTATGAAAGCATGCTTGATGCTAAAACTGAAGCTAAGATTAAAGTATTAGTAACGATGGGCACACCTTTTCATGGCACACCATTATTTTGTCCGGACTGGATGCAATATGGTATTTATAAAAGTGATATGTTTTTTTTCTCCAAAATTGATTTAGCAGTTGCTTATCACTTATTTTTTCATAAAAATCCAACTTTAACTCACGAAATAAGATGGGATAATTGCGATAAAGCCATTCCCGATATCGGCAGTTTTAAATCCTGGTTACCATTTGGACCTAAAGGTAATTTAACTGTTCCCAATACTGATAACAAATATTTGCACAATGTAAATTCACTAGGTTATGGTAAAGATAAACTTATAACATATGCCGGCTATATGTTAAATGGTTATATGCTACCAGCTCCTATCCGTTACTTAAAATCAACCATATGCTTACCTTATTCACTTGTTGCGGTCTATGTGCCAGCATTTTTTGCCCAAGAAAAAGCTGCTTTAAAATTAATCAATAAAACTATCAGCGAAATTCAATCGACTAAACAATGTCAAAAGCTCAACAATACTAAATTTGTCTATCATTTAAACGATGGTATTACACCAATAGCCAGCGCCATCTTTATTCCCGAATCAGCAATGCTTCAATATCCGTTAGCCAAAGAAAGCGATATACCAAATATGAATAAAGTTACTGATGTTAAAGTAGCTAGGGTATTTCGTAATATTGATCATTTAACCTTTATTACTGGTCAAAGTTTAATCTCGCCAACTAATTTATTAACTGATGAATTACATCCTAAACTTGGTAAACAATCAATATTTGATTGGATGATGATGGATTTACTCCATTCATCTAATGAAACTCAATTAGCAAAAACGCCAATACCTTACAAAATAATTTCACCCAAAACCAACTTATAAACTACTTTTAATTTAGTTAATACCAAGTAATTGTAAATAAATTTTCCCAATTAAAAGTTAGGTTTTAATTGGGAAAATTTATCAGCCGACTTACCCAAATTTATTTTATGGTATTACAAAGATTTAAATCGCTTTTAGATACTTTATCTAAAGAATAAACATAACAAGGAGCTTTACCATTTAAATAGCCTAAATAAGTACTAAAAAATACAATTTTAGGCTTAAAGGATGGGCAAGGCTTATCGGTTTTAGCACAATTATCAGTACAAAAAACCATCCCACATACTGTTGGTTTGGTATATTCTCTTCGCCAAATATTAAAAGCATTAGTGATATCATTATTATATTGAAACTCAACTACTGATTCTCTTTTAAGCCTTAATGAAATATCATCATTAATATTATTACCTGAATTTTCACAGCAAGAATTATCACCAAAGGCATTTATAGAAACCATAAAAATAAAACAAAAAATAACAAATTTAATAACTAACATTTTAATTATTTACCAAAAACAACCACAAGCATCATATCCAGCTACCGCTCCAGCTGTATACAGTCCAAATCTAAGAACCCTGCCTAAATCACGACCAATTACATGAACCACAGGATGTTTATTTGGGTTAGTATAGACTGGATAAACTGGAGCATTATTATTCACGGATTTAGTATTAACAATAGGCGTCGAACTAGGTTCAAAACCAGCCGTATTATTATATGCCGAGTCAGATACATTTTTACTTGGATTAAATTTTTTATTATTAATTTTATTATCTACATCAGCAATTGCAGTTATAATACCTGAATCATTCGGGTTAGACTTTAATGCACTTTGATAATTTTTTAAAGCTTCTTCTAATTTATCAGTATCTTCATCAATTACTCCTAAATTGAAATAAGCATCTGAATTTTGTGGATCTAATAATAATACTTTGCGATAATAAGCTGATGCTTTAACATATTTTCCATGTGAAAACTGAATAGATCCTTTTTTAAGTAACAGCTTAATTTGATCTTTAACAGTATCAGTTGAACCTAAAGTCAATGGCGGACTCAAATAAGTTTGATCTGATTTTTGATTAGCTACTGGTAAATTTGGGCTATTAACTGATGGTGTATCTTGACTATCAGCCATTTCAGGAGTTTCCGGTTTTAACGAATTGGTAATTTCTGAGTTTGCTGATTTAGCCCAAACCAAATTGAAACAATCATATGTTGTAAAAACAACTAGACTTAAAACAATAAATGTAATAAATTTTCTAATCATCATTAATACCTTATCGCATACATTAAACCATAACGCAAAGCCATTCGTGCCAAGCGACCCACACCATAACCTAACATCTTTAAATTTCGTTGAGTATTTAATTTATTTCCAGGTAATGGCTTAGATGGCTGAAAGCCCTGTGATCCAGAATTGTTTGCGGCTGGAGCTGAAGCCTGGTTGTCATTAAAAGCAAAACGACTATCTGATGTATTGTTAACCGGCGTATCAAGACTATTACCAGCATCCAGCTTAGCATTATTATTTGAGGATTTACCAGTGGCATCAAGTGCTAGATTTGGATCATTAGAATTCAAATTCATTTTAGATTGAATATCTTTAATTGCTTGAGCAGTTTGAGTATCATCCGGATGATACTTTAAAACCAATTGATAATTTTTTAAAGCATCAGGTAAATTATTCTGCTCTTCCGCAATTACACCAAGATTATATAAGGCATCAACATTTTGGGGATCTAAAATAATAATTTTATTAAAACAGTTTTGAGCTAATTTATACTTACCTTGATTCGTATAATTTATGCCTTGATGAAGTAACATATTTACTTTTTGCTTATCAACATAAATATTAGGCTTAATACTATTATGTAAATTTTGGTCTGAAGGCAATTTAGAATTATCGGAACTTTGTGCAGCATAATCACTAACTGGCGGTTTTACTTGAACACTAGCAGATGAATCAACTGAATCTAAAATTGGCGTAAGCGATTTTTGGGCAATTAATAGTTTAGCGGGCAATGGCTTGATCAAATCAGCTTTAGCGACAGTTAATAAAATTAAATATATTAGCATTGATAAAATAACTACTTTTAAATAAAAAATCGGCATAATCCACCAAAATAATTTTACACAACTCCTTGTCCGGGGTACACCAACTCACCTACGGGAATATCTAATTCCTTAGGATAAGCCTTATCAAAAATAATATAAACATTTTTTAAATTTTGTCGAAATAATGAATCAAAAATTGCATCATGCTCGGAATTATTAGGCTCACCATACCACCAAAACCAGTCACTGCCTTCAGCTGCATATATTTCATTAAATGCTTGAGCAATTCTATCCGGATTATGCTTATTACTTTCTATTTCCACCTGAAGAAATTGCCGCGTATCCCATAAAAGCTCCCAAGCTTTATTTTTTAAAGCTTCGCCAATCCAAATATGAAAATCAGCACTAATCCAGGAACCCGGCTGAATATTATACAAATGTTCAGTTGCTGGATTACGTTTTAAATAATCACTAACAGTGCAAACATTTAATGTACTATCTTCTGACAGACGTCGATACAACTCACGTAAAAAAGTTTGACCATCACGTTCATAAGTCTGCCAACAGTTTTCACCATCTAAAGCAATAACGACGCAGCCTTCACGGTGCCAGTTAAATAATTTTTGCTGAATATGTTTTAAGCGCATGTATAAAGAGCTAGCTGCTTCTTGCGCTTCACGTCCGCCAAAACTAAACCCAATTTCATTACTGGTAACAACTTCACGAAAGAAAATATTAATCTGCCCGTCACCAATTTTTAAATTATATGGCTGACATAATAATTCAGGATTCATTAAATTTCCATGCTCATCTCGGCTAATATTTAATTCCATAGCTTTGGTAAGCAATGCCTCATCAGCTACAACCCATTCTATTCCAGCTTTAGCAATTAAACTTAATGCCTGCATACTAATTGATAATTCTGATGGCCACATTCCTTGAGGTTTTAGACCAAAGGACTTTTCGCACAAATCAATTGACATAGCTAATTGAGCACTTGCATCCTGGGGAAATAAATAACATTTCTTCGGCAAAGTCGAATAAGAATTAGCTAGTTTTCCTAAATTGGAATCAATTAATAGTGGTAATATAGGATGATAATAAGGACTAGTAATAACTTCTAACTGTCCAGCATTTTGTAATTTTTTATAAGTTGGTATTATTTGCTTTAATAAATCTCGTTGTTGTTTGATAATAAATTTGCGATCACTATCAGTATAATTTTGTCCTTTTTTAATTAATTTTTTTAATTCATCAATATTTTCCAACCAAAGACTATCAAACCAAGTTAGATTAAACCAGGTAATCATATCGCTATATTCCTGAAGCGTAAATTTTTCAAGCATTTGGCTTGGTTTTAAACCTTGTTTAGCTAAAGTTGTTTTTTTGATATACAATGCATAATAATGCTCATAAGGAGTAATTTGAGTTTTAAGCTCAGCATGAAAAGAATTATTTAAAATATATAATTTATCTTCATCATTATAATCAGCAGGCTTTTTTAAAGCTAAATATAATTCTTGATCGCTAGCATCATAATTAGCGTAATCTTCAATTTGTTCAATAAGCGAAGGAACGAGATTAAAAGTCTGACGAATTTTAGGATATTCAGTCAATAACGTTGGCATATCTAAATAATCTTTAACACCATGTAATCTTACCCAAGGCATAATATATTTATTAGCCAATCGATCCTTGTACAAGGGTTGATGCATATGCCAAACAAAACATACCGATAAATGCTCAGTCATTAATTCTCCTTTTAACTAGCTATTTTACTTTTAATGAAGCATATTCATGCAATTCAGTAAGGACCGTTTGATGAATTAACTTATTACTAGCAAGAACATTTCCTTGATAAAAATCCAACGTTTTACCCCGCAAATCTGATACAACACCCCCAGCTTCGGTTACTAAAATACTACCAGCAGCTAAATCCCAAGGCTTTAAATTATATTCCCAAAAGGCCTCCAGTCTACCGCTAGCCACATAAGCCAAATCCAGACTAGCGGCTCCATCACGTCTTACGCCATGACTTACATCAGTCAAATGGCTAAATTCAGCTTTATTATTTTGCGAACAGTTTTTGGTGTCAGGAGAAAAACCTGTAGCCAAAAGGGCTTCATTAATATTTTTAATTTGCGAAACTTTTAACTTTGTCCCATTTAAATAAGCTCCATTATTTTTAACCGCTGTATATAATTCATTATTACAAGGATTATAAACAACCCCTAAAATCATTTCCTTGTCAAGTTGAAGGCCGATTGATACAGCAAAAAATGGATATGCGTGAGCATAATTTGTCGTTCCATCAAGTGGATCAATTAACCATAGGCGTTTTGATGTATTAGAACAAACATTATTACCTTCTTCAGCAAGAATTGAGTCATCGGGAAAATTTTCCTGAATTATTTTGACAATCAATGCTTCACTTTCTTTGTCAGCATTGGTTACAATATTAAAAGCTCCTTTATAATCGATACTTTTTATATCACCCAAATATTTTAATAATACATTGCCAGCTTTTTTGGCTATATATATGGCAATTTCCAAATCTGTATTCAAAAGTCTTAACTCCTTATAAAGGCCAAGCAACATTTATCAATATTGTTATGTAATTAATTATATTATGATTAATAAGACTAAATATAAATTAAATGGATTTTTTAAGTATTTACAACAATAGATTGTCAATATATTTTACAAATCTATATTGACAATCTATTGTTATATATTATTTTTGGGTAAAAAAATATATAATTTAATTTTGCCGTAAAGCAACTAGTCGATTTTGTCAATTAATTTAGATCTAAGTTTAACCAGTCTAAATTTATTATTTTAACAATAACGATAAATTACCCTAGCTTAAACCCTATGCATCCACGAGGAAATTAATGAGTCAAGAAGAATTTAAAGTAAATCTGCCTAAAACCAGTTTTCCCATGAAAGCAAATTTGGCTACCTTAGAGTTAAAATTACTAGAAGATTGGGAAGCCAAAAACATTTATCAGGAAAGTTTAAACTTACGGCAAAATGGTGAAAAATACATACTTCATGATGGGCCACCTTATCTAAGTTCCAATAAAATCCATATTGGTACAGCTTTAAATAAAATTTTAAAAGATATTGTTACCAAATACAAGTCTTTACAGGGCTTTTATTCACCTTATGTCCCTGGCTATGACAGCCACGGACTACCAATCGAAAATGCTGTTTTAAAAACCATAAAAGGTGGCAGGCAAGCTTTATCACCAGCCCAATTACGCCAAAAATGCCAAGAATTTGCTCTGGCTAATCTTAAAGGGCAAGAAGCCGAATTTAAAAGACTAGGTGTCTGGGGTGATTTTGCTAATCCATACATTACTTTAAATAAAGAATATGAAGCTGAGCAGTTAAGAGTTTTTGCAATAATGGCAGCAAAAGGCTATTTGTATAAAGGTTTAAAAGCTGTTTCCTGGTGCCCTACCTGCGAAACAGCTTTAGCTGAAGCTGAAATTGAATATCAAGATCATCAAAGCGACGCTGTGTATGTAACCTTTAATTTATCATCCGCAAGTAAACAAAATTTAAATTTTGATACCAGTCAAACAATTGCCCTAGTAATCTGGACAACAACACCTTGGACATTACCAGCCAATTTAGCCATAGCCATCAATGAAAAATTTAATTATGAAATTATCCAAATTGATAATGAAAAAATTTATATAGTTTCAGCTGATTTAAAAGAGGCTTTTTTAGCTAATACCAAATTAAATGAATCTGCAATTAAAGTACTTAAATCAGTTTCGGGAAAACAACTTCAGGGCTTAAATTATCACCACCCCTTTGAAGAACGCATTTCACCGGTAGTTATTAGCAGTCATGTAACCAGCGAAACTGGCACCGGACTAGTTCATATAGCCCCAGGTCATGGGCCTGAAGATTTTGAACTAGGTCAAAGACTAAAACTTGGCATAATTTCTCCAGTTGATGAAAAAGGATTTTTCACCGATGAAGTTAAACACTTTGCCAAACTAAAATATGACAAAGCTAACGAACAAATTATTGAATTATTAACGAAAACTAGTAACTTATTAGGTCACAATAAATTGACTCATAGTTATCCTCACTGCTGGCGTTGCAAAAAAGCCTTAATATTTAGAGCTACTGAGCAGTGGTTTGCTTCAGTCGATGGCTTTCGCGAACAAGCGCTTTGTGCCATTGACACCGTAAAATGGATTCCCGAAAGTGGACGAAATCGTATCTATAACATGGTGCAAAATCGCTTTGACTGGTGTATTAGTCGGCAGCGCTCCTGGGGGGTACCAATTCCCGTATTTTACTGTGAAAAATGTAACACCATACTTATGACACCAGAGTCAATTGAAGAAGTAGCTAAAATTTTTGAACAAGAAGGATCAAATAGTTTCTGGTTAAATGATGCAAATTATTTTCTCAAAGATAAATTTAGTTGTAACAAATGTGGGCATAAAACTTTTACCAAAGAAACCGATATAATGGATGTCTGGTTTGATTCCGGTGTATCCCATAAGGCTGTAATTGATAAACGTCCTGAATTAAAAGGCAGTCCTTGTGAATTATATCTTGAAGGATCAGATCAACATCGCGGATGGTTTCAATCTTCACTGCTCACGAGCGTAGCTATTAATGGCTATCCTCCCTATAAAACGGTATTGACACATGGTTTTGTCATGGATGAACATGGTAAAAAAATGTCCAAATCATTAGGCAATGTAGTTGAACCTGAACAGGTAATTAAACAATATGGTGCTGATATATTAAGGCTTTGGGTTGCCAGTGTCAATTACAGTGATGATATTCCAATCGGTAAAAACATGTTGGTTCAGTTAGCCGAAATCTATCGTAAACTTAGAAATACCATTAGATACATGTTGGGCAATTTAAATGACTTTGATCCTTCAACCGACTATGTGAAACTATCAGAATTATCAAAACTAGACGCTTTCATGCTTCACAAATTAAACAAATTAATTATTGACGTCAATAGGGATTTTGATAATTTTGAATTCCATAAATTTTACCAACTAATGCAAAATTTTTGTGTAGTCGAATTATCTAGTTTTTATTTTGATATTGTCAAAGACCGTTTATACACGCTAAGCCCCAAGTCAAAATCAAGGCTAAGTGTACAAACAGTCTTATACGAAATGTTATTGGCAATTATCAAAATGCTTACCCCAGTGACACCATTTCTAGCTGAAGATGCATTTCAAAATTTGCCTGAAGCATTTAAAGCCAATCAACCTAAATCAATATTATTAACTAATTTTCCTCAAGCTAATACCACTTATATAAATAATGACTTAGAAAATGAAATGTCAAAGTTAATTGAAGTGCGCAATATTGTTAATAAAGCTCTAGAAACAGCCAGATCCGAAGCCAAAATTGGTTCATCACTAGAAGCAGCAGTGCATCTTGAAATTGAAGATAAGACCACTAAAGATATCTTAAGCAAAAACCAGGAAAATTTAGCCAATTTATTTATTACGTCACAAACTATAATAAATGATAATGGTAATTTAAAAGATTTAGATACCCTAGCGCAATGTCACGACAGTGGCATACGAGCTATTATTACTAAAGCCTTTGGCGTCAAATGCTTAAGATGCTGGAAATACCGTACCAATGCTCAAACAAATTTAGAAAAATTGAATAAGCAAATTTGTAATGAATGTCTTGAAGCAATGGTTTAAACAGTGAATTTATCAAGTTTTTCACCGAATTTTAGTTATTTTATAATATTCATAATTATATTATATCTATTTTGGTCACCATATTTTGGATCAAAATTTTACAATTATTTTCTGTTTTTTCCAATAAAGTCAACTGACAACTACACTGTTCCTAAAATACTAGGCTTAACCGGCGAAGATATTTACTTTAAAAGTGGCAACGAAAAACTCCATGCCTGGTATTATAAAAATCCTCAATCCAACTTGATTATTCTGCTCAGCCACGGAAATGGTGGCAATATTTTATATCGCGTGGGCTTAATTGAAATGCTTTTAGAATCTGGGGCTAGCGTTTTTGCTTATGATTACCAGGGTTATGGACATAGCAGTGGTGAAATCTCTTTACAGACAGCATGTCTTAACGGAGTATCAGCATATGAATACCTTACCCAACATTTAAATTACTCTAGTGATAATATTATCCTCTATGGTGAATCACTAGGAACGGGAGTAAGCACCTATATATCTCAACATTACAGTTACAAAGCAATTATACTTCAATCAGGCTTTAGCTCATTGCGCAAGCGATCTACAGAAACATTGCCATTTCTGGTATTATATCCAGAATTTATGTGGCCAGATTACAGTTTAGACAATTTAAAAATTCTGCAAAAACCCCATAAACCACTATTATTAATACATGGCAAATTAGATAACGTAGTTAACTTTAGTCATTTTGAAAATCTTTATGAACATAGTTTACCACCTAAAGAGGCTCTAGTCCTAGAAAAAACTGGTCATACCAATATTTATGAAACTGCCCGTGAACAATTTATCAACAACGTCAAAAGTTTTATTAACAAACTCGACAAGTAATCAAGAGTCATTTGAATTTATTAAAAAAAATAATGTGACTTATAGTGGTAAAATACAATTTAGGTTTACCTTATTATCTTAAAGAGGTTATGCAAATGTTTTCAACAATAATATTTCTCCTAATTATATTAGCTGTTATCTCAGTAAAAATAGTTAACGAATATGACCGTTTGGTTGTTTTTACGCTAGGTCAAGTAACTAGAGTAGCTGGACCAGGAATACAATTTATTATCCCAATAATTGAAAGAGCCGTTAAAGTAGATTTAAGAATTAAAACGTTTACAT
>DAHXLC010000329.1 GCA_027371815.1 Candidatus Melainabacteria bacterium | reverse complement strand
TGACTATCTGTTTGGTTTTATGACGGCGGGTCATTTCCAGTAAACCCCAAAGATGATCTAAACTTGAGTGAACACAACCATCACTTAACAAACCTAAAATATGTAATTTACTATTATTTTTTTGAACGTTATTTAAAGCATTTAACAAGATTTCATTAGTAAAAAAACTCCCGTTGTGTTCACTCAAGTTTAGATCATCTTTGGGGTTTACTGGAAATGACCCGCCGTCATAAAACCAAACAGATAGTCATTCATCCAATTCTTGATGGTAGGGATACTCCACCACGATCTTGTCTTAAATTTATTAAAGACTTAAATTCACGGTTGATGGTAAATGAGCAGATTGGGGTAATTAGTGGACGTTTTTATGCTATGGATCGTGACAAACGCTGGGATCGGGTTGAAAAATATTATAATGCCTTGGTTTTAGGTAATGGTCAGGTTGCCAATGATGCTTTAACTGCCATTGAGGAAAGTTATATAAATGATGTAAATGATGAATTTATTGAACCAACTATAATAAATAATTTACCAATTGAAGATAATGATAGTGTAATTTGTTTTAATTTTAGACCGGATAGAGTGCGCGAAATTTCTTCGGCGCTGACCAATATTAATTTTGATGGATTCACCAGAGTTAAATTCCCACATATTCACTATGTTTGTATGACTGAATATGACGCTAGCCTTAATTTACCGGTAGCATTTGACAAGATTTCATTAGTAAAAAAACTCCCGTTAGCAATTGTATTAGAAATTAAAGTAAGTTTTTGAGTTACCGATTTTCCACTACCGATAGTCAAATGACCAACTTCCGAATTACCCATAAGCTTATCAGGTAGACCAACATGAACACCAGAAGCTTCAATCTGATAATTCAGATAATTATTTAACATAAAATTATAACTAGGTAAATTGGCATTTAAGATAGAATTACCTAATTTATTAGTACTTATACCCCAACCATCTAAAATCACTAATACAACCGGATTCACAATCTTTCTCCTTTAGCCAAGTTTTAAAGCACAAGTAACATTTTAGCGCCAATTATACAAATGTGGTCGTAAAAAAACTTTTACTTAATCTCTAAACCATCCTTGATGTTCAAGAAAGTTTAACAGTTTAAGTACTAAACTATCTAACTCTTTTAAGCTAACACCAACTTCATCAAGCTGATTGCTTAAAAATTTATTTTCAATTTCTACACAAAGTTTACTCAAAGAAATTAAATTTAAGCTTAAAAACACTCCTTTTAATTGATGACATATATAACTTGCCGCTTCAATATTTTTTTGATCAACATTCTGATTTAATTTGACCATCAATTCTTTAACTTCAACATTAAAAACTTGAAGAATTTCTTTTAACTCTTCTTTAGTATAGGTATTTAACAGTTCTAAAACACCAAGAAATTGCTCAGGATTTTCATTTAGGCTAATTGAATCATTCATAATATTTATCTACCTTAATTTAAGTAACGCGGCACAAGGTTAACAAATTTTAATCTTGTGCTAACAAATATTTAGAGGAAATTGTTTTTGGGCAAATGTTTTTAATATCCACTTGAAATGATGCATTTT
>DAHXLC010000325.1 GCA_027371815.1 Candidatus Melainabacteria bacterium | reverse complement strand
TTCTATCATTTGCATAATTCAGCTTTAGCCAAGTGGATTATGGATGGCCTGGTTTTTATACTGCCGGATCGGCGCGAAGTTGATCAGATTTCGTCGGCTATTAAAAATGTCCAGGCAGTCTGGGGCAAAGATATTAAGTCTAAGAAATTATCTACTGTCCCAAAGCCTCGCAGTAAATAAAAATAGTTAAGATCAAGTTTTAGTTTGATTTCATTATTTATTAACATACTCAAGCAAAGCTTTATTAATTTTAATAAAGCTTTGCTTGAGAAAATATAAGCGGCAAGCAGTTTAAGCCATTAATTTACCAATAATTGTCGACATTTTTGTTGACAGTAACAATTATTTATGTATAATCTAATATCTAGATGTCTAAATATCTAAATATTCAAATATTTGCATATATTCTCAACTTAGAAGGTTAATATATTATGACTGCAAAATTTTCAACTCAAGACATCGTTGAAGTAATTAACGGCATCATTTTATCAGGAAGGAGCAATAAAGTTGTCGGGCGGATCGTTTGGAAATTAGAAGATATTCAGCCTGGCGATTGGTTTATAGCAATGAGTTCAAATTATCATGATGGCCACGATGATTTAAATGATGCTGTGTTAAGAGGTGCTTGTGGGTGTATTGTGAATCGTCGAGCTAATTATGCTTTTGCTAGTAAGGATTCTAATACCATTCTTATATCTGTTGCGGATACTAAAATAGCCTTACTTGATCTTATGCGTGCCTGGCGTTTTAAAGTAAACCCCAAAGTGATTGGCGTATCAGGTGGCAGTGGTCGTCAATCAACAATGGTTCTCATTCATGAGTTTTTAAAAGAAAAGTACCGAATTCATCTTGCTTTTATGAACAGTATTAGCTGGATTGGCTGTATTGAAGAAGTTTTAGCTATGCCCGAGGAAACCGAATTGTTGATTTTTGAAGCTGGGGGAATTGAAAGGGGTGATGTGTCCAGAATTAGTGGTTCGCTGGATCCTCAATTGGCTGTACTTACTCGATTAAATAAAGAACTTACGGTCTTTAAACGCGATGTCTTCCAAGCAGCGGTGTATTGTGAAATACTTGAAGCAATAGATAATTCTAATGATAATGGTTATGCTGTAATCTATGATGCATCACCTTTGGTAACCGCTCGTGTAAAGGATCTCCAATGTAATTATCAGACAAGCTTGTTCTCGCAAACTTCTTTACTTGGTTTGAACTGGTTAAAATCAATAGAAATTGAAAGTATTAGTGCAGCTATGCAGGATGCAATTGGCTGTACTGTAACGCAAGGGGATTTATGGTGTGCAATTGAAACAGTTAAGGCGTTAGGCTTAACGCATACTAAAATTGCTGAATTTTTTGCCGACGTTGAGCCTGCAATTCATTAATTATTTGCTAAATCAGTATTAAATACTCAATTTATAAGGAAAGAGGACTAAAGCAATGCATTTAAATGTATTTTTGACAAATGAGGTGGTTTTATTAATCATGCCTGTATTGATTTTAGTACTATCATTGATGAAGCTCAGTTATGCTAATAAACTACGCATACTTCTTTGGGGACAATTAGGCAATTCCATTTTGAGTATTTTGGGTTTGCTTATCTATTTTGCGCTACCCGCTAATCATAATTTTTCGCTAATTAAAAACTTGTTAGACTTTAAAATAGACTTTGTTGCAGTTTGTCTGCTTATGCTTATTGCTTTTATCACAACAAATGTAATTTTTTTTAGTGAACGCTATTTATGTGGTGATTCATCAAGACTTAATTTTATAAGAAATTTATTAGTCTTAAGTATATTTGCAAGTCTCATAACTGTATCCAATAATCTCATACTGTCACTTAGTTCATGGATCGCTATTTCACTAACATTATGGCGAATCCTTAGACTTAAAAAAGAATCAAAACAGGCTGCGCAAATAGTTTTATATCATCATCTGTTTAGTGACTTACTGCTGTTAATAGCTATCGTTAGTATCATAATTATTACTAATACCACTACTATAAGCGAATTACCTAGTCAGCTTAATTTAGTAAACAACTTTATGACACTTTTCGGTTATAAGCTAGCTATCAAAGCAAGCTCAATAATCTGTTTACTTATAATTTTAGCAATGTCCATCAAATCAGCCCTTTTTCCATTCCATCATTGGCTTTTAGCAACTCTTGAAGCGCCTACACCATTATCCGGATTGTTGCATGCAGGAATTGTTAACATTTCGGCTATTCTTGCTCTGCAACTTTTCCCGGTTTTAGCTACAGCCCCTAATATACTTACGCTCTGGGCTGGTTTAGCGTATTTATCCGCTATAATTGGTACTTTAATCATGTCTACGCAAAATGATGTCAAACGTAAATTAGTATACTCAACAGTTGGTCAAATGGGCTTTATGAGTCTGCAATGTGCAACAGGATTTCTTCCTTCGGCAATATTTCATTTAATTGCTCACGGATTATTTAAATGTCATATGTTCCTCCAGTCAGGCAATGCTGTTAGTGAAGGGCTTTTGCAAAGGCATTGGTTGCAGGCTGAAAATTTACCAAAAAACGTAGTTAAAACAACAATAGGTCTAATTGCTTTTATTCTCCTAGCAATAGTCGGCATCCACTACTTCTGGCCTGTTTCATCATCAATTAACAGTCAAACTACTCTATTAATGCTATTGGCTTCTGCTGCAATTCTCAGTACTTTACCGGCTCTGAAAAAGACTAGTATATCAATGTTATTTGGTTTTAATTCTATTTTATTGTTTATATCATCTATTTCTGTTCTAATAGCTTGTAGGTTTGATTCATTGGTTTCATTTTCTCTGCAACCTCGGGAAATATTTATGGCTATATTACTTGCTAGTTTTATCGTTATGGATATACTCTTGCAAACAATAGCTAGATCTAATTTAACTAAAGCCCTTTATGTTCAGGTTTTAAATGGGTTCTATATTGGTCATTTGGCTCAAGCTTTAAATAATAAAGTCAAAATTAATTTAACTAAAAATAATTTACTGGGGGGATTTAATGACTGATCAATCAACGTGTAAGCGGCTTGAATTAGAGTCTGAAATAATTAAAGCCTCAGCCTACGTAAATTGTTTATGGCCACTAACTAGTTTTGTGGCGATCAATTCTTTAAAAGGCTTGGAACATTTAAATTTTGATTTAGCCATGCATAATGCTAATAAGCTTATGGGCGCTCGTGGTTTTCTCGATTTGACTAAATATCGAGAACTATTTGAGTCTGGTCGCATCAATTCAAAAGACCTTAAAGAAGCTTTTGAAAATTATCATAAATCTGTTAATTTTAAGAAGTCAAATTGCATAAATAAAAATGCAACCTTATCTGAATATTTAGACTTTAACCATCATCAAGAAATTGTGGTATGCATTAATCAACAAGTTGTAAAATGGTGTAGTGCTTATTTTGATACCACTCAAGCGCAATGGTCAATGGAACGCAAGTCTGGGTTATTTGAAAGCTTTTGTGAACTAATCCAATATGATTACTCCTTATCAATTCAGGGCTTAAGTGGCTGGAAAATAATGTTAAAAAACATGCCCGTAAATTCCTTGCAAGCCTTAGAATGGCTTTTAGATAATATTGGTGTTGAAGAAAATATCGCTGATTATTTGCGGGGACATTTATTGCAATTACCAGGCTGGGCTAGTTTTCTTAAGTGGAAACAAGTTAATGGTGAACCTGATGTACTTACTGATTACTTAGCCATTAGATTGTTTTATGAATTTAATTACGCTAAACCAATTGCCCAAAACTTTTATAATGTAAAATTTAAACCCTGGTCTAAATTAGGTTTACTTAGTAAAACTGAACCAAGTAACGAATTAACTAAAAAAATAAACTATGCTTGCGTTTGGCAAGATGCATATGAAATTAATTATCGCAATGATCTTATCGACAAGCTATCTTGTTTGGCGCCAATTCAAGAACTAGACTTACCGAAATGCCAGCTAGTATTTTGCATCGATGTTCGTAGCGAGCCACTTCGAAGGCAGTTAGAGCAAATTGGATCTTACTTAACTTACGGCTATGCCGGATTTTTTGGTTTTGCTATGCGATATAAGGAATTTGGCAGTAATTTTTCTGTTGATTTATGTCCAGGTATCATTTCTCCTCAAAAAAACGTAAGTGCAGTCTGTGAAGACAAAAACCAGCAAAACTATATCAGTGCCAAGACTTTACTGGCCTTGGCTATTTATTTACGTAAACGTTTAAAGAGTAGTCTAATGGGAGCCTTCGGCTTAGTTGAAAGTTTTGGTCTTTGGTCTGCATTACCCCTTTTAGGCAAGACGTTTTTTCCTAAATCTTTTAATCAAAGCTGTGATAAATTAAGCAAGTATATTGCAGGTGAACCAAAGATTACTTTAAACACAGTTCAATTTTCGCTAGCCGAAAAAGTTGATTTGGCTAAAGCTAATCTTATGGGTATGGGTTTGACCAAAAATTTTGCTAGTGTAATTGTGCTTTGTGGCCATAAAAGCCTAACAACTAATAATCCTTATGCATCAGCTTTAGACTGTGGTGCTTGCGGTGGAAATGCTGGTGGCATAAATGCTAAACTTGCAGCCAATATATTAAATGATCAGCAAGTCCGACAGCATTTAAAGGATAACGATTTTTTTATACCAACTGAAACTGTTTTTTTAGCTGCTGAACATAATACAACTACCGATAAGTTTGAGATTTTTGATACTGATATAGTAAATGACAATCAAAAAAAGCTAATTGCGCAATTAAAAATTGATCTTGTTATGGCCGGTAATAATGTCCAAAAATGGCGTAGTCAAAGTCTGCCCCAAAGTGTGATTAAATCTTTAAACCATTCTTCAGTTCGAGCTTGTGATTGGGCTCAAACTGTTCCTGAATGGGGTTTAGCTCGCAACGCAGCTTTGATTGTAGCACCACGCAGCCTAACTTCGGACATTGACCTTGAGGGGAGGGTATTTCTCCATTCTTATGATTTTAGTGCAGATCCATATGGTGAAGTACTTGAGACAATTATGACCGGACCTCTTTTAGTGGCTCAAATGATTAACATCCAATATTATCTATCTAGTGTTGATAATAAAGTTTTTGGCAGTGGCAGTAAAGTTTTTCATAATGTGGTAGGTGATTTCGGTGTAATGCAGGGCGCTTCAAGTGATCTTAAAATTGGGCTGCCAATTCAATCAGTTATGTCTGCTCAAGAAATACTGGTACATGAACCCATGCGTCTTTTAGTTTTAATTCGGGCTTCACTTAGCATAATTGACAAGATTTTAAGCCAGCATGAAAACTTGGCTAATTTAGTAAAAAATCGATGGATAAGGCTTTTGGCAATGGAGCCTAGTAATAATATTTTTTATCAAGCAGATGATATTAATAGTTGACAATTGACAAAGTGTTTTTAATCAATTTGAATCTAAAACCGATTATGGTTTTAATAAAACGGTAGTTCCTGTAAAATTAGCCCAATATGGGACTGACAAACTGATTTCCCGATCTGCGGCCAAAAGGGTTCTAGCGCGTGTAGAGCTTTTCAAGATAGTTATATTTGATTTTCAAAACGTAGATTATATTGGACAAGCTTTTGCCGACGAGATATTCAGAGTATTTAGCCAAAATCACCCTGATATTGAACTAAATGAAATTAATATAAATCCCGAAATCGCCAAAATGCTTAAACGAGTAAGAAATAACATTGATCTATCCCTATAATAAAAATCTAACAACTAAGCTTAATTCCCAGAATATATACCTTAATAAAGCAATTATTTTGTATAACATTAATTACCTTGCAGCAGTTAAAATACTATTTCAACAATTTTTAGTATTCTTTTTCGGCATTAGCATATTTTAGGTCGGGTGTTCTTACAACCTGCCAACTATTAATATCATCTGCTTGATAAAAAATATTATTACTAGGCTCCATTGCCAAAAGCCTTATCCATCGATTTTTTACTAAATTAGC
>DAHXLC010000310.1 GCA_027371815.1 Candidatus Melainabacteria bacterium | reverse complement strand
ATTTAAAAAACTTGGGTTCTACTGAAGTGCTAAGTGAGAAAAAAGGTCGCCGACGCCTAGCTTATGAAGTTAGTAAAATAATTTACCATATTAATGATAATATTATATTTTAACAGGATTAAAAATTTAATGTTTTGTATTAAATATTTTTATATCCAATTGAAATATATAATACATCATTATTATAATTTTTTTGTGAAATTACGTATTTTTTCCATTGCCGTAATTTCAGCTTTTCGCTAGTATTTATGATAAAATTTATTTAACCTTGTCCATTTTTTATATAAATTAATTCTAAGCAAATGAAAACCCATCTTTTTTTTACTTTAAACCTGTTTTTTTTATTGACAACAATAAACGTTAACGCACGTGAACCATGGCGAAACGATACCAGCAATCTCCCCTCGCCAACTGGCTCAATTGGTCTGCCTAAATATAGCAATGCCAATGCTAACACTAACACCTGGTCATCAACTGGGCAGGTTAATGGTTTTAATCCCAGTTTTCTCCAACAACAACTATCATATAGCATTAATGCAGGCACTATAATAACTGGCATAATGGCAACACCTATATCAAGTAAATTAAGCCAACCAGGTACAATTATTGCTATAGACTTACCTTTAGGCTATAAAAACAATAATACGACTCTCATTCCACCGGGATCCAAGATAATTGGCGTAGTAATGAACACAGCACCCTCAGCCACTTTAAATCATGGTCATCCAGGGCGGATTGAATTAAGCCTCCAGACTTTAGTTTTTCCTAGTGGCAAAAGCACTGAATTTCACGGATTTATCAGTCATAATGTCAGTCAGGATCAAATCAAAGAAGCTCTTACCAAAAGTGCCGGCTTTGATGTCAAAGATTATCCTCAATTAGGAACATCCTTCTTACGTAGTTTTACATTAGGGATTGGTGCTTTTACCAAAAAAAATAACCAGGGTGGTGATTTAAATATTGCAGCTGGCACTATGATACCAATAAAATTAACCCGTAGACTAGATTTAGCCCAAATGATTAATTATTCACCTAATAATAATTCAGTACCAACAAATTATAGCCAATGGGGCAATACCGCTAAAACTTATTCAAGCCCCTATAATGCTTATTCAAGCTTAAATAATACAAACAATAATCCAGAGCTAAATCAAAGTCAGTTCAACCCAAACGCTAATCCCTATAACACCAATTCTAATGGGAACGTGCTAAATTTTCCAAGTGCCAACAACCAAATTAATTCCAATACTAATAATACGGCTTTCACCCAAAATCAAAATCCGCCTCATAATCTAGCGCCATTACCACCCAATAATATTGATAATTTAGTCAACCCAAATTCAAATGCTAATTTATATAAACAGCAATTAGACAAAAACCCCAATAGTGTATTTGACATTCCTGTAGATGGCTATCCAACAGCTAATACACACAAAATCAGCCCCTAATTTTAGCCAAATTAATTAAATCCTGTAATGTTTCATTTACGGCAAAAGGTTTAATAAATTATTTTTAATCAGAAAAGCCCGAAAATCAGCCCGCAAATTAATTCCATTAAGGGCAATGTTTTGTGGGCGAAAAGTTTCTAGCCGTTTCATGGTTGAAACTCGCTTATCTTCTGCATAAGGAAGCCCTTGATCAGTATAGAATTTAGTTGATGAGTTGATTTTGATTTTATGTGAATTTACTTTGGTAATAATAGTTATCGACTCATATTGCAAAGTTTTAATAATTTGATTACTGTATGAATCATAGTAAACCTCACGAGCTCTAGCCTCCTTAATTACATTCTCATTATTAGACTGAATAATTTTCATATCATAAGTTTGAATATTACACGTCTGATTGTCACTATTAATGCTGCGATATTTTGGTAAACAGACACAGTCCCATACATCACCATTATTATCTAACTGGGCACCATAATGATTAGTTTGTTCAGCCAATTTTAGTCCAGGTGGATCAACTTTAGGCTGTGAAGACTCAAGTATAGTTACATACTTGCGGTAAAATGTTCCACTAAGCCAAGTAGGAATTTGATACCAGATAACATTGACATTGGCTGGTGGTAAGTTGTTAAAATTAAAATTAGCACCCGCTTTTAAGTCGGATGGAACAGGTTCGAGCTTTTCGCTATGTTCAATACTACCTTTTAACATGGGTGTTTGAGCAATGAAACTAAATTTATTATTAATTTGCCGAGAATTTAACTTATAATTTGATCCATAATCAACTTGATTATCATTAGTTGATATCAGGTTAGCACAGCCAGAACCCAACCAAAGGGTAAAATTCATTATTAAAATTACGCAAAATATATATGCGTAATAACTACGTAAACAAAATTTCATTACATCCAAATTGATCAACCCCTTAAAATTATTACCAAAATCATTCTAAACAATATCAGCCAGTTTTTTGATTCGCATCTGCCAATTGCTAAAAGCAGCAAGCATAATTCCAATTACGATACCGCCTAAATGAGCTTGGCTGTCTATTTGAGGCGTAAAATGTTCAACAATAAATTGAATAACTAAAGCCATTAAACAAATTCTAATTTCTAAATTTCTAAATTTCGCATCTAAGAAATTACTACTATTAAATAATGCCATAAGATAAGCTCCCCAAAGAGCCATTAAGCTAGCTGAACATCCGACAACATACAAATGACTGTCATAAAAGCAATGAAAAATACCACCAAATATTGCACCAAAAATCCACAAAATAAAGAAAAAATTCAAACCAAATATTTGAATGATAATTGGCCCAAACCAGAGCAACCCTAATAAATTAACTGTTAAGTGGATTAAATTAGCATGCAAAAATGAATAGGTAAATAAACGATATAAATCATTTACACCATTGATTTTAGCTAAAGCAAATTCATTAATTACTTTTAAAAAATGCTCATAATGAAAATTGTCAACTCCAATATTAACACTAAAATTAAAGAACGCAACTTCGTATAAATATATAAAAATCATCAATAAAATTAAAATAATAACTGTTTTAGGAAATTTAAGTGTACCGGTAAACGTATTAACTATAAATACCTTCCGATAACATTCATTTAAAGCCAATTTGAAACTTTCAAGGGTATTTGCATTTATAGGCTTTATGGATTCTTGTGCCAATATCAATTCCTCAAGATGATCGCAACTGCGATACCAATATATCGAAGCATTTTCGCAATCAAAAAATGATCTAGCGATGTTCAAGTAATTTAAGGCTAATTCTTTATTATGCAGATTTGCTAAAGCCAAACTGTAATTTTTATAATAATTTTTAAGTTTAAATTTATTATAGCGAGCTATTTCCAATAACTTAGCGGTCAACTCAACAAAGCCCAAATTAGCATAATACGGGATAAGAAATAACGCTATTTTTGACACCGTATTAATTTGATTATGAAGATTTGCTAGAGTAAAACAATTTAGCGAATCTTCATAATCACCAAGTTGTAGATAAGCACGTGCAGCTGACAAATGAAAAAAATTAATTAATGGACTATCTTGATCTTTTAAAATGGCATAGTCTTCAATAACTTTTGGCCAATTTTTTGCTAAGGTTAAAAAAACCAAATCGGCAACAATTAAACTTTGCGTAGCCATTGGATGAAGTGGACGTTGATTTATGCTTTCAATAATAGTTTTAGCTTCGTCATTTTTTTCATTAATTATCGCAATATAGGCTTGAGCAAGTTCATAATAATATAAGCCTTGCGAACCTGGCAAAAATATTTTTAATAATTTACCGTAATAATTAATACTCTTTTCATTAGGCAAATAAATTGCATAATCAAATTTTTGCTGTAAATATTTAGGCAAATAAAAATTAATTAAAAATACAACAAACCAACACCCAATTAAATATCTATTAGCAAAATATAAATTTAACAGGTTTAAAATCAATAAAATAATAATCCCAATAATTGATTGTTCCATCCATAATAAATATTCCTTAGATTTAATATTACGAATCAATAAAAATGCAATTAAAAAATCAATGAACAAAAGCAGATAATTTAAATTAATTAAATTAATTAATTTCATTATTTCTTACAAGCATCAACAAATTTCCGGGTAATTAATATCGGTCGAGTGATAGCAGAACCAACTACAACAGCCTTAGCCTTAGATTTAAAAGCAACTATAATATCATCTGGCGTTGACACCTGTCCTTCTAAAACAACTGGGATAGTAAGTTCACGTGCTAAAATTTCCAGTAAAGCAAAAGCTGGTCCAGTAGCTATTGCTTTAGTTTCATCAGTATAACCGTACAACGTTGTAGAAATAATATCACAGCCCAAATTACTAGCATTAATAGCTTCACTATAAGTAGCAATATCAGCCCAAACAGGGAGATCTAAGTCGTTATGAATATAGTCAATTAAGGTTTTTAAATCACAATCAGAGCCACGGTAGCGAATGGTTGCATCAATAGCAATTAGATCGCACCCCGCATTCTTTAATGCCAAAGCATCATTAATAGTACGAGTAATATATACTTTATGATATTTATCAGCTTCACTAATATCATCTTTAGTTAAACCAATAATAGGTACACGGGTTTGCATCTTCACATAATCTATATTTTCAATACCTTCAAGTCTTAAGGCCTTAGCACCTCCAAGCAAACAAGATTGTGCCAGAGCATTAATGTGAATCGGAGCATTTAACGGTTCACCGCAACTTGCCTGACAAGAAGCAATAATACCACCATCAATTATTTGTAAAATTTCTTTTAGGCTTTCATGGTAACTCATTCTTGTCCTTGTTAATTTATTTTCATTAATAATATAGCATGTTTTAACTGAAATGATAACAATAATCTAAAGTTTAAGTGTAAGACAGATAGCTTTAGTTGTCATGGTAAGATTTTTGGTGAGTCAATAGGGACTATACAAATAAAATAACAAATATTTATTTAGAAGTTTTTGCTTTTAAATTTTTAATGGCCATATCTCGTGCTTCATATGTATCATCTTCAGGAATAAGATAACAAGACAATTTAGTTTTAGGCATAGAATCAAACTGACACGTGCCATAAAAACCATTTAAAGTAATATTTAAAACTACTGTTCCTTTTAATTTATTCCATGGTTGATAAAATTTAAACCACCACAAATTTCCATTATTTGAGAATCCACCATCTACAATATTAGCGATTTTACCATCAGGTTTGTCCCAGGTTCCAGATAATGATTTCTTATAAATAAAATTTTTAGATAATTTATTTTTACTATCTATTCTAATTTTTTCAGATTGAATATAAACGTAGATTAATTCTTCATGTTGTTTATTAACCACAAGCCACCAATAACCACTTGGGTCAAAAGCCAAACTGGGTTGAGAGAATATAATAAAAATTAAAATGACCAAAATAACAAGTTGTTTTGATT
>DAHXLC010000308.1 GCA_027371815.1 Candidatus Melainabacteria bacterium | reverse complement strand
GCATTTAAATAATGGTGCAACAATTCATGCTTACAGCTCGTATGGGGCTTAATTGACCAAGTATTAGTATTTTCACCCATCACAAATCAACCCAACTAACAAATATCATTATTAAATTAATACAATAATAACCTTACAATCATATATAATCAAATTAATTTATTGCAAATTAACTAGTACAGATAATGATGCTCTTAAATATTCAAAATAAATCACCAGTAATAACTACCCGGCTTTATCTTGATATAAGTATTTCTGAAAGTTTTCAAATAAATCTTTGATTTTATCAATGTCACCTAATTCAGGTTTAGCATCTGGTATTGCTTTATATTTAAGTTTTAACAATGGTACAAGTTTTTCTTGATCAAGCTCTTCAACACCCTCTTTAATGTATTGATCTAAAACAAAATCGAGGAATGCTTTTTGTTTAGTATCAAAATGCGACTGAATTTTCGGGGTAGCCTTTTCAACTCTTTCCTTTCGACTAATTGGTAAATTTGCAAAGGCAATATAAGCTAAGACATCATAAAGGTCACTATCCTCTGCTTCAATTACCTTTTGCATTTCTTTTAATTGATCTTTACCATAACCTTTATCAGCTAAATTATCCAATAAAGCTTTGCGGGTATCAGGCTTGCTCCAGATGGCTCTAAGCTCATTTTCATCTTTAAATAATTCAGGAATTTTCCCATAAAGACTTTCTAAAAATTGTTGTGCCGACATTAAGATTCCATCTGGGCTCCAAAAAGATGTGGAAACCATATGCTGAATAAATCTTTCTTTACCATCAGCTAACTTAATGCGAATTTTTTGGCGTGACTGATTTTCTAATTCAAAATCTTTAACTGATTCTTTAAGAAGTAAATTGCTAGATAGAGCACTATTATCCGTTATCTTATTTATAGGTTCACCATCCCATTCTGGATCATTAAATAGCTTATGTGCTTGGACAAAATCATAAATCGTGAAATAATTTTTATTTTCATACAGCCTAGTACCACGCCCAATAATTTGTTTAAATTCAATCATGGATTTAATAGGTTTCATTAATACAATATTTCTAATATTAAGGGCATCTACACCTGTTGATAGTTTTTGAGATGTTGTAAGAATTGTAGGGATTGTTCTTTCATTATCTTGAAAAGCTTTTAAAAACTCATCCCCAATTTTACCTTCATCAGATGTCACTCTAACACAATAATCTGGGTTTAAACTTTGCTTATATTGATTAATCAAATCTCTTACAAGTAAAGCATGATCCTGATTAGCACAAAAAACTATAGTTTTTTCATTTTGGTTTATTAAATCCATAAACACTTTAACTCTCTTTGCCTCACGTTCCTTAATTATAATATTACGATTAAAGTCAGATTCACAAAACCTTTGACCAATTTCAGCTTCACCTTCAATTAAATCATCATCAGGTGCATAAATATATTCATCTATGGTTGTATCAATCTGTTGAACTCTAAACGGTGTAAGAAAGCCATCATTAATACCATCTTTTAAAGAGTAGCTGTAAACAGGATCGCCAAAATATTTATATGTGTCAATATTATCTTTGCGCTTGGGTGTGGCAGTTAAACCTAACTGGTAAGCTTGATTAAAGTAATCTAAAATAGCCCGCCAGCTTCCTTGATCGTTAGCGCCACCTCGATGACATTCATCAATGATAATCAAATCAAAAAAATCTTGTGGATACTCACCAAAATATGGCGTATTATTAGGTCCACTCATAAAAGTCTGGAATATTGTAAAGAAGATACTTCCATTAGTAGGTACTTTACCATATTTACGAATATCCGCTGGATCAATTCTTTTTAATGCATCTTCAGAAAAAGCTGAAAAAGCATTAAATGCCTGATTTGCTAAAATATTTCGATCAGCCAAGAATAAAACCCTTGGCGATCGCTCTACCAAATAACTTATGTTCCATTTACTATAAAATAATTTCCAGGCAATC
Organism: Candidatus Melainabacteria bacterium; assembly: GCA_027371815.1. Classification (GTDB taxonomy): domain Bacteria; phylum Cyanobacteriota; class Vampirovibrionia; order Obscuribacterales; family JAKAZS01; genus JAKAZS01. The sequence continues at coordinate 3,200 of DAHXLC010000308.1, read as the reverse complement.
TGAAAAGCGATACAAGTTTTACCAGTTCCAGTAGCCAAGGTTATCAAAATGCGCTTTTGTCTATTAGCTATAGCCTCAAGAACTTTATTAATAGCCAGATCCTGATAATAACGCAGTAACCACTGCCCGCTTTTATTCTCAAATGCAATTGAATTAAATTTATCCATCCAGCTGTTGGTTATAGCGTACGTTAAATCCCACAGTTCATCTGGTCTTGGGTAAGTAACAATATCATTTTCAACAGCTGTAACCATGTCAATTGAATATATTTTTTTACCGTTGGTAGAGTAAGCAAAACGAATTTCAAGCTTTTTGGCATATTGTTTAGCCTGGGCAACGCCTTGCGTATAATGACTGTCACATCGTTTAGCTTCTATTACAGCAAGCTTTTGATTTTTATAAATTAATACATAATCAGCAATAACAGGATCTGTACGATTACCAGAGCCTTGTAATTGACCTTCGGTTATACGATATTCACGCAAGATTTTACTATCTGGTACAATACCCCAGCCAGCCTGTTTTAACGCTGGTTCTATATATTCAACTCTAGTATCAGCTTCGTTCAAATGTAACCTGCTTTACAATTCACCATTAAAGGCTTTATCTAGTATTGATTCTTTTAATTCATCCAATGCTTTTAATTTGGCTTGGTAGATTTCTTCAAGCCTTTTGGTTTCTTTAGATAAGGCATCTAGCTTAACAACGATACGATGTTGTTCTGGTAATGGTGGAACGGGGATAATAAACAATTTCAAACTTGCTGCGGCTAAATTAGGTTGAGCTGCACCATTTTTATATAGAGCAATCATCTTGCTACAAATCAAACTATTAAAATATGCTGAAATATACTTACTAACAACTCCATCCTTTGGCCTAACAATTACTAATGAAGATGCAATAGCACCTTCATTTATATCTTCAACACTAGCGAATTTACCTAAAGATCCTCGTAGGCAAAAAAGTAAATCATTCTTGCAAATTTTCCCATTGCTTAATAAATTAAAATGCTCTTTTGAAATATAATCCATATTGTCTAGGTTTATGGTGCTATTCACAAAATGACCAGCATTTATAAACGGAATACCATTACTTACTCGAAATTTTCTTGAAGGGTAATTTGTTCCTCTATCACCATTTTCAAAATCACAAACATCACCAAGACGTTTCACCACCCAGCCAGCCCCAGTGTGTAAGAAAATATTGTTTAAGTAACTATCAAATAGCTCACGTACATTATTGAGATTTTTTTGAGTATTAGCTTTAGCCTTGGCTATAGCTTCAAATACTTCATCAAGGATACCAACGATACGGTGTTGTTCTGGTAATGGTGGAATTACTAAAATAACTTTACTAGCAAGGCTAATATTTAAATTTCTTACAGTTGAACCAGCAGCTAGTTGCTCAAATTGCGAATACACAAATTTTGAACTTAAAAGATTATAAAGAAAATCTTGATTAATTAGTTTATCGTAATTTGATATAACTAACCAGCCATCATGTATACAACCAGTTGTCCGCATTATATAAGGTCTTCCAAAACTCATTGAATTAGATAAAATAAAATCACCATCTTTAACCAAACGTGATCTTTTAATACCTCCAGGAATTATTTTTTCTACTGTACTATAGATATATTTAGAACTAACAGTTGCATCACTTATCTTTATCCAATTAATACCCGTTTCACTATCAGTCAAAAAAGCTTGAATAGGTCGCGGTGAACCACCTCTAGCGATTTCACAAACATCACCAAGCCGTTTCACCAGCCAGCCATCTTTAACAGACTTACTTAGTTTCGATTGAGGTGAAATTTTATTTAAACAATTATTACTTTGTTTCATTTTTCTACTATTAAATATTTGTCAATCATTATAATACTTTCTTTAAAATACCCATCCATTGCAAAATTTAAAATTATACTTTTTTTCTTATGATTAAAAAATTAAAATATTTGCTCCCAAAGTATAAAATTATTAGCTCTTTTCCATTATTAACTCCCAACCTCTTTAACCTGTAATCAATTCTTACCAGTTAAATTTACCACTAATTCACGCTATACCAACACCATAATAGATTTTAAAATTTCAGCACTCTCATTATCCAAAGTTCTTATTTCTGCTAATATATCTTCTGGGCTACGGGCTTCAATTTGTTCCCCAGTATTAGGATTTTTTACAGATAAATCATAAGTTTGGGTATCTAAACTGGCAATATCAATCGACCACGACTTAGCCGAATTAGCAAAAGTTTTTTGCAATTCAATAAATTCTACCAAATCATTATCATTTAAAGGATTAGTTTTACCCATATTACGGCCTGGATCTAACTGATAGAACCAGATTTTTTTAGTAGTTTGCCCTTTTTCAAAAAACAATACTACAGTTTTTACACCAGCACCTAAAAATGTGCCACCAGGAAGATCTAAAACTGTATACAAGTTACAATTTTGTAATAGCTGTTTCCTTAAACTTATTGAAGCGTTATCAGTGTTAGAAAGAAATGTATTTTTAATTACTATTCCAGCACAACCACCTGGTTTTAACATTTTAATGAAATGCTGTAAAAATAAGAATGCAGTTTCACCTGTTTTAATGGGAAAATTCTGCTGAACTTCTTTACGTTCTTTACCGCCAAAAGGTGGATTAGCTAGAATAATATCAACTTGATCTTTAGGTTGAATATCATTTAAGTTTTGTGCTAATGTATTAGCATGAATAATATTAGGAGCTTCAATACCATGTAATATCATATTCATAATGGCAATTATGTAGGCTAAACTCTTCTTTTCTTTGCCATAAAAGGTTTTTTCCTGCAAAGTTTTAAGATCATTGGTTGTCTTATGTGGATCAGTCATTAAATAATCATAAGCTTCACATAAAAAGCCCGCTGAACCGACAGCACCATCATAGATTTTATGGCCAATGGTTGGCTTTACTACTTTAATTATGGCTCTAATTAATGGGCGCGGTGTATAATATTCGCCACCATTGCGGCCTGCGTTACCCATGTTTTTAATTTTAGCTTCATACAAATGTGATAGTTCATGTTTTTGTGATTGCGAACGAAACTGCAATTTATCAATAATCTCAGCTACATCTCTTAAATTATAGCCACTTTGGAGTTTATTCTTTATTTCACTAAATATTTCACCAATTTTATATTCTATGGTATTAGGGCTTATTGCCTTCTTTTTAAAA
>DAHXLC010000304.1 GCA_027371815.1 Candidatus Melainabacteria bacterium | reverse complement strand
AACCCATTTTCCTATGCCTTGTTTACTACGCATATGATTAATAGTGTTAGAATTGAAACTGTAGGGATAGTGATATTACCCGTAAACCATAATTAACAATGAAACCATGGCTTTCGGGAACTACAAAAAATTAATTGCTATTTATGTATTCACTGGCAGCCATAAGCCTATAGCCACCATCACCAGTAAATTCCAATACGCGATTGTGATAATGTACCAGGCTTGGCCTGTGTCCAACACTAATCACAACTGATCCATTGGCAATAAGTTCTTCATACAACAGTTTTTCGTTCGGCACATCTAAGGCACTGGTTGATTCATCGAGAATTGCAAACTTTGGACAAGCTAAAATGAGACGAGCAAATGCTAGTCTCTGTTGCTCACCTAGTGACAAAACATCAGCAAAATTAATTTCAGTGTCAAAGCCGCCAACACGATCGCTTAGATTAGCCAAATTTACTTTGGCTAGAACGCTAAGCATTTGGGTCTCAGTGATACCGCTATCATTGCACGGATAAAGAAGCTGATCGCGCAACGTGCCTAGAACCATGTATGGCCTTTGGGGCAAAAACATCATAGAATTTAGGCTGGGGCAAATGATTTTGCCTGAGCCACTATTCCAGAGACCAGCAATAGTCCGCAATAAAGAACTTTTGCCACAGCCAGATGGGCCAACCACCAAAAGGTTGTTATTAGGCTTGGCGGCAATTTCTAGGTTAAGATTAGTAATAAGCATCCGCTTGTAATCAGGTGTTTCGATAGTCACATTCTCTAACTTAAACGAATCACCTGTAATTTCATTAATTCTGGACTCGGTATCATTGCCATTTGGCTTTTCCAGAAAGTCGTTAAAACTACCCAGACGATTAATCACCGCAATAAAATTAGAGATATCCGTAAATGAAGCAACAATCAAAGATAGCGAGGTTAATATCTGAGCAAAGGCCATATCAGCTTGGGTTTCGACGCCAAACTGAACCTTGCCAGCAAAGTACAATGGCGCAATAATAAGCGCTGGAATCAGCACAATGTAATACTTGTAGCTAGTCGTAAAAAAGCTTAAGTTACGTTGCCAGCCAATGAGGAGGTTAAAATTCTTAATGGCCGCCATGAAACTTTTGGTTATATTAAATGACTCTTTCGCTTCACCATGATAAAAGGCAATTGATTCAGTGTTGTTACGTACGTGAATTAGGTTGTAACGAAAGTTAGCCTCAAGACGCAATTGCTCATACTGTAATTTGACTAGGCGCTTACCTAGCCAAACGGTAACACCAGTGCCAACAAGGGCATAGGCCACCACAATAAATACGAGTAAATGAGAAATGCTCCACAATATGGCGGAAAATGAAAACAACGTAATAATTGAGCTTAAGAATGCCAGAAACAGATTAAGTGCACTGGTAGGAAATGTGTTAGCATCTTGTGCCAGTCGTTCATCAGGGTTATCGACGGTGGTCGTATTGTTAAGTTTGTAATAGTTGCGATTAGTCAGCCATTTTTCTTGCAAATGACTGGTAAGCCATTTACGCCAGTTTACGCTAAGTTTTTGCTGAACCCATGAATACATAACGACAATTGGTGTGCCTAAAACAAAAACACCAAAATAGTAGATAATCATGCGGTAAAATTCAGGTACGTTTTTTCCAGACATTGCGGTCATTAAATCGCCACCAACAAAGTTTATTACAACGTTAAGACCGTTAACCAAAGCTAGAAGTACCAGAAGTACACTGAGTAAACCAAAGGCTTCCCACTTTTTATTAGAAACAAAATAAGGCTTGGCAATGCGCACGAAACGATGCCAAACTTCTTTGCTAAAAATAGCCGAATTGGCTTGAGGACTATTTTGCGTAGTCATAGTTATTTCCTTTGACTTATTAGTAGATTTGATTTACAAGTGGATATTAAATACCAATTAAAATTTAACTAAACAAACTAAATTTGTTTGTTCGAGTCTTGGAAGTTTTGTTAGGAGGTTTGTTTAGTAGAAAATTAAGAGTGAATGTTAAAAATCAAAGTTATAAATTATAAGTTAACCTTATAGTTTATAAACAGAAGAAATCAAGAACTGTGAGATATAGTTTATTTAAATTTTAATTAGTATTAGCAATTTAAATAAATAACTTATAAATTAAAGATATAAATAAATGCTAAAAAATTAGAAAAAGCGTTAAACACTATCTTTCCTATAAATTTTATGTCTACTAATTAAACTTGAATTCTTAAATTAATTCTTACAATTTAGCTGAAAATTATATATAACGTAAGTATTTTAAGCTAGTTTAATCAGGTTAATAAATTTCTAGCAAAAACTATGCAAAAAAACAAATACATTGTAGGATTTCTTGACAACAAAGGCATAGTGTTATCTGGCTTGTGTTTTGGCATGATATTGTTGTATTTTTTACGAAGAATAGCTTATTGTCAAGTTTTGAATTAATCTAAGTTACAATAGACAAAGCTAGCACTAGTATTTAAATTGCGCAAGCTGGATTAATTGTTAATCGAATTCGAAAACTAGTTATTGAAAAATTTTGGGCACCTATGATGTTGTCAAGGCTTTATAAATTATTTTTTAATTTGTTTTGTACTAATGAAATTGATTAGATTTAAATTTTAAGCAATTACTCTAAATTTTAAACTCAGTCAAACTATATTTTAATAATTTATAAAATTGGCATTTTTTTATTGATTGAATATTCAATTAATAAAATACGTATTTTTATTTTTTATGCAGTTAAGATATTTTTAGCGTTTTGCTCTTAAATAGCCCGCAATGACTAATTGGTTTTAATGGCTATTAGTTAAAATCCCCATTGTCTAAAAGACTTAAGATTTTATTAAGTTTTAAGTCCTTAACCCTCACCCAAATAAGGAGATGTATTCATGAACACATCCAAAGACAATCTGTTATCTGCTTATCAACTGGAACAGATTATTGCTAAATCTAAAGCTTATACCAGTATGGTTTTGCGCAATAAAATTATTTATCCTCACCCTAGTGAATTAAGTTCACTTTCAGCTATTGAACTTAGTCGCAAAGGTTTTATCTCGGTTGCCAATTTTCTCAAGGTTAGCGCTAAACGTAAGAAAGGTGGTAATCATCCTCGCCCCCTGCCTGATGCTAATACTGTAGCAACTGAAGTTACCAGGTCTATGGCTAATATGCCAATGGCTACTAATTCTGGTAATCTTGTTTTAGGCGAGTGGAATATGGAGTTTTTGGATTCGTCTAAGGCTAAGTATTTCAGTAAAGCCTATGCCCAAATTGTTCCGCGTCATCATCTTTTGTTTTGTGAAGAAGTCGATAGCAATGGCTTGGATACGTTGGCACAAGCTTTTAATTATACCAGTTATTGCTCAGTGGCTAATACCCGTGGTCAAGCCGTTGGTTTTCTGGTTCACCCGCGGCTTAAAGTTATTGGTCAGCCAAAGTCTTATGATAACCTGGCAAATGTTCAGGGTATTCCTGACTTGCGTCCGGCATTTCGGCTTGACCTTGAAGATACCGTTTCGGGAGTTAAGTTTAGTGCGGTAGTGGTTCATTTGAAGTCGATGCGGGGAGGTCCAGCTGTAACTGGTAAAGTTCGTTATCAGCAAATGCAGTATTTGGCCAGTGATCTAGGCTCTAATTTTAGCGGTATTATTTCTGGGGATTTTAATACATTCTTGGATAATACTAACGATACCAGTCCATTGGTGAACCTTGGTTTTAAACTGGTCAATCCTACTGATCATACTACCACGCAG
>DAHXLC010000244.1 GCA_027371815.1 Candidatus Melainabacteria bacterium | reverse complement strand
CTTTAACTGATTTTGCGTAACATAAAAAATACCTAATGATTGTTAACAAATCTTTAGGTATTTTAAATTCCAATATTGCTTTAGCGGGCTCAGATGAAGGTGCAGCTACTTTTAAGAATAACTGTGCAGCCTGTCATGCTGGCGGCAAAAATATTATGTCGCCCAATAAACCCATTATTGGATCTAGTGAATTAAAATCCAAAGAAAAATTCACTAAATTTTTATCTACAACGCATGGGGTTATGCCATCTTTTGCGAAAATTGCCAGTGACGAACCAACTTTAAATGGTCTTTACGAATATGTCAAGACCTTAAAATAATGTTTGCTACTTATCAAATAAAGATTCTAAGTTTAGCAAGAATTTAAAGTCCCAAAATCGCTAAATAATAAACTACTAAAAAATACCTAAAGATTTGTTAACAATCATTAGGTATTTTTTATGTTACGCAAAATCAGTTAAAGTAGTCATGTACTCTAAAATTGTCAACAACTATAGCATTATCTAAGCAAAAATTGCTTAAAAGTAAACTTGACTATTACTAAAATAAGCTAATATAAAAAAATAATTTTTATATTGCTAAAAATGAAAAATTTCTCCAGCTAAATTAATCAAACCATCAATTAATTAGCCAGTAAAGTCGTAATTAAAAATGAATAAGCCATATAAAGCCTCATGTCTAATTTTATTAATTTTCTTTGATTATTTAATAATCAATACCTTAGCCTATGCGGGCTTAAAACTAGCTAATTCACAACTTGAAAATAATCCTTGCCCGAACAAATTTGAAATTAAATTAAATAATATTATTAATACAAAACAGGCTCAAAATGGCGCTAAAATTTCAGGCTATACCACTAATGAATTTTACCTTGACAATGAATTAATTCCTTTAAATAGTAAAGTACAAGGCCATATTATTTATATCCAAAAAGCCCGAAAGCTTTTAAAATCAGAATTTTCTAAAGATAAATGGCTCCATTCAGGTGGTTATATTGGTCTGGAATTTGATCGAATTATTACCCCTAATAAAACCCTGATAACAATAGCTAAACCGGCTCCGAAAACCAAAGTAATACAAACGAAAAATCTGCAGCAAAATCATGCTAATTCGAATCAAGATAATTTAGCTAATACCAACGATAATTCGACTGAGCTTAATTTAGATCTTAAAGTTAACCAAAACAGTATTAACTCAGTTAAAGAAAATATTGAATATCAACATCGAAGCGACTTAATTGTTAATAACGATTTTTTAATAACACCGTCCATACTTAAACAAGTCAAAAACAATGCCATACCAATGGGTATTCATACAGCAGCAATGCTTGGCGGTGTTATTTCTATGGGCATTTTACCCTTAGCCTATGGAGCAGCTGGTGCCGTAAAACCTTCTTTTGTCTTAAGACATGAAATTACCCCAGATCAAAAACATCCCCGTTTAAAGGCTTTTGGTATTGGGTTTAGCGAAGGACTACCTGGAGGGTTTTTAATAGCCGGAGCCTTTATTGATGGCGATGAAGCCATTTTACTGCCTGGCGATAAAATAACTTTAACCACTGATTTAAATCTCAACTTAAAAGCTACCAAGTCAACCCAGGCTGAGTTAATACATAAACAATAATTAGCTTTTAAAACTGGGGCAGACGAGGGGATTCGAACCCCCGCATACCGGAACCACAATCCAGGGCCTTAACCACTTGGCGACGCCTGCCACAATGTTTTATACATTTATTGTATTATAATTTATGCGTTAATGACTTTTTTCATTATAAATACTTTAAAATTTTTTAAATAAATTAATGTTTTTGGTAAATAAATAATCAAATAGTTAATAACTAATAAATTACGACTTAATGCATAAAAATTGGTAATAGTTTAGCTAATACACCACCAATGCCAAAGGCTAATACCCAAGACATAAACCAAATGGATAAGGCAATTTTGGCACCACGTTCTTTAATCATCACGCCAACAGTAGCAATACAAGGGACAAATAAAGTTATGACAATCATGGCGACAACCGCCTGAACTGGGGTCATAACCACTTGAGTCAAGCCAAACGAGGCAAAATCACGCCTGACGATACCTAAGATAAAAGTTGTAGCTACGCGCGGATCGCTGGGCAAATTTAACCAGTTAACGGTAATAGGTTTAACCATCTGCACAAAAACATCTAACAAACCCAGCATTTGCGCAATCGTTACCACCAGGCTAGCCAGGGCAAACATGGGTATGGACTCTTGTAAAAAACTAAATGACTTACCCCAGGTTTTACTTAAAACATTATTAAGGCGAGGCATACGCATCGGTGGCAAATCAATAATTAATCCCGCCGAATCACCTGGTAAAATGGTATTCAAGACTAAACCGGCTATAGCCAGCATGGAAAATACAATAGTCAAATAAACCAACCATGCAACAGATCCACCACAACTAGCTAAAACTCCAGAAACAACACCTAATTGAGCCGAACAAGGAATAGCAATACCCAGTAAGGCTGTAGCTATAATTTTTTCACGTCGGGTGGTTAATAGCCTTGTAGTAATAGTAGCCATCGTTACACAACCCAGGCCTAAAATTAAGGGAATAATCGCCCTACCATTTAAGCCAATTTTATTTAACAGCCTATCCACTAAAACAGCTAATCGAGGCAGATATCCGGAGTCTTCCAAAAGGGATAAGCCTAAGTAAAAGCCAAGTACTAAAGGAAAAAGTAAAGCAAATAAGTAAGTAACAGTCAAGGTTAAAATTCCATATTCACCTACTAAAATGTTACTTAGACCAGATTGAATATTATGATAATGCCAAAAATTATAATTTATTTCATTAACTGGGCAATAATTAGCTATCTTCGTAAATTGCTGATATTCCTGTTTATTGCCAATAAAGCCCTGGGGAAAATAAAAATTAGTATCATTAACCTTAATGGTAACGGGACTTATAAAAGCAAATACTTCTTTAATTTTAGGCTCATAATAAATTTTCATTCCTTGTTTTTCGGTAATATCAACAAGTTTCTGGGCAATGATTACGCCTAATAACTGATAAAAAAGCAGGTAACAAACTAAAAAAGCAATACAACTACCCCAAAACGGGTGGATTAAAAACGACCCTAATTTTTTGGAAAAATTAAGCTTCTTACTCTTATAGATTACGCAAGCATTATAAATGTCATTAACTTTACCGCGCCGCATTGAATATATTTCATCACGTAACGAATGGTAATTTTGCAGCGTTTCTAATTTAGTCAAATTATCATCTTCCAACAATAAAACAGCCTGAGCCTGACTTAAACCATTGTTAATTATTGGTTGAGTTTTATCTGCTAAGAAACCTTCCAACTCCGGAAAACAAGCTCGATGAAGATTCATTTTAATATTTTCAATACCTAAATTGCTTACAGCAACGCAAGTTAAAACCGGAATCCGTAAAATAGCTTCAAGCTTGGCTACATCAATGGTTAAACCGGCAGCTACAGCCTCATCCCATTGATTTATGACTAAAATCATAGGCTTGCCAAAATCTAATAATTGCTGAGTTAAAAACAAATCCCGATCCAAGCTTAAAGCTGAAATAACATTAATAATCAGATCGGCCGATAGTATGCCACTGCGGGCAACAATTTCCTCATCATTAAGACTCGATACGCCATAAACACCTGGCGTATCAATTAAAACATAATTTTGGTTAACAACCGTTAACGAACCTTTAGCAATTTCAATAGTTGTACCTGGGTAATTGCTTACATCCATTTTAAGACCAGTCAAAGCATTAAAAATAACGGACTTACCGACATTAGGATTTCCGACTAAGGCAATTACATCAGTTTTATTTAAATTGGCATTTAAACTGTTAAAATTATTTTGTTGTGATTTTGAATTAACTTTAGAAATTGAAGGCACAATATTAATCTAATCCAATTTAACAATTATTGAGAAAGTGTTGCAATATAATGAGAAATTATATCAATAGAAACCAATTATTACAAGTAAACTATTTACAACTATTACAATCTTGTAAAATAAAGCTAAAATCATTAACATTAATTCAGCTTTTGCTAATCTGTGCCTATTTTTTCCGTTAAGTGAGCTAAACCAGTTCTACCAATACGTTCATTGACACTGCCAGATTGATACCACATTTGGACGCTAACTACGGGTAAAGAATTCTCTTTGAGTAGAATTACTTTAAGGCCATTAGTTAAGGTGACTTGAAGGGGAA
>DAHXLC010000227.1 GCA_027371815.1 Candidatus Melainabacteria bacterium | reverse complement strand
TTTTAAGTAATAAGATATTTCGGCCTGTTTGCTAAACCCCTTATTCGCCAGAAGTCTTAGTCCCGTCGAGTTATTTAAATCGACTTCAAAATTAAAAGATCTTACACCTTGACTGCCGTAAAAGCTAAACAGGACAATTGTTTCATTTAATTTTTCTCCTTAAAATAAATCTGAAATTTTAATCAGACCTAAACTACAAATAAATAAACTTCTTTTATGCACATTATTATACTCAGTCCTATTTAAGCTTACTAGTAGTTTCCCTTAGGTTATTAAACTATTAAAAAAATCCTCAAGCTTAAGGCTGATTTTTTTGGGTATATTTAATACATACACTTACCTTGCAAAAAATCATGATACAAATTGGGCCGCTATATACTTTTGACAAACAGTCAGTAATTTCCTTGTTAGAAAAACATGGCGAATATCTTCCTTTTGAAATAAATACCATAAAAAATAAAGCGCATTATCGTGGATTATCATTTTGGCAACATTGGTTACCTTGCAATTTACATATTGACTCATTAGTTTATGTCGCTAAAGAAGATACTCAAGTACTAGGCTTCCTCGCCTTAGGCCGTTTAGATAAAGTACCTAATTCGTGGCGAATCGAACAATTAATAATTCACCCCGAGCATCGTCATCGTGGCATTGCTAATGAATTAATCAATTTTATATCAGCTATTTACGGCAGTCAAGGTGTAAGATCTTTTAATTTTGAAGTCGATTTAAATAACTCGACGGGACTAAGACTTCTGGCGAATAAGGGGTTTAGCAAACAGGCCGAAATATCTTATTACTTAAAAGGCGATAATTTTAGTCCAGCCGGCTTAAGCTCAATCTCTATAACTAAAGCTAAGCTTGCCGATAAAACCAAAATTCTTGAATTATACCAGTTGTCATTACCATACAGACTAAGGGAAATCTATGGGTTTTTAGCCACTCCAACAAATCACACTCCCATCTTTGAATTAAATTACGCATACTTATTTAGTAGCATTAACAACTTAAATCATTCAATCTGGATATTGAATGATTTAAAACGTAATATCCTCCAGTTTTGCGCCCAAATTTTTCAATTTGAACAAAATACCTATCTAATAGAATTTAATATCCATCCGGGATTTACCGACAATTTTGACAGTTTCTACCAGGAAATCGTTAAACTTATTTTAAACAACCATCAATGTCAAGCAGCCAAACATCCTGGGGAATTAAAACTAATTTTCAAAACCTATGATTATCAACCAGCTTTATTAAATTTAGTTAAATCTGACAACCATAACATACTAAAAACCAATATTTTACTAATTCAAGAGCATTGGTCGAAATGTAAAACCCAACAAAAATTTACCAACCCTTTATCCCCAAATCTTTCACCAATAACTAAACCAGCTGTTTTTATGCCCAAAAGTCCAACCGATTTTTGCTAAGCCTAAATTTCTCAAACCCCAGTATTTTAACTAAAAACTATCAATGAGATTGATTAAAATTGAAATTTTTCGTTTAAGTCTCAGCGCAATGTAAAGTAAATTAAGAATACAATTAAAATTTTAACAAAAGCTTTATTTTTAACATTTAACCATTCATTTATATATTAAATA